>NZ_JBYIRM010000043.1:0-71807 GCF_057708105.1 Actinacidiphila sp. bgisy144 | reverse complement strand
CCCCCCCCCCCCCCCCCCCCCCCCCCCCCCCCCCCCCCCGGGGCCGGGGTATGCGCCGCTGCGCCCGTGGCCGGGAACCGTTCGCCCGCGCCGGGCGCTTCGTTCCGCGGGGGCGGCAAGTCCCGTGGTCGGGCGGGGACGCCGTGGCCGAAGTGGTCCGGTGCCGGGGTGGCTGTGCGCCGGGGGGCGGCGCGCGCGGGAGAATCGTCGGGGCGCCCGTGGGGGCGCCGCGGCCGGGGGTGTGGACCTCCCGGCCGGTCGATGGCCTGAAAGGCTCCCATGAAAGCTGAGATCGCCGTGCCCATGGGGGCACCGCACAGCCGCATTCTCGGAGTGGGTGCGTACCGCCCGCGGCGGATCGTGGACAACGTGGAGGCGTGCCGCCACATCGACTCCTCCGACGAGTGGATTCGCGCCCGGACCGGCATCGTGACCCGGCGCTGGGCCGAGCCGGACGAGACGCTGGGCGTGATGGCCGAGGCGGCCGCCCTCAAGGCGATCGCCGCCGCGGGGATCACCCCGCACGACGTGACCTGCGTGATCGCCGCGACCTTCACGCACCTGCTCCAGACCCCGGCGATCGCCACCGAGATCGCCCACCGGGTGGGCGCCGACCGGGCCGCGGGCTTCGACATCTCCGCGGGCTGCGCCGGGTTCGTGCACGGTGTGGTGCTCGCCTCCGACGCGGTGCGGGCCCGGGGCGGCCACGTACTGGTGGTCGGGGTGGAAAGGATGTCGGACATCATAGATCTGACGGACCGTTCGACCGCCTTCATCTTCGGCGACGGCGCCGGCGCGGTCGTGGTGGGCCCCTCGCAGACCCCCGGCATCGGCCCGGCGGTGTGGGGCGCCGACGGCTCGCAGGCCGACGCGATCCGGCAGAGCGTGCCGTGGAACACCCTCAGGGACGACCCCGGCCACCCCTTCCCCGCCCTGCGCCAGGACGGCCAGCGGGTCTTCCGCTGGGCGGTGTACGAGATGGCGAAGGTGGCCACGCGGGCGGTCGAGGCCGCGGGCCTGCGGCCGGAGGACCTGGACGCCTTCATCCCGCACCAGGCCAACGAGCGGATCATCGACAGCATGACCAGGTCCATGGGGCTGCCGGCCCGGGTCGCCGTCGCCAAGGACATCGTCACCAGCGGCAACACCTCGGGGGCGTCGATCCCGATGGCGATGGACACGGTGCTGGCCGCCGGCGACGTCTCCTCCGGGGACACCGCGCTGCTGCTCGGCTACGGCGCCGGCCTGTCGTACGCGGCGGTGGTGGCGACGCTGCCGTAGCGGCGTCAAGAGGGCCGTACCGGCCAGTGCGCGGCCGGGTGCGACAGCACGAGGAGGCGGTGATCCGCAGACCACCGCCTCCTCGTGTGGCACCCCGCCTGGGCGAAATGCGCTGCCTACGGCCGTGTCAGGGCGGCCGCGAGCCGCAGGGGCATCCTCTCAGAGCACCCGGCTCCTTCGAAAGGATTCGGCCACTTCCGTCACTGCCGGCCCCGCGGTGGCGCCCGGTTGAGCACCGTTTCGGCGGGTGCGCGGGGCCGGGTGCGGCGGCCGGGTGTTTCCCGGCGTTCGCGTGATAGGACCACCGCCTTTCCGGTCAATACGTAGGAAAAGCGTATTAACGTGCGCGCGGCACGCGGAGGGAGCGGCATGACGATCGCGGAACAGCAGCCCGGCGGTGACACCGTCGACCCGCCGGGCGGCGGAGGCGGACGCGGACGCGGACCGCGCAGGCGACTGCTGCCCTGGAAGCACCGCCGCGACCTGACCCCCGGTCAGCTGCGCCGCCGCCGCATGGTGACCCGCGGCGCGCTCGGCGTGTGCGTGGTGTGCGTCGGCACCGTCGGCTGGTCGGTCGGCAAGGCGCTCACCTACCCCGGCAAGGACAGCACCCAGGCCCGGCTGGCGGAGTGGGCCCGCGACCACGAACTCGGCTTCGTCGTCGACAAGCTGGAGAACGTCCAGTACCGGATGCACCCGCCGAAGGTCGGCGGCACCCTGTCCGCCGACGCGCTGGCCCGGATGAAGGCCACCGCGGGCGCCGCCGCGGCCCCCGCCCCCGGCGCCCACGCCGCCGCCCCGGCCCAGCCCCTCATCCCCATGCGCGCGGCCATGACGCCGCCGGTCAGCCCGGCGCTGCCCGGCGAGGGCGTCTACCGCACCCTCAGCAGCGCCCACGGCGAACCGATCGTCCAGGGCACCTATGTCCGCCCCGACGAGGAGCACACCTCCTACGAGGCGGCCGTCGCCTGGATCAGCGGCAAGCACGCCCGCTTCCAGCTCCACCCCGGCTTCATGGAGCCCGGCGGCACCTTCGACGTGCCGCCCACCATCCCCAAGGGCAGCCGCACCGGCCTGGTCGCCACCTGGAACGGCGGCTTCCGCATCACCGACGGCGGCTCCCGCGGCGGCTTCTACCTCGACGGCAGGACCGACGGCGAACTGCGCGACGGCGCCGCCTCGGAGGTCTTCTACAAGGACGGCTCCATCAAGGTCGGCGTCTGGGGCCGCGACGTGCGGATGACCCCCGACGTCGTCGGCGTCCGCCAGTGCCTGGAGCTGATGGTCGACGACGGCAAGGTGGTGCCCGACATCGACGACGGGTCCAAGTGGGGCGTCGCCGACCAGGGCGGCATGTTCGTCCCCCGCTCCGGGGTCGGCGTCACCGCCCAGGGCGACATCATCATGGTCGTCGGGCAGGCGCTGTCCGCGCAGAGCCTCGCCGACCTGATGCAGCGCGCCGGCGCGGTCCGCGCCATGCCGCTGGACATGAACCGCGCCTGGCCGTCGTTCATGTCCTACGACAGCAGCCGCGACCCGTCCAACCCCAAGCCCACGAACATCCTCGACTTCGAGGACCCGCCGGACCGCTACTACGTCCAGGCCACGCGGGACTTCGTGGCGGTGTACGCGCGCTGACCGCGCGGCACCGCGCCCGCGCGGTGGGCGGCCCCGCGGACCTGCGAGGCCGCCCGCCGGTGCGCCGCTCGGCGGCGCCGGTTCGGGCCGCTCACCGCCCAGTCCTCGGCCAGGAGCCGGTTCGCGATCGCGCCGGGCGCCGCGCGCAGGTCGTCCACCGCTCGTCCAGCCGGCACGTCCACAACCCGGGTGAGCGCCGCCGCCTCGCGCTCACCGGCCGCCGTCGTGGACACGTACGTCCCGGTCGGCGCCGGCCACCCGTCGGCCGCGGCCTGTTCGAACGCCGGCCGCGGCGCCTCGGGCGGCAGCCGCCCGTGCCTGCCCCACCAAAGGCGCATCCAGCGCCCGCGCCGCCCGCCCGCGCCCGCCCCGCCTGTTTCCGGCCGGACCGCGCCCACCTGGCGCGACGCCGTCACCCGTCCGGCCGAACCCCGGAAAAGCGGTGGCCGCCCGCCGTAGGCTTCCCCCATGGCGGCAGAACACGAGCACCCCGGCGGCAGCGTCCGCGTCGACTCCTGGATCTGGTGCGTACGGCTGACCAAGAGCAGGTCGCAGGCGGCGACCGCCTGCCGGGCCGGGCACGTGAAGGTCAACGGCGAGCGGGTCAAGCCCGCGCAGGCGGTGAAGGTCGGCGACGAGGTACGGCTGCTGCACGCCGGGCGCGAGCGCGTGGTCGTCGTGTCCCGGCTGCTCGCCAAGCGGGTCGGCGCCCCGGTCGCCGCGGAGGCGTACGTCGACAACAGCCCGCCCCCGCCGCCGCGCACCGACGCCCTCGCGATGGGGGTGCGCGACCGCGGTGCCGGCCGCCCCACCAAGCGCGACCGCCGCGAGCTGGAGCGGCTGCACGGCCGCCGCGAGCGCGGCTGACGCCCGGCGGCCGCCGGCGCGCACGCGGGGCGCGGCGGGAACCTGTCCCCGCCGGCCGGCCGGCCGCACGCACGGCCCGGGACGGTGTACGCCGGGCCGGAACCGGCTTAAACTCTCGGTGCTAGTTTTCCGGTACCGAGGAGCCCGCGATGCGCCCAGTCCACTTCGCCGCCGCCCGCCGCACTCCGATCGGGCGCCTGCGCGGTGCACTGTCCACCGTCCGGCCCGACGACCTCGCGGCCACCGTCATCCGCGGCCTGCTCGACGGCGTCCCCGCCCTCGACCCGGCCCGGATCGACGACGTCTACTGGGGCGCCGCCAACCAGTCCGGCGAGGACAACCGCAACGTCGCCAGGATGGCCGTCCTGCTCGCCGGGCTGCCCGACAGCGTGCCGGGCGCGACCGTCAACCGGCTGTGCGCCTCCGGCATGGAGGCCGTCACCACCGCCGCCCGCACGATCGCCGCCGGCGAGGCCGACGTGGTGCTGGCCGGCGGCTCGGAGTCGATGAGCCGCGCCCCCTTCGTCATGGCCCGCCCCGACGAGGCCCTGCCGCGCGCCCTCCAGACCCACGACACCCGCCTCGGCTGGCGCCTGACCAACCCGCGGATGAGCGACCTGCACGGCGTGCTGTCCATGGGCGAGACCGCCGAGGAGGTCGCGGCGCGCCACGACGTCAGCCGCGCCGACCAGGACGCCTTCGCGCTGCGCAGCCACCGCAACGCCGCGCGGGCCCGCAAGGACGGCCTCTTCGACGCCGAGATCCTGCCCGTCACCCGCCCCGACGGGGTGGTGGTCGCCGCCGACGAGAGCATCCGCGAGGACACCACCGCCGAACGCCTCGCCGCCCTCGCCCCCGTCTTCCGGGCCAGCGGCAGCGTCACCGCGGGCAACTCCTCGCCCATGAACGACGGGGCCGCCGCGCTCCTGCTGGTCAGCGAGGACGCGCTCGCCGACCTCGGCCTCGAGTCCCTGGGCCGCTACGCCGCGGGCGCCAGCGCGGGTGTGCACCCCGACGTCATGGGCATGGGCCCGGTCCCGGCCACCCGCCGCGCCCTGGCCCGGCTCGGCCGCGGTGTCGACTCCGTCCAGGAGGCCGAGTTCAACGAGGCGTTCGCCGCCCAGGCGCTCGCCTGCGTACGCGAACTCGGCATCGACCCCGACCTGGTCAACCCCACCGGCGGCGCCATCGCGCTCGGCCACCCGCTCGGCTGCTCAGGCGCCCGTATCCTCACCACCCTGCTGCACCGGATGCGCCGCACCGGCGCGGCCCGCGGCCTGGCCACCATGTGCGTCGGGGTCGGGCAGGGCGCCGCGGTCCTGGTCGACCGGGCCTGAGCGCCGTACGGCTCCCGCCCCGCGCCCCACCGCGGGCGCCAATACCCGTACGCACCGGGCATCTTGGGACGGTTCCACGGCCGCCGGGGCGCAAAACGCCGAGCCGACCGCGGAAGTCGTACCGCGGACGGGGAGGCGTCTGACATGATCGGAACCGTGCAGACATCGACCGCCGGCGCCCCGCAACTCCTCGCGATCAGCGACCTGCACGTCGGCTATGAGGCCAACCGCGACATCGTCGAGAAGATGCGGCCGGGCGGTGACGGCGACTGGCTGATCGTGGCCGGCGACGTCGGCGAGATCGCCGAGGACATCCTGTGGGCGCTGCGCACCCTCAAGGAGAACTTCGGCACCGTCATCTGGCTGCCCGGCAACCACGAGCTGTGGACGCACCCCAAGGACGCGCTGACGCTGCGCGGCGAGGCCCGCTACCGGTACCTGGTCGAGCAGATCCGCGGCCTGGGCGTCATCACCCCCGAGGACCCGTACCCGGTCTGGGAGGGCGTGAACGGCCCGGTCGCCGTCTGCCCGATGGCGCTGCTCTACGACTACACGTGGCGCGACGGCACCCCCGGCGCCACCACCAAGGCGCAGGCGCTGGAGCAGTCCGGCGAGTTGGGCGTCGTCTGCACCGACGAGATGCTGCTGCACCCCGACCCGCTGCCCGGCATCGACGACTGGTGCCGGGCCCGCGTCGCGCAGACCGCCGAGCGCCTGTCGGCCCTGGACCCCGAGCTGCCGACGGTGCTGGCCAACCACTGGCCGCTGCACCGCGAACCGACCCGCGTGCTGCGCTACCCGTCGTTCGCGCTGTGGTGCGGCACCGAGCTCACCGAGGACTGGCACCTGCGCTTCCGCGCCACCGAGGTCGTCTACGGCCATCTGCACATCCCGCGGATCATCCACCGCGACGGCGTCCGCTTCACCGAGGCGTCGCTCGGCTACCCGCGCGAGTGGGGTGCGCGGGCCGCCGGACCGCTCGGCCCGCGCCGCATCCTCGCCGGCCGGCCGGGGGCGGCGCGATGATCGAGCGCCTGGTCCCCGCCGCGGTCCGCACCCGCGTCGCCTACGGCGACGAGCTCGACCGGGTCCCGCTGCTGCCCGAGGAGGAGCCCGCCGTCGCCCGCGCGGTGCCCAAGCGCCGTGCCGAGCACGCCGCCGGGCGGGCCTGCGCGCGCGAGGCACTCGCCGCGCTCGGGGTGCCCGCGGGGCCCATCCCGCGTGACGACGCCGACCGCGGCGCCCCGGTCTGGCCGGCGGGCGTCGTCGGCAGCATCACGCACTGCGAGGGGTACCGGGCGGCGGCCGTGGCGCGCGCCGCCGACGTCCTCGCGCTGGGCATCGACGCCGAGCCGCACGGCCCGCTGCCCGACGGCGTGCTGGACGTCATCCACTCCACGCCCGAGGAGCGCGCGGCGCTGGCCGAACTGACCGGCAAGCGGCCCGAGATCCACTGGGGCCGGGTGCTGTTCAGCGCCAAGGAGACCGTCTACAAGGCGTGGTATCCCTACCACCACCGGATGCTCGGCTTCGAGGAGGCCGAACTCCTCCTGACCGAGGAGCCGTTGCTGTCCGGTCCGCCCCAAGGCACTTTCACCGCACGGCTGCTGGTGCCCGGTCCGCTGCTGGCCGAGGGCGTCGGCCCGGACGTGTTCACCGGGCGCTGGATCGTCCACGAGGGCATCGTGGCCACGGTCATCGCGATCACCGCGGAGCCGGCCGGGAGTTGAGCCGCCCGGGTCGGTGTCGGTCGGGTCGGCGACGGTCGTCCTGCTCGGGCCGCTCCGCTCGGGCCGCCCGCCGCAACAGGCCCTGGGCGGACGGCGTCAGGCGGACCGGCGGCGGACGAGCGTCGTCCTGAAGATCACCGAACGGGTCTGCTGGGCACTGTCGTCGATGAGGGCGAGCAGCAGCCGGCCCATCTCCGCGGCCATGTCCTCCACCGGCTGCCGCACGGTGGTCAGCAGCGGCCGGGAGGCGGTCGCCGCGCTGCTGTCGTCGAAGCCGACCACGGCGATGTCCTCCGGCACCCGGCGGCCGAGGTCGCGCAGGGCGAGCAGCGCGCCCTGCGCCATCAGGTCGTTGGCGACGAACACCCCGTCGGTGTCCGGGTGTTCGGCCAGCAGCGCGCGCATCGCCGCCTCGCCGCTCTCCTGTGTGAAGTCGCCCTCGACGGCGGGCGGGCGCGGGTGGCCGTGGCCGGTCACCGCGGCGCGGAAGGCCGCGCGGCGGTCCCGTCCGGCGGGGGAGTCGTGCGGGCCGGCGATGGTGGCGAGGCGGGTGCGGCCGAGCGAGACGAGGTGGTCGACGGCCAGTTCGACGCCCGCCTGCTGGGAGATGTCCACGAAGCTGATCGGCACCGGCTCCGCCGGGCGGCCGAAGAGCACCACGGGAAGCCCGGCTTCGGCCAGCAGGGCGGGCAGCGGGTCGGCGGGGGCGATCGAGACCAGCACCACGCCGTCGATGTGCTGCTGGCGCAGGGTGGTGACGAGTTCGCGCCGCGCCTGGTCGGAGTCGGCGAGCATCAGCACCGGGTGCATGTCGCGCGGCCGCAGCACCGTGAGAAGGCCGCCGACGATCCGGCCGAAGAACGCGTCGCTGAACACCCGTGACATGAAGGGGTCGTCGGCGCCGTGCCCGGGCACCGAGAAGACCAGCGCGACCGCGTCGGTGCGGCGGGTGACGAGCGTGCGGGCCGCGCGGTTCGGCACGTAGCCGGTGCGGGCCACCGCCTGCTGGACCACCTTCTGGATCTCCGGGTCGACGTTCCGCGTGCCGTTGACCACCCGGGAGACCGTCGCCCGCGAGACCCCGGCGGACCGTGCGACGTCTTCGAGTGTGGGCAGGTGCGGTCGACCCGGACGGCTGGTGGTCATACCTGCCTTTATACCACGGTGGGAGAGCGCTCTCCGATCTTGGGGCGGCCGGGGATTGATCGGCGGCGCGGGGCGACTTAAGGTCAAGCCGTCCGGTCATACCTCCGATGTATGGGAGTGGGTGCGGCTCATGCCCATGCAACCCTGGTTCTCCGACGCCAAGCTCGGCATCTTCGTGCACTACGGCGTCTACGCGGTCGACGGCGTCCCGGAGTCGTGGGCGTTCTACGACGGCAGGGTCAGCCGCGAGCAGTACTTCGGCCAGCTCGCCGGGTTCACCGCCGCCCGCTACGACCCCGACGCCTGGGCGCGGCTGTTCGCCCGGGCCGGCGCCCGCTACGCGGTGCTCACCGCCCGCCACCACGACGGCGTCGCCCTGTGGGACACCGCGCAGCAGGGCCTGTCCGTGGCCCGCGACACCCCCGCCGGGCGCGACCTGGTCGGCGGCTACGCCGACGCGCTGCGCGCGCACGGCCTGCGCGTCGGGCTGTACTACTCGCACTCCGACTGGTCCCACCCCGACTACGCGACCGTGCGCCACCCGTCGCCGGCCGGCGGCACGGCCGGCATCCCCGTCAACGACAGCCGGTTCAGCGCCCCGGAACCGGGCGCCGAGGACCCGGCCGCGTGGCGCCGCTACCTGGCCTACCGCGACGCGCAGGTGCGGGAGTTGACCACCCGCTACCGGCCCGACCTGCTGTGGTTCGACGGGGAGTGGGAGCGGTCCGCCGAGCAGTGGGGCATCGACGCGCTCGCCGACGACATCCTCGCAGTCACCCCGCAAGCCGTGCTCAACGCCCGCATGCTGCACCGCGGCGACTACGCCACACCCGAGCAGGGCGTCCCGCTCGTGGCACCGGACGGCCCCTGGGAGCTGTGCCTGACGGTCAACGACTCCTGGGGCTTCCAGCCGCAGGACCACCGGCACAAGTCGGTCGGCCAGCTCGTCCGCTACCTCGCCGAGACCGTCGGCGCCGGCGGCAACCTGCTGCTGGACGTCGGCCCGCGCGAGGACGGCACGATCACGCCCGAGCAGGCCGACCGCCTGGAGGGCCTGGGCGCCTGGACCGCCCGGCACGCGCCGGCGGTGTACGGGACCTCGGCCGGACTGCCGCCCGGCCACCACTACGGTCCCAGCACGCTGTCGGCCGACCGCCGCACCCTGTACCTGACCTGCTTCGACCCGCCGCGCGAGACGGTGTCGGTGCGCGGCCTGCGCAACGCCGTCCGGCGGGCCACGGTGCTCGGCACCGGCACGGAGGTCGGCCACCACGTCACCGGCGGGCTGCACGACGTGCCCGGCGTGCTGTGGATCGACGCGCCCGCGCCCCGCGACGTCGACCCGTACGCCACGGTGCTGGCGCTGGAGCTGGACGGCGAACTGGAGCTGTACCGGGGGACGGGCCGGGACTGAACGGGAGTCGGCCGTCGGCGCGGGCCGCAGACACAGGGGGCAGGGGTAGGGACAGGGGCAGGCATCCGATGTCTGCCCGGGCTGCCGTACGGGCTCCCGGGTGACCGGCCGGAAGGCGGCCGGGGGATACTGGGCCCCATGGTGGCGCAACCCCCGAGCCGCAGCGCGGTGCACCCGGGCCCCGACGCGGACGAGCTGGCCCTGCTCACGCGGTGGCACGCCCTTCACACCGGGGTGCGGCGGCTCACTGACGGCATGCTCGCCGTCGTCGAGGCCGAGCAGGAGCTGGCGCCCAGCTCCTTCCAGGCCCTGATGTTCCTGGCCGCCGCACCCGGCAGGGCCGCGCCGATGAACCAGCTCTCGGCCGCCCTCGGCTTCTCCACCGCGGGCACCACCAAGCTGGTGGACCGGCTCGAAGGCGCGGGGCTCGTCGAGCGCCGCCCCTGCGCCACCGACCGCCGGGTCGTCCACACCGCGCTGACCCCGGCCGGCGCCGGGTCCGTACGGGCCGCGGCAGTGCTGCTCGCGCGGACGCTGCGGGCCCGGGTGGTCGAGCCGCTCGGCGAGGACGCCTTCCGCTGCCTGGCCGACACCGTCGGCTCCCTCGACCCGTTCGGCCCGGTGCCGTGCTCCTGAGGCGGGGACGCGGCCGCAGGTCCGCGGCGCCGGGTGGCGGTGCCTTTGGCACAGTGGACGGCATGGATGACGAGGTCCCGTCGCCGCACGACCCGCACGTGCGGCACCTGCGCCAACTGTTCCTCGCCGTCGTCACGGGCAGCTTTCTCTTCCTCGTGCCGTGGATCGGCTACCTGTCGGCGAGCCTGCCCGACCACCACGAGGTCGACCAGTGGCGCTTCGCCTGGGTCGGCTTCGACTGCGCCCTGATCGTGGCGATCGGCATCACCGCGCTGTGCGCCTGGCGGCGGCTCCAGATCTTCATCCCGTGGGCGCTGGTCACCGCCGCCCTGCTGTGCTGCGACGCCTGGTTCGACATCGTGCTGGACTGGAACAGCGACGAACTGGCCGGCGCGGTCGTCACCGCGGTGGTCGCCGAACTCCCGCTCGCCGCGCTGCTGGTGTACGTGGCCCGGAAGATGATCCGGCTGACCGTGCTCATCGCCTGGCGGCGGGCCGGCCGCACCGGCGCGCCGCCGCCGCTGTCCCGGCTGACCCTCATCAAACTCGCCGACGGCGAAGGCGCCCCCGCCTGCGCCTGCCGGGAGCCGCACGGCCCGTAGGGCGCCTTCGCACCGCGCCGGGTCAGCCGGCGATGGCGTCCAGCGCGGCCAGGTCCTCGGCCGACAGCGGGAGGGCGGCGCCGGCGGCGTTCTCCCGCAGGTGGGCGGTGGAGGAGGTGCCGGGGATGAGCAGGATGTTCGGCGAGCGCTGCATCAGCCAGGCCAGCGCGACCGCCATCGGCGTCGCCCCGAGCCGGTCCGCGACGCGCGAGAGGGCCTCGGACTGGAGCGGCGCGAAGCCGCCCAGCGGGAAGAACGGCACGTAGGCGATGCCGTCGGCGGCCAGGTCGTCCACGAGGGCGTCGTCGTGGCGGTGGGCGAGGTTGTACATGTTCTGCACGCACACGACCGGGGCGATGCCGCGGGCCTCGGCGACCTGCTCCGCGGTGGCGTTGCTGACGCCGAGGTGGCGGATCAGCCCCTCGCGCCGCAGGTCGGCGAGGGTGCCGAACGCCTCGGCGATCGAGCCGGGCCGGGTGCCCATGGCGTCGCCCATCCGCATGTTGACCAGGTCGAGGGCCTCGACGCCGAGGGAGTCGAGGTTCTCGTGGACCTGCCTGCGCAGGTCCTCCGGGCGCCGGGCCGTGGGCCAGCCGCCCTGCGCGTCGCGGTTCGCCCCCACCTTCGTGGCGATGAGCAGCGAGTCGGGGTACGGGTGCAGCGCCTCGCGGATCAGCGCGTTGGTGACCCCCGGACCGTAGGCGTTGCTGGTGTCGATGTGGGTGATGCCGAGGGCGACCGCCTCGCGCAGGACGGCCAGCGCGCCGTCGTGGTCCGCGGGCGGCCCCATGACTCCCGGGCCGGCCAGCTGCATCGCGCCGTATCCGAACCGGGTGACGGCCTTGTCGCCCAGCGGGAAAAGTCCGCCGGGAAGGGGTGTGGAGGGCGTGCTCATTTGCCGTGCCTTTCGCTTCGTGCCGTACGGGGGTGGTCTCTGAGGTCCCCTTGCACCATTCTTGGAGAGGTGCTTCCTTTCGGGAAGGAGACACTCTGAAGTGCGTAACGACCCGTGGGTGAGAGGTGGGACCGGTGGCGACCAGGGCGGAACGGAAGGCACAGGCCGCGGCGGAGTACAACGCGTTCCTCGCGGGGTGCCCCAGCCGCCAGCTGCTCGACCGGATCGCGGACAAGTGGGTGGTCCTGATCCTGTGCGCCCTGGGCGGCGGCGGGGAGGGCGGCACCCCGCGGGCGATGCGCTACTCCGAGCTGGCACGGCAGTTGGCCGGCGTGAGCCAGAAGATGCTGACCCAGACCCTGCGCGCCCTCGAACGCGACGGCCTGCTCACCCGCACCGTGACCCCCACGGTGCCGGTCACGGTCACCTACGAGCTGACCGGCCTCGGCCTGTCGCTGCACCACCTGACCCGCGGGCTGCGGCAGTGGGCGCAGGGCAACATGGACCAGGTCCTCGCCCACCGGGAGCAGCACGACGCGGCGAACGCGTAGCAGGGCCGGCGGCCCGGTGCGGACCGGGGGCGGCGGTCGGGTGGGACCAGGGCCCGGCGGGGCTCAGCGGGGCTCAGCCGGCCTCGATGCGGCGGACCGCCGTGTCCAGGGCGGCGTCGCGGGTGGCGTAGACCTCGCACACCGGGCTGCCGGTCGGCGTGCGGGTGTGGTCGATCTCCCACAGGCTCAGCTCGGTGCCGTCGGGCAGCAGGAAGGCGTGCTCGTACAGCGACCAGGTCACCGTGCGCCCGGCGACGTGCGTGCTGCGGCGGCCCACCATGCCGATGGTGTGGGCGACCGCCGCGTGCAGGCGGCCCTGGACGTCGGCCCCCGGCGGGTTCGCGTTGGCCGCGCGGCGCAGCAGGCGGCGGGCGTGCTCGGGCGAACCGGCCTCGGTGTACGCCCGGTTGCGGCCGCTCGCCGAGGGCAGCGGCTCGGCACCCGGCAGACCGGCCGACCCGGCGAGGTCCGCGAGGTCCGCGAGGTCGGCCGGGCCGGGCCCGGTCCGCATGGGCAGCGGCGTCCCGAACGCGGTGTCGGCCTCCCACTCGGCGAGCGCCAGCTCGCCCCGGTCGGTGAAGACCGCGCGGGTCAGCTCCCCGCCGGGCCCGGTGTTGTGCTCCAGCTCCCACACCAGCCGCACCCCGCCGTCCGGCAGCAGGAAGCTGTGCCGGTAGGTGCGCCGGTCCATCGCCCGCGGCGGCCCGTTGGTGTGGCGGCAGGACTGGAGGCCGCAGTAGTGCATCAGCGCGCCGCGCACCTCGGCCAGCTGCCGCGCGGCCTGCGCGCCGTTGCGGGCGCGGCCCAGTAACCGCGCCAACTGCTCGGCGGGCCGCCCCCCGGATCGTACGACGTCCGGCTCGACCGCCCGTGCAGGTCCAGCGTCCATACGGCCCTCCCGTTCCCCGGCGCCGCCACTCTCCTGCTGCCACTCAGCGTAGTAGCGCCGTCGCCCGAGGAGTATGCGGAAGGCCGGAATTACGGGCGTGTACGCTGCAACGCGCGCCCCCCGCGGGCGATCGGGACGAGCCTCACTCCGCCGCCCCGGCGCACCATGCCAGCGCCCCGCCGAGGTGGCGGCGGAAGTCCGGGTCGGCGTAGGCGGACGGGAGGTGCCCGAGCGCGGTGTAGAACACCCGCCCGCCGCCCGCCCGGTGGCACCAGACCAGCGGGTGGTCCGTGCCCGTCCGGGTGCCGTCGTAGCTGCCCTCGTCCACGGAGGCCAGCACCCGCACCGCCCGTCCGGCCGGTCCGGCGCGGAAGTCGTACCACTCGTCGGTCCAGCGCCAGCGGGCCGGCAGGTGTGCGGTGGCGGGGTGGCCGCG
Organism: Actinacidiphila sp. bgisy144; assembly: GCF_057708105.1. NCBI lineage: Bacteria > Bacillati > Actinomycetota > Actinomycetes > Kitasatosporales > Streptomycetaceae > Actinacidiphila > Actinacidiphila sp. bgisy144. The sequence goes on along the minus strand of NZ_JBYIRM010000043.1, from coordinate 58,385 downwards.
GTCGTGGACGAGGACGTCGGCGGGCTGGAGGGGCGGGTGCCCGGCGAAGCGCGCGCCGAGCAACTCGCCGTAGTACGGCCAGTCGTACTCCGCGCACGCCGCCGCGTGGACACCGAGGAAACCGCCCCCGCCGGTGACGTGGCCGCGCAGCGCCGCCCGGGCCCGGTCGTGCAGGACCTCGCCGGTGGGGGAGAGGAAGACCACGGCCGCGCAGCCGGCCAGCGCGGCCGGGCGCAGGTCGTCGGGGTCCTCGGTGTGGCGGGTGGACAGGCCCTGTGCGGCGGCGAGTTCGGCGAGTGCGGCGGCCCCGGCGCCGATCGACGCGTGCCGGTAGCCGGCGGTCGCGCTGAAGACCAGGACGGCGCCGCGGCTCACCGGTCGGCCCGCCGCCCGGGCGGCTGGGGTCCTTCCGAGGATGGCGAGGGCGGGGGCGGGGTGACGGCGCCCGGGAAGGGAGTGCCGCAGCGGGCGCAGTCCGGGCCGGCCGTCTCGCGGAAGGCCCCGCACTCCTCGCACACCCGGTCCAGCCAGCACACCGGGTCGCCGCCCTCGCTGATCTCCCCGCCCCCGCCGCCCTCTTCGCCTCCGGCCCGCTCGGTCCCGTCGCTCACGCCGTGCCCGCCTCCTGCGCTCTGCCGGCCCGGCGGCCGGTCCCGGTCTCCTCGGTGCCGCCGCCGTCGCCCGCCGCGCGGCCCTCCCGCGCGTCCGCGTCCCAGCGGCTCATCGCCCGCCGCAGCGAGCGCGACTCGGCGAACCCCAGCCGCGCCGCGCGCTGCGCCGATCCCGCCTCCTCGTGCCGCAGCCACTGCTCACGCCGTACGGTGTCCAGTTCGGCCCGCCAGGTGGTGCCGAAGTCGCCGAGCCGCCGTTGCAGGGTGCGCGGGCTGATCGCCAGCCGCCGCGCCGCCTCCGCCAACGAGGGGCGCCCGTAGGGCAGTTGGGTGGCGATCAGCTCACGCAGCCCGGGAACGGGAGCGGCATCCGTCATCGCGGGCGCTGTCGCTGTCGTTGCCGCGGGCGCCTGCGGGGGCGGGGTGGCGGCGGCCGCGCGCAGCATGATCGCGGCCAGCGCGGGGTCGGCGGTGTCCAACGGCCGCTCCAGGTCCCGCCGGTGCAGCGTCAGCGCGTCGGCGTCCGCGCCGAACTCCAGCCGGGCGGCTCCGAACGACTCCCGGTACGGCGCCTGCCGCCGCGGCGCCCGGTGGGCGAACTCCAGCCGGACCGGGCCGAGTTCGCGCCCGGTCGCGTGCCGGAGCTGCGCGGTCAGCACCGCCATCGCGAACTCCGCGACCACCCAGCGCAGTTCGTCGTCGCCGCGCCGCACGCCGTAGCCGATGGTCACCTCGTCCCCGGACTCCTCGATGGTGAGCAGGGAGTTGCTGCTGATCAGGTGGATGTGGGCGGCCTCGCGGGTCAGGCCCTCGCCGACGGTCGGCGCGGAGGACATCAGGTAGTCGAACACGTCGAGCAGGCCGGGCCGGTAGCCCTCGGCAGCCAGCAGGCCGGCGTCGCGGCAGCCGGTGTGCGCGAGCACCGCGCCCCACAGCCGGTAGGTGTGCGCGGAGGGGGCACGGGTGGTCTCCGGCGAGGTCAGCAGGTGGGGCAGCCCCGCGGCGCGCGCGAGCTGTTCCGCCTCGCGCGGGCTCTTCGCGGCGGCGGTGGCGATCAGGCGGGTGACCACCACGGACTCGGTCTGCGGCGGGACCTGCGCGGCGCGGGCGGCGCCGCCGTCCGGGCCGGGCTGCTGGTGCGCGCGGGTGGACAGGTGGGGGTCGGCAGTGGGCGCTGCTGGCGGCATACCGGAACTCCGGCGGTCGGCGGTCGTCCTGGGTGGGGGCCCCGCGGCTGCCCGCCGGGGGACGTTCCAGCAGCCTACGCGTGATCTGGCGCGTTTCGACCACCGGCTGTCGCGTTCCGTCCTCCCGTACGGCGGTCGTCCGCCCCATGATCGGGGGGCGGCATCTCTGGGAGCCGCGGCGCACGAGAGGGGCGCGGGCCGGCGGGGGAGAGCCGGTGCGGAAGCGGGCCGAGGTCCGTACCGACTCCAAAAGGCCCAGTTCGCGCCCCTCACGTCCGCCCCGGCAGCCCCGGGCGGCCCCGTGCCGTCGACCGGTCTGTTCGTCCCGCCTGGTCTGCCCGGTCTGCCCGGTCCGGCGCCGGGTCGAGCCAGTGCAGCCGGCCCACGCTGATGATTTGCATCCGCAGCCGGGCCGCGGCCATGATCCGCTCCCGCGCGGCCGCGTCGCCGGGCGGCGCCTCCAGCAGTTCGGCCGCGGTCGCCACCATGTGGTCGACGTGGAGCCCGGCGAGCACCCGCAGTTCGGCCCCCGACCAGCCGGCCGACGCGGGCTGCACGGCCAGCCCCGCCGCCACCTCGTCGGTGAACCGGTCGAGTTCGGCCGCGATCGCCTCCCGTACCGGCCGCACCCCGCCGTGCCGCTCGCGCGCGATGAAGCGGACGTGCGGGCGGTGCTCGTCGACGTACGCCGCCGTGAAGGTGACGCTCCGGTCGATCAGGGCGTCGGGCGCGCTGCCGTCGGCGCCGTCGGCGAGGGTCGCGCGGACCACCTCGTGCAGGCTACCCAGCGCCTCGCCGACCAGGGCGACGCCGAGGCCGTCCATGTCCGGGAAGTGGCGGTAGAAGGCGGCGGGCGAGACACCGACCTCCCGGGTCAACTCGCGCAGGCCCAGGCTGCTGAGGTTCTGGTGCTCCAGCAGGCGCAGGCCCGCGTCCAGCAGCGCCTGCCGGGTCTGCTGCTTCTGCGCCCGGCGGGTGCCCGGCCGGGGTTCCCCGGTGCCCGGTCCCGGTCCCGGCCCCGGCCCTGATCCTGGCTGCGGCCGCGGGCCGTCGGAAGTGTGACTCATGTCATTCAGTAAACAACCGTTCTCCGACTTTGGCCACCGTACACTGGAGAAGTCAGTGAACAACTGTCATCCGAAATCTCGAACTCGCTGGAGGTGCAGCAGACATGAGCCTCGTCGTCCTCCTGCTGGGGATGGGCATCCTGATGGGTGCCGCCGCCCACACCTCGCTCACGGTCTTCACCGTCCTCGCCGCCGCCATCGCGGCCTGGCTGCTCGGTTTCGCCGTCCGCGAGGGCATCGCCCGCCGCCACCGCTGAGCGGGCGCCCGACCGACGCCCGGAAGAACCCACCGTTTTCCGAGAGGAACACCGTGAACACCGCAGCGCACCCCGTCAGCGCCGCCACCCCGGCCGCCCCCGCGACCCCGGCGGTCTCCCGCAACGTCCGCGACGCGGACGGCATGGCGGTCGCCTCCTTCCTGCTCGGCCTGCCCGGACTGCTCGTGCTCAACGTCGTGCTCGGCCCGGTCGCCGTCGTCCTCGCACTCGTCGCGTTCGCCCGCGGCACCCGCCGCCGCGGCCGCGCCGCCCTCGGCCTGGTGCTCGGCGTGGCCGACCTGGCCGTCATGGTCGCGGTCACCGTCGCCAACCACGGCGTCATCTGGTCCTTCACCTGAGCGGCCCGGCGCAGCACCCCACACCGCGAACGGCCCGCCCCTCGTACGGATCGACGTACGAGGGGCGGGCCGTTCGGCGTCCCGGCGGGCGTCAGCTCAGGTCGATCCCCGGGTAGAGCGGGAAGCCCGCCAGCAGGTCCGAGGAGCGCGCCGCGACCTGCTCCGCGACGGCCGGGTCCAGCACGTAGTTCGCCTTCGAGGTGCCGCCCTTGGCCGCGGCCGCGGGCGTGGCGGCGGTCAGCACCGTGTCGATCAGGCCGGCGATCTCGTCCATCTCCGGCGCGCCCAGCCCCCGGGTGGTCAGCGCCGGGGTGCCGATCCGGATGCCGGAGGTGTACCAGGCGCCGTTCGGGTCCTGCGGCACCGAGTTGCGGTTGGTGACGATGCCCGCGTCCAGCAGCGCGGCCTCCGCCTGGCGGCCCGTCAGGCCGTAGGAGGAGACGTCGATCAGCGCGAGGTGGTTGTCGGTGCCGCCGGTGACCAGCGTCGCGCCGCGCCGCAGCAGGCCCTCCGCGAGGGAGCGGGCGTTGTCCACCACGGCGTGCGCGTACGTGCCGAACTCCGGCCGGGCCGCCTCCGCGAGTGCCACCGCCTTGGCCGCCATCACGTGCGGCAGCGGGCCGCCGAGCACCATCGGGCAGCCGCGGTCCACGTGCTCGGCGAGCGCGTCGTCGCACAGCACCATGCCGCCGCGCGGACCGCGCAGCGACTTGTGCGTGGTCGTGGTGACGATGTTCGCGTGCGGCACCGGGTCGAAGTCGCCGGTGAGCACCTTGCCCGCGACCAGCCCGGCGAAGTGCGCCATGTCCACCATCAGCGTCGCCCCGACCTCGTCGGCGATCTCGCGCATGATGCGGAAGTTGACCAGCCGCGGGTAGGCGGAGTAGCCCGCGACCAGGATCAGCGGCCGGAACTCGCGGGCGGCGGCGCGCAGCGCGTCGTAGTCCACCAGGCCGGTCGCCGGGTCGGTGCCGTAGCTGCGCTGCTCGAACATCTTGCCCGAGATGTTCGGCCGGAAGCCGTGCGTGAGGTGGCCGCCGGCGTCCAGCGACATCCCCAGCATCCGCTGGTTGCCGAAGTCGGCGCGCAGTTCGGCCCAGTCCGCCTCGGACAGGTCGTTGACCTGGCGGGCGCCGGCCTTCTCCAGCGCCGGGCGCTCCACCCGCTGCGAGAGCACCGCCCAGAACGCGACGAGGTTCGCGTCGATGCCGGAGTGCGGCTGCACATAGGCGTGCGCGGCGCCGAAGACGGTGCGGGCGTGCTCGGCGGCGAGCGACTCCACGGTGTCCACGTTGCGGCAGCCGGCGTAGAAGCGGCGGCCGACGGTGCCCTCCGCGTACTTGTCGCTGAACCAGTTGCCCATCGCCAGCAGCACCGCGGGAGAGGCGTAGTTCTCGCTCGCGATCAGCTTCAGCATCTCGCGCTGGTCGGCGACCTCGGCGGCGATCGCGTCGGCGACCCGCGGCTCGACGCTCCGCACGACCTCCAGCGCGCTGCGGAACGCGGTCGAGGCGACAGAGTCGCGCTGCGGGGAGGCGGAGTGGGAGGGGACGGACGGCTCGGCCATGGCGGGGTCCTCCGGAGGTTTCGGCAACGGGGTGGCCCAGGCGTACGGCACTTCGGTCCAGAACGAGCCGCTTCCCGATGGTTGCACCCATCCCAGCACGCCAGTCACGGCTCACCGGCAGCGTATCAAGGCGGAGGTCCGCCGCGTAGGGTCGGTCCGGGGCCGCCGCCGGGGCGGCCTCCTTACGGCGGGGGCCGGGCCGGCGCGGCGCGCCCCCGGTGCGGACGGCGAGCGGCGGGAGCGGCGGATGGGAACGGCACGGGCCTCGGCATCGGTACGGGGCGAGGTCACCGCCGCGGGCGCGGGCGTCATCGCATTGGACCGGCCCCGCGCGCTCAACGCGCTGGACCTGGACATGGTCCACGCGATCGGCGCGCTGCTGCGCGGCTGGCGGGAGGACCCGGCGGTACGCGCGGTGGTGGTGCGCAGCACCTCGCCCAAGGCGTTCTGCGCCGGCGGCGACATCGTGGCGATGCGCGCCGCGGGCATGGCCGGCGACGACGCGGCGGTCCGTGCGTACTTCAGCGCCGAGTACGCGCTCAACGCGCTGATCGCGCGCTACCCGAAGCCGTACACCGCGCTGGTCGACGGCTACGCGATGGGCGGGGGCCTGGGGATCTCGGTGCACGGCTCGGCGCTGGTCGCCACCGAGCGGGCGGTGCTGGCGATGCCGGAGACGGCGATCGGCTTCTTCCCCGACATCGGCGCCACCTACTTCCTGCCGCGGCTGCCCGGCGCGGTCGGCTGGTACCTCGGGCTGACCGGCGCCCGGCTGACCGGCGCCGCGGCCGTCGGGTGCGGCCTGGCCACGCACTACGTGCCCGCCGCCGAACTGCCCGCGCTTCAGGAGGCCCTGACCGGGCCGGACGGGGGCGCGCCGGACGCGGTGCTGGCGCGGTTCGCCGTGCCCGCCCCGCCCGCCGAACTCGCCGGGCGCGGCGCGGTGATCGAGCGCTGCTTCGGCGCGCCGGACCTGGACCAGGTGCGGGAGCGGCTGGCCGCGGCGGCCGCCGGCGGCGGCGCGGACGACCGCGCCTGGGCCGAGGACGCCCGCGCGCTGCTGGACCGGGCGAGCCCGATGAGCCTGGACCTGACCTTCCGGATGCTGCGCGAGGGAGAGGGCGCGAGCCTGGAGCAGTGCCTGGCGAACGAGTTGGAGAACGCCTGCCGCACCGCCCGGCAGCCCGACTTCCACGAGGGCGTGCGCGCGGCCCTGGTGGACCGGGACCGCACCCCGGTCTGGGCGCCCCGGCCGTAGCCGCGGTGTGAGCATTCCGTCGTTCCGCCATATGAGACGTCGGTATCACCATGTGGGCGGATCGGCGTACGCTGGCACCCGACGGCACCGGACCGCCGCCGTCGGGCGGCCGGCGGTGGCCGCGGGACGATTGGAGCGCCATGCCCCGGGAATGGGACGCCAGGACGTACGACTCCCTGCCGCTGCCGCACCTCGGCTGGGGGCGGCGCACGCTAGGGCGGCTGCCCCTGCGCGGTGGCGAACGCGTGCTGGACGCGGGCTGCGGGACCGGGCGCGACACCGAGGGGCTGCTCGACCGGCTGCCGGACGGCCGCGTCGTCGCCGTGGACGGTTCCGCCCAAATGCTGGACAGGCTGCGGGAGCGGCTGGCCGGGCGGCTGGACCAGGTGGAGGTCGTGCTCGCCGACCTGACGAAGCCGCTGCCCTTCGAGGGCGAGGTCGACGCGGTCTTCAGCGTCGCCGCCTTCCACTGGATCGAGGACCACGCCGCGCTCTTCGCCGCGCTCGCCGAGCGGATGCGGCCCGGCGCCCGCCTGGTCAGCGACTGCGGCGGCCGCGGCAACATCGCGGCCATCAACGCCGCCGTCGCCGACGTCACCGGCACCCCCTCCGACACCTGGGAGTTCGCGGGCGTGGACGACACCCGCGAGCGGCTGGCCGCCGCCGGGTTCACCGACATCGACGTGCGGCTGCGGCCCGACCCGGCGGTGTTCGAGCGCGGCGAGCAGCTGGAGGCGTTCCTCGCCACCCTCATCCTCGGGCCGCGGCTGGACGCCATGGCCGAGGACGACCGTGAACCGTTCGTCAAGGCGGTCGCGGCGCGGCTGGCCGAACCCGTCGCGGACTACGTCCGGTTGGAGATCTCCGCGGTGCGCGGCTGAGGGGTGCTTCCTGGGCGGGCGGCGCGTGGGCAGGAGGCCGGCGGGCAGGGGGCGCCGGCGGTGGACCGGCGGCGCGGGTGGGGCGAGGCGGGCACGGTGGGCGCGGTGGCGGGGGCAGGAGCGGCTCAACCGGTTGAGCCCGCGGCGCCCTGACGCGCCCCCACTTGCCGCCTGCGACAGCACCTGCGGACCGGTTCAGCGTTGTTAAGCTGGGTGGCCCGTCCGCCGCACCCGGCCCGCCCGCGGGCCCCATACCGCCCGAGGCCGTATGCCCCCCGTGTCGTCGCCCGTGCCCCCCGCCTCGCCCCGCAAGCGCCCCACGATCGCCGACATCGCCGCGGCCGCGGGCGTCTCGAAGGGCGCGGTGTCCTACGCGCTCAACGACAAGCCCGGCGTGTCCGAGGGCACCCGCGCGCGGGTCCTGGAGATCGCCGCCCGGATGGGCTGGCACCCCAGCAGCGCCGCCCGCGCGCTGTCCGACGGCCGCTGCGGCGCGATCGGCCTGGTGGTGGACCGCCCGGCGTGGGTGCTGGGCATCGAACCGTTCTTCATGCGGCTGATCTCCGGGGTCGAGGCCGGGCTCGCGGCCACCGGCACCGCGCTGCTGCTCCAGGTCACCGAGGACGTCGGCGCGGAGGCGGCGGCGTACCGGCGCTGGTGGGGCGAGCGGCGGGTGGACGGGGTGCTCCTGGTGGACCTGCGCGAACCCGACCCGCGGCCCGGGCTGCTCGCCGAACTCGGCATGCCCGCCGTGGCGGTGGGGCACGCCGGGCGCCTGTCGGGGATGCCGTCGGTGTGGATCGACGACGCGGTCGCGGTCCGCGAGACCGTGGCCTACCTCGCCGCCCTCGGGCACCGCGAGGTCGCCCGGGTGGCCGGGCCGCCGCACTTCGTGCACACCCGCGAGCGCAGCGAGGCGTTCGAGGCCGCCGCCGAGGAGTTCGGGATCGGCGGGGTCACCTGCGTCTACACCGACTACACCGGCGAGGGCGGCGCCCGGGCGACCCGGCGGCTGCTGTCGGGCACCCGGCGGCCCACCGCCGTCGTCTACGACAACGACGTGATGGCCGTCGCCGCGCTCGGGGTGGCCCAGGAGATGGGGGTGCCGGTGCCGGGCGAACTGTCCCTCGTCGCCTGGGACGACAGCGAGCTGTGCCGGCTGGTGCACCCCGCGCTGACCGCGGTCAGCCGCCATGTGCCCCAGTACGGCCGCCAGGCCGCGGAGGTACTGCTCGCGCACATCCGGGGGGAGCAGGCTGCGGGCGCGGCCCCGTTGGAGCCGCCGGTGCTGGTGCCGCGCGGGAGCACCGCCCCGGCGCGGTCGGTGGACGGCGCGGCATCGGCCTGAGCGGCACCGGCCTGAGCGGCATCGACCCGAGCTGGCCAACGCCCTTTTGTTTCACGGTGTTTCAGTGCGCCGATGCATGTGTGGGCCCTTGACGGCCCGGAACGGCGCGAGTTAAATCACGTCGCGATAAAAGTCGTGAAACAAGTCCGGGAACAGCTGATGAGCGCAGGCGTGCGGGCCCCCTCGCCGCATGGCTGCCTCGCCCGGACTGCGGACGTACGGGCGTACGCCCCGCTCACGGCACCGCGCGCACGCCCGTACGCCCGCACGCCCCCCATGTCAGCCCATGCCACATTGCCGAGAAGGGCAACGAACCATGAGCGCAGCAACACGCCCCCGCGCGGGCGCAACCCGGATGCGGCGCACCCTCGTCGGGGTGGTGACGGCCGCCGCCGCGGCCGTCGCGCCGATGCTCGCGGCGCCCGCCACCGCGCACGCGGCCGGCGAGAGCGTCCAGGTCTACCTGACCACCACCAGCGACTCCGGCGGCCGGAACGTCACCAAGGGCCTGGAGCAGCAGGCCCCGCTGGCCTTCTCCGCCGGCACCGGCGGTTCCGGTCAGCAGGTCACGGTCGACGAGAACACGCAGTACCAGCAGTTCACCGGCGGCGGCGCGTCGTTCACCGACACCGCCGGCTACCTGCTGGGCTCCAGCGGCGCCCTGTCGGCCGCGACCCGCGACTCGGTCATGAAGAAGCTCTTCGACCCCGTCGACGGGATCGGCCTGGACTTCCTGCGCAACCCGATGGGCGCCTCCGACCTGGCCCGCAGCAGCTACACCTACGACGACATGCCGGCCGGCCAGACCGACCCGTCCCTCGCGCACTTCTCCATCGCCCACGACCAGACCGACATCCTGCCGCTGACCAAGCAGGCCGAGCAGATCAACCCGGACGTCACGGTGATGGCCACCCCGTGGACCCCGCCGCCGTGGATGAAGGACAACGACAGCTATGTGCAGGGGTGGCTCCAGGCGCAGTACTACGGCGCCTACGCGCAGTACTTCGTGAAGTACATCCAGGCGTACCAGGCCGCGGGCGTGCCGATCGACTACGTCTCGGTGCAGAACGAGCCGACCGTCGGCGGCGACTACCCCGGCGCGAACTGGAACGGCTCCGGGCTCGCCTACTTCACCAAGAACGACCTGCTCCCGGCGCTGCACACCGCGGGCCTGTCCACGAAGGTGCTCGCCCTGGACTGGAACCCCGACTCGTACGACAGCTACGCCGCGCCCACCGTCGACGACGCCGCGATCCGCGACGACCCCAACTTCGGCGGCATCGCCTGGCACGGATACGAGGGCAGCACCAGCGAGCAGACCACGATCCACGACAAGTACCCGGACGTGCCGGACTTCGACACCGAGCACTCCGGCGGCACCTGGATCGGCAACCAGCAGAAGGAGGACATGGAGAACCTGATCGACTACACCCGCAACTGGGGCCAGAGCTGGGTCAAGTGGAGCCTGGCGGTCGACCAGGACATGGGCCCGCACAACGGCGGCTGCGGCACCTGCACCGGCCTGGTCACCGTGCACAACGGCGACAGCCGCAGCGGGCAGGTCGACTACACCATCGAGTACTACACGATGGGCCAGCTGACGAAGTTCGTCCGGCCCGGCGCCCACCGGATCAGCTCCGACGACAACTCCACGATCCGCAACGTCGCCTGGCGGAACCCGGACGGCTCCAAGGCGCTGATCGCCTACAACGAGTCCTCCTCCGCCCAGCCGGTCACCGTCGACTGGGGCGGCGAGCACTTCACCTACACGATGCCCGCGGGCGCCTCGGCCACGTTCACCTGGTCCGGCACCCAGAGCAGCGGCGGCACCTCCTCCGGCCACACCGGCACCATCACCGGCTACGGCGGCAAGTGCGCCGACGTCGCCGGCGGCAACTCCGCCAACGGCACCGCGGTCCAGCTCTACGACTGCAACGGCACCTCCGCCCAGCAGTGGACCGCGAGCGGCAACACCCTCCAGGCGCTGGGCAAGTGCCTGGACGTCACCTCGGCCGGCACCGCCGACGGCACCCCGACGCAGCTGTACGACTGCAACGGCACCGCGGCCCAGCAGTGGACCCGCGGCCCGAACGGCGAACTGGTCAACACCGGTTCGGGCAAGTGCCTCGACGCCACCGGGCCGAGTTCGGCCAACGGCACCAGACTCCAGATCTGGAGCTGCACCGGGGCCGCCAATCAGCAGTGGACGGCGCCCGCCGCCTGATCCACTGCCCGCAACGGCCGGGTGGCGGACCTCTCACCGCCGCCCGGTCGCGCTGAGGGAAGAGCCGCCGGTCCGCGTCACCTCGCGGACCGGCGGCCGCAACTGCTCCCGCCTACCGGGCCTTCTCGGCTCCGCCGCCTGGCCGGCCCCCCTTGCGGGGGAAGGCGTACCTGTGCGCGCGAAATCCCCCGGTCGACTGATGTTCCCCAGCGCTTTGACCCAAGTGGCCCTGGGCGGGTAGGAGAGCGGCTCCACCAGGTCCTAGCCTGGAGCAGCCGTCCCCACGCGCCGAGGAGTCGCCGTGTCCGTCGCACGCACCGATGGAGCCCTTTGGCAGCGCGCCTCCGTGCGGTCCACGGCGATGGCCCTACCGCTCGCCGCCGTCGCGGTCCTGCTGGTCAGCAAGTGGACGGTCATCAACTCCGGTGCGGGGCGGCTGGGTTCGGCCGACGGCGAGTGGCTCTCGGTCGCCTGCCTGGCCGCGGTCATGACCTGGGTGTTCTCCGCCGTCGCGCTCCAGGGCGCCGTGGTGCGCGCGGTCCCGCCCGGGCGGCTGCTGGCCGCGCAGTTCGCCGCCTCGGCCGCCAACCACGTGCTGCCGGCGGGCGTCGGCGGGAATGCGGTGAACCTGCGCTTCCTGGTCCGGCGCGGCATGACCCCCACCGCCGCGCTCGCCGCCCTCGCGGTGCGCGCGGCCGCGGCCGTCGCCGGGCGGATCGCGCTGCTGCTGGTGGCGCTGCTGGTCTTCCCCGACGCCCTGCACATCCGCCGGGTGGTCGCCGGGCGGCCCGCGCTGCCGGACCACCCGCTGCTGCTGGCCGTCGGCGGTACCGCCGCGGTCGTCGGGATCGTGCTGCTGCTGCGCTACGCCCGCCGGCTGGGCGCCCGGCTGCGCGGCTTCCTCACCTCGGTCGTCCAGGACGTGCGGGCGGTGCACCGCGACCCGGCCCGGGCCGCCGCCCTGTGGGGCGGGTCGCTCTGCTTCCCGCTGATGCACGGCGCGGTGGTCGTCGCGGTGATCCGCGCGGTGCACGCGCCCGTGCCGGTCAGCGGCGCCCTGGTGGCGTACCTGTGCGCGAGCACCGCCGCGGGCTGGCTGCCGACCCCGGCCGGAATCGGCTCGCTCGACGCCGCGCTGGCGCTGGCCCTGGTCACCGCGGGCGCCTCCGGGGTCGCCGCGACCTCCGCCGTCCTCGGCTACCGCCTGCTCACCACGTGGCTGCCGCTGGTCCCCGGCGCCGTGGTCCTCGCGGTGCTGGTCCGCCGCGGCGAGCTGTGAGGCCCGCGGTCCGGGGCTCATCGCCTGGGGCCCGGCTTCGGGGCCCGGGGTCCGGTGCGCGCGGCGGCAGGCGGCGTTACTTCGCGTCCGCGTAGCACTCGACGGCGTGCGTCTCCAGCGGGAAGGGCACCGGGGTGGCACCGAAGACGAGGCGGCGGGCCTCCTCGCCGGCCTCGGTGACGGCCGCTTCGACGGCCGGGGCCAGGTCGGCGGGCACATGGACGACGACCTCGTCGTGCTGGAAGAGCACCAGCCGCGGCTGCGGGCCGATCACGGCCAGCCGCCTGCGCAGCGCCGCGAGCATCGCCAGCGCCCAGTCCGAAGCGCTGGCCTGGATCACGAAGTTGCGGGTGAAGCGCCCCCAGGAGCGGGCGGCCCGCAGGTTCGGCGAGGAACTGTCCCCCGGGTCCTCGGCCGCCCCCGGCTCCGCACCGTCGGCGTCGAGGAACCGGCCCGCCGACGGGGTGGGCGAGGTGCGGCCGAGCCGGGAGCGCACGACACCGCCCGCCTCACCGGTGCGGGCCGCCGCCTCCACCAGGGCGAGCGCGGTCGGGAAGCGGCGCCGCATGACCGCCAGCAACTGCCCGGCCTCCCCGCTGGTCTGCCCGTACATCGCCGCGAGCAGCGCGATCTTCGCGCGCGGCCGGTCACCGGCGAACGCGTCCAGGGCGAGCGCCGCGTACAGGTCGCCGCCGGACGCGGCCCTGGCCAGCCCGGGGTCACCGGACAGCGCGGCCAGCACCCGCGGTTCGAGCTGGCCGGCGTCGGCCACCACCAGCCGGTGCCCGGGATCGGCGACCACCGCGCCGCGCAGCAGCCGCGGGATCTGCAACGCCCCGCCGCCGCGCGTCGCCCACCGCCCCGACACCACCCCGCCGACCACGTACTCCGGCCGGAACCGGCCGCCGCGCACCCACGCCTCGCGCCACGCCCAGCCGTGCGCGGCATGGATACGGGACAGCTCCTTGTACCGCAGCAGGAGTGCGGCGGCGGGGTGTTCGACCTCGCGCAGCTCGTGCGAGCGGGTGGTGCGCAGCGGCACCCCGAGCCGGGCGAAGGCGGGCAGCACCTGCGCGGGGGAGTCGGGGTTGACCGGGCGGCCCAGCGCCTGCTGGATGCGCCGGGTGAGGTCGCCCAGGACGGCGGGGCGGGCGCCGCCGGCCGGGCGGGCGCCGAGCAGGCCGGTGAGCAGTTCGTCGTGCACGGCCGCGCTCCACGGCAGGCCGTCGCGGCCCATCTCCACCGCGGCCAGCGCACCGGCGGACTCCGCGGCGCACAGCAGCAGGGTACGGTCCGGGTGCCCGCTCCCGGCGATACGGCGCCGCTGGTCGGCGTAGACCGCGATCAGCGCGGCCAACGGGTCGGTGTCCGGCGGCAGATGGTGCCGGTCGGCCGCGAAGAGCACCGGCTGGTCGTCGGCGCCGGGCTCCGGCGCGTCCGCCGGCTCGGGCAGGTCGTGCAGCCGCGCCCAGGCCGCGCCCAGGGAGCGCGGCCGCGCGTGCCACCCGGCCATGCCCAGCAGCAGGGACTCCACGAGTTTCACGTCATGGCAGCGGCCCGGCCGTACCGCGGCGCGCTCCAGCAGCCATGGATAGATCTCGTCGGTGGCCGCCCACACCCAGCGCGGCCGCTCGGCCGCCTCGCGCCGCGCCACGGCCGCGGCCAGGTCGGGCACGGCCTGCACCGGCCCCGCCGCACCCCCGTCCGCCGCGAGCGCGCACCACCGACCGCCGGACCCCACCGGGTCCGCGACGACGGCCACCACACTCTCCACACCCCGACCTTAGGTCCGACCACTGACAGTGCCGTGTCCCGGGGTCTTCGCGCAGGTCACCCCGCCCGGACGGCACGTCGGCCGCCGGGCGGGGCGGGGGAGAGGGCAGGGCTGGGGAGGGCGGGGGTGCGGGGCTCAGGCGGAGGCGCCGCCGGCCGCCTCGCCCCCGGACGCGCCGCCGGCCTGGGACTCGGCGACCGCCTTGCGCACCTCGGCCATGTCCAGCGCGCGGGCCTGCGCGATGACGTCCTCCAGCGCGGGCTCGGGCAGTGCGCCCGGCTGCGCGAAGACCGCGACCTTGTCCCGCACGATCATCAGCGTCGGGATCGACTGGATCTGGAAGGCGGCCGCCAGCTCCGGCTGCGCCTCGGTGTCGACCTTCGCGAAGACCAGATCACCGTGCTTGTCCGACGCCTTGTCGTAGACGGGCGCGAACATCCGGCACGGCCCGCACCAGGCGGCCCAGAAGTCGATGAGGACGAAGTCGTTGGCGGACACGACCTCGTCGAAGTTCTCCTTGGTCAGCTCCACAGTGCTCATGACTGTCGCAACGGCCGTGGCCCGCCGGAAATTCCGGCCCCGCGCGGCGCGGCCGTCACTCGTTCGTGTGCCGCGTCGGCCGCCGCAGTGGCTGTACCCGACTCGTCCTCGTTGATCGGCGTATGGCAGCAACGAAGTGGGTTCGCCAGGATCTGACGGTCAGCGGCACCGCCGCGACCCCGGCCGCGGGGACGCCGGCGGCCTGGCGGACGGGGAGCGCGCCCGGCCCTGGCGTAACGGTTCTGCAGGCGCCGGACGCGCCGCTGTTCTCGGCCCTGGTCGCCCAGTGGCAGTCCGCCGGGCGCATGGTGCCCGGCCAGATCGACGCCGAGTGGGCCGAGCTGGTCGGGCGCGTCCCCCGGCTGACCGGCGTGTGAGCCCGGGCGGGGCGGGGCAGGTCGGGCGCGTCCCGGCCGTGCCGTTCGGCGCCGGTCAGCGCGGGTCGGGCCGGGGGAGCGGGCAGCCGGGGCGCGGACCGGCGTAGGCGCCGATCAGCCGCATCCGCAGCGGCGGCTCCGCGTACTCCTCCAGGGCGTGGGCGATCCAGCCCGCGGTCCGGGCGACCGCGAAGACCGTCTCGCCCGCCTGCGGCGGCATCCCGTGGGACACGGAGAGCACGCCGAGCGCCAGGTCGACGTTCGCGTGCAGGTCGCGGTGGCGGGCGGCGGCGGTGGCGACCACGTCGCGGGCCGCGCCGAGCGCGTCCGCGGCGGCCGGCACCTGGTCCAGCAGCGCGAACAGGGCGAGGGCGCGCGGGTCCTCGCCCCGGTAGAGCCGGTGCCCCAGGCCCGGGACGCGCTGCCCGGCCCGCAGGTACTCCGCGACGACCGGCCCGGCGCCGCCCTGCACCGCGACCTCGGCGAGCATGCGGTGGGCCAGCGCGCTGGCCTGCCCGTGCAGCGGCCCGTCCAGGGCGCCGAGCCCGGCCGAGACGACGGCGTAGGGGTGCGCGCGGGCGGAGGCCGCGACCCTGGCCGCGAGCGTGGACGCGGCCAGGTCGTGGTCGATGAGCAGCGACAGCGCCGTGTCCAGGACGCGCAGCGCCGCCGCGTCTGCCGGGGCGGCGGTCAGCTTCGGCCACAGCCGGTGCGCGAGCGGGCCGCCGCCGGGGTCGGCGCGGCCGACCGGCGGCAGCGCGTCCACCAGTGTGGCGATCAGGCTGCGCGCGGTGCCCAGGACCGCGGGCTCGGACAGGTCGAAGCGCAGCGGGTCCGCGCTCGCCGCCGCCGCGACGGCGACCCGCAGCCGGTCCATCGGGCCGCTCCCGGCCGGCAGCGCGCCTGCCGTCGTCCGGGCGGCGGCCAGCGGCGCGGGGGCGGCGGTGAAGCGGGTGCCGGGCCGCAGCGCGCCCGTCCACAGCCATTCCGCGATCTCCTCGTAGGCGTACTCCCCGGCGAGTTCGACCGCGTCGACGCCCCGGAAGAAGTACCGCTCCGGGCCGATCAGGGTGATGCCGGTGCGCAGCCGGCCCCAGCCCTCGGTGGTACCGCCGCCCGGCGCCGCGCCCGGTTCCCGCACCGCGGGCGGCGCGGCAGCCGCCGGGTCGGGCTGGGCCGCCGGGCGCCCCCGCCGGGCGAGGGCGGCGACCTGCGCAGGGTCGAAGGTGCTGCCCCGGCCGCCCTGCGCGCGGCGGCTGTCCAGCAGTCCGCGGGAGACGTACGCGTACAGCGTCTCCGGCTTCACCCCGAGCCGCCGGGCCGCCTCCCGGGTGCTGATCCGCGCCGGCGGCTGCGGTCCGGCCGGTTCGCCGCTGCCGTCGGTGCCCCTGCTGCCGTCGGCGCGCGCGTCCTGCGGCTCCGGCTGCCCTTCCTGCTCCCTCGTCATGGGCCCCACCGTATCTGTACATCTGTACTGGACGGGTCTTCATATTGATGAAATCAACGTTGACACGCTTGAATCAATCATGGACAGTCGCGTACATACCCAAGGAGGAACACCATGCCGACCACCGAGCCCAGCGCCCCGATCGACGTACCCCGCGGTCTCAAGGGCGTCGTCGTCACCGAGACATCCATCGGCGACGTACGCGGGGCCGAGGGCTTCTACCACTACCGCGAGTACTCCGCGGTGGAGCTGGCGCGCACCCGCACGTTCGAGGAGGTCTGGCACCTGATGTGCCACGGCGTGCTCCCCGACGCGGCGCAGCTGGCCGCCTTCCGGGCCCGTACGGCCGAGCTGCGGCACCTGCCGGCCGACGTCGTGGACGCGCTGCCCGCCATCGCCCGCTCCACCGCGCTGTCCGGGCCGCTCGCGGGCCTGCGCACCGCACTGTCGCTGGCGGGCGCGTCCGCCGGGTTCCGGCCGCTGTACGACATCGACCCCGAGCAGCGGAAGGCCGACGCGCTGGCCGCCTGCGCCGCCGTACCCACGCTGGTGACCGCGCTGCACCGGCTGGGGCAGGGCCTGGCGCCCGTAGAGCCGCGCGACGACCTGCCGTACGCGGCCAACTACCTCTACATGCTGACCGGGCGCGAGCCGGAGCCGGCCCGGGCGCGGGCGGTCGAGAGCTACCTGATCTCCACCGTCGACCACGGCTTCAACGCGTCCACGTTCACCGCGCGCGTGATCGCCTCCACCGGCGCCGACCTGGCCGCCTGCCTCGTCGGCGCCCTGGGCGCACTGTCCGGCCCGCTGCACGGCGGCGCCCCCAGCCGCGCCCTGGACACCCTGGACGCGATCGGCACCCCGGACCGGATCGACGCCTGGCTGCGCGAACGGGTCCTCGCGGGCGACCGCATCATGGGCTTCGGGCACCCCGTGTACACCACCGAGGACCCGCGCTCCCGGATGCTCAAGTCCATCGCGCGCGGCTTCGGCGGGGAACTGGTCGACTTCGCCCTGGAGGTGGAGGAGCGGGCCGAGGCGATACTCGCCGAGCTGAAACCCGGCCGCGAGCTGCACATCAACGTCGAGTTCTACGCCGGTGTGGTCATGGAGCTGTGCGGGCTGCCCCGGGAGATGTTCACCCCGACCTTCGCCGCGGCCCGGATGGTCGGCTGGAGCGCCAACGTGCTGGAGCAGGCCGAGGACAGCAAGATCATCCGACCGCTGGCCCGCTACGTCGGTCCGCCGCCGGCCCGCCCGGTGCCCGCCGCATGACCCGCGGACCCCACCGCGGCTGCGGGACCTGACCGGGTCGGGCGGAGTCGCGTGCGCCGCATACTGACCAGTCGGTAGTCTTTGCGGGCGAGCTCCCCGCCACCCGGCGGGGACCGCCCCACCCGGAGGAGTGGCGACCGTGCGCGCGATCCAGATCACCGAGTTCGGCGGCCCGGAGGTACTGCACCTCACCGAACTGCCCGAGCCCGTACCGCAGCCCGGCCAGATCCTGATCGACGTCGACTCCGCGGGCGTCAACTACGCCGACACCCACACCGTCGAGAACAGCTACCTGGCCGCCTCCTCGCTGCCCATGGTCCCCGGCGCCGAGGTCGTCGGCCGCACCGCCGACGGCCGCCGCGTCGTCTCCCTCACCGACAACGGCGGCTACGCGCAAAAGGCACTGGCGGCCGAGCACCTGGCCCACGAACTGCCCGACGGCGTCAGCGACGGCCAGGCCCTGGCCCTGGTGGTCCAGGGCGTCACCGCGTGGCACCTGCTGCGCACCTGCGCGCGGCTGGCCGAGGGCGAGAGCGTCGTGGTCCACGCGGCGGCCGGCGGCACCGGGTCGCTGGCGGTGCAGCTCGCCAAGGAGTTCGGCGCCGGCCGGGTGATCGCCACCGCCTCCACCGAGGAGAAGCGGGCCCTCGCCCTGGAGCTCGGCGCCGACGCCGCCATCGACGGCGCGCCCGAGGGCCTGACCGAGCGCCTGGTCGAGGCGAACGGCGGCCGCAAGGTCGACGCCGTCCTGGAGATGACCGGCGGCCCGGTCTTCGACGCCTCGCTCTCCGCCCTCGCCCCCTTCGGCCGCCTGGTCACCTACGGCATGGCCTCCCGCGTCCCGCCCACCCCCGTCGAGCCCGCCCGCCTGATGGGCCGCTCGCGCGCGGTCATCGGCTTCTGGCTCGCCCACTGCCTCGGCCGCCCCGGTATGTACCACGAGCCGCTGGACGAGCTGCTCGCCATGACCGCCGGCGGCCGGCTGCGCCCCCTGATCGGAGCGGTGCACCCGCTGGCCGACGCCGCCCGCGCCCACGAGGACCTGCGGGCCCGCCGCACCACCGGCAAGCTCGTCCTGGACGTGCGCGCCTGACCCGCGGGGTACGAGGGGCTTCGCGCACCGCGGGCTGTGGACTGAGGACTGTGGACTGTGGACCGGATTGTGGACTGGACTGTGGGCGACTCCACCCGAATGCCGCAGCGCCCGTGGAACCGGACGGGACGTCCGGAACGTTGCACCGTTGGGCAGGTAGCCGTCGGGCACACCTGTCCAGCACCCTAGGGAGCACGCGGGCCGCAGGCTTGCGACCCGCGCCCCCGCACCACTCGGGAGGGGCCATGCCACGTAACCGCTTCGCCCCCGACCGGGGACTGACGACCCGCATGGTCGTCACGATGTTCCTGATCGGACTGCTCTACGTCGTCTTCGTCGGCGTGCTGCTCGCCCTGCTGCACGGCGCCTGGCCGATGATCCTGATCATCGCGGGCGGGCTCTTCGTCGCGCAGTTCTGGTTCAGCGACAAGATCGCCGCCTTCAGCATGGGCGCCCGCGAGGTCACCCCCGAGCAGGCCCCCGAACTGCACGGCGTCGTCGACCGCATCTGCGCCCTCGGCGACATGCCCAAGCCCAAGGTCGCCATCGCCGACTCCGACGTGCCCAACGCGTTCGCCACCGGCCGCAACCAGCGGAACACGATGGTCTGCGCCACCACCGGCCTGCTGCGCCGGCTGGAGCCCGAGGAGCTGGAAGGCGTCATCGCGCACGAGATGTCGCACGTCGCGCACAAGGACGTCGCCGTCATGACGATCGCGTCCTTCCTCGGCGTGCTCGCCGGCGTGATGACCCGCATCGCGCTGTTCGGCGGCTTCCGGCGCAGCCGCGACCCGGGCAGCAACGCACTGATCGTCCTGATCCCGCTGGTCAGCGCGGTCGTCTACGCGATCAGCTTCCTGCTCACCCGGATGCTGTCGCGCTACCGCGAGCTGTCCGCCGACCGCAGCGCCGCGCTGCTCACCGGCCGCCCCTCGGCGCTGGCCTCCGCGCTCACCAAGGTCAGCGGGCAGATCGCCGCCATCCCCACCGAGGACCTGCGCCGCTCCCAGCCGTTCAACGCGTTCTTCTTCGCCCCCGCGCTGAGCGCCGGCGCCACCGCCTCCAAGCTGCTGTCCACCCACCCCACCCTGGAGCGGCGGCTGGAGCAGCTCGCCCAGATCACCCGTGAACTGGACCGCCGCTGATGGGACTGCTCGATGTGCTGCTCGGCCGCAGCAAGCCGGTCCGCCCCGACCTCGACCAGCTCTTCGGCCTGACCTCCGCCGCGATCACCCTCCAGGCGGCGAGCGACCTGCGCCCGACCGGCATGGGCGCGGTGTGCTTCGCCGCGGTCGAGGGCGGTGCGTTCGCCGAGACCCAGCAGGACCTGCGCGCCCTGCTGCCCTCGGTGGAGACCAGCCAGGACAGCTACGGCTACACCTGGCTGCTGTCCCGCCACCGCCCCGAGGAGACCACCGACCTGGTCACCGACCTGCACGCCATCAACTCCGCGCTCGAACAGCAGGGCTTCGGCCCCCAGCTGCTGTGCTCCCTGGTCAGCTTCGAGGACGCCGCCGGCCATCTGCTGGCCCTGGTGTACCTCTACAAGCGGGGCAGCTTCTACCCCTTCTGCCCGCTGCCCGGCGAGAAGCGGGACAACGCACTGGAGCTCCAGGTCAAGGCGCTGGTCGCCAACGACCTGCGGCTGGAGGAGGACCTGTCGCGCTGGTTCCCGGTCTGGGGAGCGCCGGGCCTCACCGGCTGAGCTACTGCGCCGGGCCGGCCGCCGCGGCTGCCTTCTCCAGCTGGAACGCCTCGTTGCCCTGGCCGATCCTGGCGTGCACCTCGGGGCGCCGGCTCCGCAGCACCGCGCCGTGCACCAGGCCGATCGCGGCGGCCAGCGCGATGATGCCCGGCAGTATCCAGCGCAGCCCGTGGCCCGGGTCGGCGCCCAGCAGCACCGCGAAGTCCTTCACCGAGTACCCGAAGATGACCAGCAGCCCGATCGCGGCCAGGCCCGAGGTCACCAGCCGCCAGCCCTGCACCGCCGCCGCGCCGCGCTTGACGAAGAAGACGATCACCGCGACCGCGGCCATGGCCATCAGCAGCACCACACCGAGCGCGCCCACGTTGCCCGCCCAGGTGAACAGCCGCAGCACCGGTGCCGTCGGGTCCGGGCCCTGCGGGCCGAACGAGCCGTGGTCGGTCACCGCGAAGACCGCCACCACCACCAGCGCCACCAGCGACTGGAGGAAGGACCCGGCCGCCGGGGCACCGCTGGCCTTCGACGTCCGGCCTACGGCCGCCGGCAGCAGGCCGTCGCGCCCCATCGCGAAGGCGTAGCGCGCCACCACGTTGTGGAAGCTCAGCATGGAGGCGAAGATCCCGGTGATGAAGAAGACGTTCAGGGTGTCGGTGAACGCGCCTCCCAGCCGGCTCTGGTTGAGCGCGAAGACCAGGTTCGCCGACTGCTCCCGCGACTGCCCGACCACATGCGCCGGTCCGGTGGCCACCGTGATCGCCCACGAGCTGAACGCGAAGAAGACCGTCGCGAAGCCGATCGCCAGGAACATCACCTTCGACACCACGCGGTGCGGCTCGCTGGTCTCCTCCGCGTAGACCGGCGCCTGCTCGAAGCCGACGAACCCGGCGATCACGAAGCACAGCGCGGTGCCCAGCCCCGCGCCGCTGAGCGTGCCGGGGTCGAAGGCGTGCAGCGAGACCCCCTGCGGTCCCGGGTCGCCGAGGAAGCTGATGTCGAAGACCACCGTGAGCAGGGTCTCCACCAGCAGCAGCACGCCCAGCGTCCTGGCGTTCAGGTCGATCTTCAGCGCGCCGAACACCGCGGTGACCGCCACCCCGCACAGCGCGGGAATCCACCAGGCCACCTGGTGGTGCCAGTGCTGGAAGACCTGCCCGGATATCTCGAAGCCGAAGATCCCGTAGGTGCCGATCTGCATGATGCTGTACGCGAACAGCGCGACATAGGACGCGCCCGCGCCCATGGTGCCGCCCAGGCCGCGGGAGATGTAGGCGTACAGGGCGCCCGCGTTGTGCACATGGCGGCTCATCTCCGCGTAGCCGAAGCTGAACAGCGCCAGCACCACGCCGACGATGACGAAGAGCAGCGGCACCCCGACGATGCCCATGGTGCCGAAGGTTGTCGGGATGACACCGGCCACCACCATCAGGGGGGCCGTCGCGGCCAGCACCGACAGCAGCAGGGCGGGCGCGCCGATCCGGCCCGCCCGCAGCGCGCGCTGCTCACCCTTGAACGTGTTGATCTCGTGCGGACTGCCCGTCAACATGCCTTCGGTTCCTTCCGGTACACGGTGGGAGGTGCGGATGGAGCACGGTCTGCCGGGGGGAGTGCGGGTGGTGCTGGGCGGCGCCCGGGGCGCGGGCGGGTGGGGCGACTTCCGGCCGATTCCGGTCAGTCCGTCCCGGTCACGACGGTCCAAAACCTAGGGCGTAGTTGCGTGCGGCGAGGAACGCCTTCTTGGGGTCGCGGTCCGGGTACGACCAGGGCACGCGGGTGGCGGCGGTGCCGATCCGGCTGAACAGCGAGGCGGCCTCCACGGTGTCGCCGACGTGGAACTTGCCGTACGCCACGTAGTTCAGGTCGACCGGAAGCCGCGGGTAGGGTGCCCCGTTCCACCCCAGCCACCAGTCGAAGCCGGTCCGGACGCTGTTGCGGGCCCGCGCGGTGGTCCAGTACGGCAGGCCGTCGGGCTCGGGCGGCAGCGTACCGGCCGCGGCCAGCACGCGGTACCGCTCCACCAGGGCGACCAGCGGCAGCGCGACCAACGGTGAGGCGGGACCCGCCTCACCGGCCGCCCAGTCGGCGAACTCGTACACCTCGTGGAACGGGTCGTCGCCCTCGGTCTTCTGACGTTCCGCCAGACATCGCGTCATCAGATAATGTGCGTGGTGGTGGCCGCGGTGCCGGCCGCGTACCTGGTCGAAGGCGCGCACCTGCTCGTCGTCGCTGCCGGTGTGCCGGGCCAGGACCAGCAGGAGCAGCCAGGGTGTCGGGTCGGCCGCCGCCATCCGCGCCACCCGCAGGCACTTCTCCCGCGCTTCCTCCGGCTTCTGCTTGCCGGCGATGGCCCGGAAGACCGCCGCGGCGGCGGCCAGCGCCGCGGCGTCCGCGCTCTCCGGCTCGGCGAGCCGCCACTCCTCCGCCCACGCGGCGGCCGACTTGCCCTCGCCGAGCACCACCAGGCGGTGGCCGCGGCAGTCCCAGTCGTCACCGGTGCCGGCCAGCAGGGTGCGGACCACGGTCCACCGCCCCTGATTGAGGGCCGCCCGCGCGGCGACGAGCTGCTGGTCGCCGAACGCGGGGTCGAAGGACATGCCGTCCTTGCCGCGGGAGAAGCGGAAGGGTGGGGGCGGTGGGGTCATCCGCGGGCAGCCCTCCACGGCGCACGTTACGTCCAGTGATCGCGAACAGCCAATCGGTATGCAACAGTTCAGGACAAGGGCGCACCTGTTGTCTTCGTGTAGTCCCGTATCGTTGCCGGAGTTTGGGAGCCGGACCGCGGCACAAGGCGCTGGGCCACCGGTCGCCCAACAGGTGCGGAACACGGCATAGTTGACATTCGAAAACCTGCTCACCGGGCGGCTGTCGCACGGCGAACCGGGTGAGTCCAGTGGGGACCAGGTGAATGGACGAAAGTAACGTGGCACGAGAGGGCACGCCCGCCGCGTCCACGCATCCACTCGCCTACGTGCGCCGCCGGCACGGCTGGAGCTACCAGGACCTCGCGCGGGTGATCGCCGACCACGCGCGGGCGCTCGGCGTCCCGATGGCCGCGCGGCGCGAGAAGGTGTGGCGCTGGGAGCACTGGGGCGTCGTGCCCGAGGCGGACAGCCAGCGCGCCCTCGCCCGCGCGCTCGGCGTCGCCCCGCGCGAGCTGGAGCTCCACCCGTGGCCCCAGTGGCTGCCCGCCCACACCGGGATGCCTGACGGCCTGTCATGGGACGCGGACGGCTCCCGCGCCGCCCTGGAGGCGCTCCTCGACGGCGCCGACGACTCCAGCGGCTGCGCGGTCGCCCAGGGCCACGCGCTGAGGAACGCGATCGCCGAGTGGGACACCGCCCTCGCGGCGCCGCCGCGGGAGCCGGTGGCCGTGCCGTCGCCGCCGGAAAGCGTGGTGGGCACCACTCTGCGGGGCCCTGGAGGCGCCGGCGCGCGGGCCGCCGGCCGCGCGGCCGTGCGGTCGGCCGACCCGGCCCGCGGCGGCCGCCCGGTGGTGCCGCGCCCCGCGCCGGGCGCCGTCCGGCGCACCCGGGTGCCCGAGCAGGCGGGGGCGCCGGGCGCCGTGGACAGCGGCGTGCTGGAGTGGCTGGAGGCCGGTGTGCTCGGGCTGCGGCGGCTGGACGACCGGCTCGGCGGCTCGGCCGTACGGCACCGGGTCGAGGCCGATCTGCGGCTGGTGCGCGGGCTGTTGGCGCGCCGCTCGCACAGCGCCGCCATCGAACGGCGCCTGCTGCGGACCGCCGCGGACCTCGCCCAGCTCGGCGGGCTGGCCGCCACCGACGGCGGCCGCTACGGCGCCGCCCAGCGCCACCACCTGACCGGGCTGCGGCTCGCCCACGCCGCGGGGGACCGGCCCCTCGCCGTCGCCCTGTGGGGCGGCATCGCCCTCCAGGCGGTGCTCACCGAACGGCCGCAGGACGCCGTCGCGGCGGCCGAGGCGGCGGTCCGGGCCGCGGGCGGCACCCCCTCGGCGGTACGCGCGCTGGCCGCGATCAGGCTGGCCCGCGCCCATGCCGCGCTCGGCGCCGAGGGCGCCTTCCGGCGGGCCGCCGCCGAGGCCGAACGCCGGCTGGCCGCAGCGGAGGACGAGGCCGGGGCCGACCGGGCCGCCGCGGCCGCGCCGCCGTGGCTCTACTGGCTGGACGGGCCCGAACTCGCCGCCCAGCAGGGCCTGGCGCTGCTCGACCTCGAACTGCCCTACGAGGCCCGCCCGCTGCTCGAACAGGCGCTGGCGATGCAGAACCCCTGCTTCGTCCGCAACCGCGCGCTGTACTCGGCGCGCACCGCCCACGCCCGCGCGCTGACCGGCGACCATGACGCCGCGCGCGCCCTGGCCCGTGACGCGGCGCGGCTGTCCCGGCACTGCGCCACCGCGGCCCTCACCCAGGCGCTCGACCTGGTCGCCCCCCTGCTCACCAGCCCGCGCTGAGCCGGCCGCCCGCCTGCCGTCGCGCTCCGGTGCTGCTCACCGACCGCGCCGCGGCCCGACCGGGCCTCGGCCCGGCCGTGGCGACGCGCTGAGCGAGCGCTCAGTCAGCCCTTGCCAAAACTGGAACACGTTCCTACCATCGCGGAAGTGACAGCAGAATCGCCGAACCCGGCCGCCGGTCCCGCACCCGGCCCGCTGGCAGGCGTGCGCGTCCTCGAACTCGCGGGCATCGGGCCCGGACCGTTCGCCGCCATGCTCCTCGCCGACCTGGGCGCCGATGTCGTCCGCGTCGACCGCCCCGGCGGCCAGGGCCTGGGCATCGACCCGGCCCTCGACGTCACCAACCGCAACAAGCGCTCCGTCCTGGTCGACCTCAAGGCCGAGGGCGGCCCGGCCGCCGTACTGGACCTCGCCGCCCGGGCCGACATCCTCATCGAGGGCTACCGCCCGGGCGTCGCCGAGCGGCTGGGCGTCGGCCCGCAGCCCTGCCTGGCCCGCAACCCCCGCCTGGTCTACGGCCGGATGACCGGCTGGGGCCAGGACGGACCGCTCGCCCCGACCGCCGGCCACGACATCTCCTACGTCGCGGTGACCGGGGCCCTGCACATGACCGGCGACCCCGACCGGCCGCCCGCCCCCGCGGCCAACGTCCTGGGCGACTACGCGGGCGGCTCCCTCTACCTCGTCACCGGGGTGCTCGCCGCGCTCCACCACGCCCGCGCCCACGGCCGCGGCCAGGTGGTCGACGCCGCCATCGTGGACGGCACCGCGCACCTGACCGCCATGCTCCACGGCATGCGCGCCGCCGGCGCCTGGCAGGACCGCCGCGGCTCCAACCTCCTCGACGGCAGCGCCCCGTTCTACGGCGTGTACGCCACCTCCGACGGCGGCCACATGGCCGTCGGCGCCCTGGAACAGCGCTTCTACGACCAGTTCGCGGCCCTGCTCGGCCTGCCCGCCGCCACCGCCGCCCTGCGCGACGACCCCGCCCGGTGGCCCGAGCTGCGCGCGGCCGTGGCCGCCTCGTTCCGCACCCGCACCCGCGAGGAGTGGACCGCCGTCTTCCACGGCACCGACGCCTGCACGGCCCCCGTACTGCCGCTCGGCGAGGCCGCGGAGCACCCGCACCTCGCCGCCCGCGGCACCCTGACCACATATGAAGGCGTGGTCCAGCCCGCCCCCGCGCCCCGCTTCTCGGCGACACCCGGGACGCTGCGCCGCGCTCCCGCGCTGCCCGGCGCGCACACCGCGGAGGTGGCCCGCGACTGGGGCGTCCCCGCGCCGGCCCGCGCCGACGACCCGCCCGGCTGACCCGCACCGCCGCCGTACAGACCCCCCGTACCAGGCCCGCCACAGGGCCCCCGCACCCGCATTGCCCACCCGCACCGCCCACCCGCGAACCCTCAACGAAAGGCACGACGTTGAGCACCGACGCCTACGTCTACGACGCCGTACGCACCCCGCGCGGGCGCGGAAAGGCCAACGGCTCCCTGCACGGCACCAAGCCGATCGACCTCGTCGTCGGCCTCATCCACGAACTGCGCCGCCGCTTCCCGAACCTCGACCCGGCCGCGATCGACGACATCGTGCTCGGCGTGGTCAGCCCGATCGGCGACCAGGGCTCCGACATCGCGCGCGTCGCCGCCATTGCCGCGGGCCTGCCCGACACCGTCGCGGGCGTCCAGGAGAACCGGTTCTGCGCCTCCGGCCTCGAAGCGGTCAACCTCGCCGCGGCGAAGGTCCGTTCCGGCTGGGAGGACCTGGTGCTGGCCGGCGGCGTGGAGTCGATGTCCCGCGTCGCGATGGGCTCCGACGGCGGCGCCTGGGCCATGGACCCGATGACGTCCATGGAGACCGGCTTCGTGCCCCAGGGCATCGGCGCCGACCTGATCGCCACCATCGGCGGCTGGAGCCGGCACGACGTCGACACGTACGCCTCGCTGTCGCAGGAGCGGGCCGCGCAGGCGTGGAAGGAGGGCCGCTTCGACCGCTCCGTCGTCCCGGTCGTGGACCGCGCCGGGCTGACCGTCCTGGACCGCGACGAGCACATGCGCCCGGGCACCACCCCCGAGTCGCTGGCCGCCCTCAAGCCGTCCTTCGCCACGATCGGCGACGCCGGCGGCTTCGACGCGGTCGCGCTCCAGAAGTACCACTGGGTGGAGCGGATCGACCACGTCCACCACGCCGGCAACTCCTCGGGCATCGTGGACGGCGCGGCGCTGGTCGCCATCGGCAACCGCGAGGTCGGCGAGCGCTACGGCCTCACCCCGCGCGCCCGGATCGTCTCCGCGGCCGTCTCCGGCTCCGAGCCGACCATCATGCTCACCGGACCCGCCCCCGCCTCCCGCAAGGCGCTGGCCAAGGCCAGGCTGAGCGTCGACGACATCGACCTGATCGAGATGAACGAGGCGTTCGCGGCCGTCGTGCTGCGCTTCGCCGCGGACCTCGGCGTCAGCATCGACAAGGTCAACGTCAACGGCGGCGCGATCGCGCTCGGCCACCCCCTGGGCGCGACCGGCGCGATGATCCTGGGCACCCTCATCGACGAACTGGAGCGCCGCGACCAGCGCTACGGCCTCGCCACCTTGTGCGTGGGCGGCGGCATGGGCGTCGCCACCGTCGTCGAACGCCTCTGACCGGGCCGCCCCCGCCCGGTCCCTGCCCAGTCCCGCCTCGCCCCCACCTCGCCGGACCAACCGGACCAACGGAGCTTCGAAGACCATGAGCGAGTCCACCACCATCCGCTGGGAGCAGGACGCCGACGGCGTCGTCACCCTCGTCCTCGACGACCCCGCGCAGTCCGCGAACACCATGAACGCGGCCTTCGCGGACTCCCTGGACGCCACCCTCGACCGCCTGGAAGCCGAACTCGACGGCATCCGCGGTGTGATCATCATCTCCGCCAAGAAGACGTTCTTCGCCGGCGGCGACCTGCGCGACCTGATCCGCGCCACCCCTGAGACCGCCGAGCAGGTCTTCACCGGCTCGCTGCGCATCAAGCGCCGCCTGCGCCGCCTGGAGACCCTCGGCAAGCCCGTCGTCGCGGCGATCAACGGCGCCGCGCTCGGCGGCGGCTACGAGATCGCGCTCGCCTGCCACCACCGCGTCGCCCTGGACGCGCCCGGCAGCAAGATCGGCTGCCCCGAGGTCACCCTCGGGCTGCTGCCCGGCGGCGGAGGCGTGGTGCGCACCGTGCGCCTGCTCGGCATCGCCGACGCCCTGCTCAAGGTGCTGCTCCAGGGTCGCCAGTACGCCCCGCAACGCGCCCTGGAAGCCGGCCTGGTGCACGAGGTGGCCACCGACCCCGACGACCTCCTGGCCCGGGCCCGCGCCTTCATCGACGCCCACCCCGAGGCCCGGCAGCCCTGGGACGAGCCCGGCTACAAGATCCCCGGCGGCACCCCGAAGAGCCCCGCCTTCGCCGCGAACCTGCCCGCCTTCCCCGCGAACCTCACCAAGCAGCTGGCCGGCGCCCCCTACCCGGCGCCGCGCGCCATCCTGGCCGCCGCCGTCGAGAGCTCCCAGGTGGACATCGACACCGCGTTCACCATCGAGGCCCGCTACTTCACCGAACTGGCCTGCGGACCGGTCTCGAAGAACATGATCCAGGCGTTCTTCTTCGACATGCAGGCCGTCAACTCCGGCGCCAGCCGCCCCGAGGGCGTGCCCGCCCGCCAGGTCGCCAGGGTCGCGGTGCTCGGCGCCGGCATGATGGGCGCGGGCATCGCGTACTCCTGCGCGCGCGCCGGGATCGACGTCGTGCTGAAGGACGTCACCCAGGAGGCCGCCGAGCGCGGCAAGGCGTACTCCGCGGGGCTGCTGGACAAGGCGCTCGCCAAGGGCCGCACCACGCCCGGCAAGCGCGAGGCGCTGCTCGCCCGGATCACGCCGACCGCAGACCCGGCCGACCTCGCCGGCTGCGACGCCGTCATCGAGGCGGTCTTCGAGGACGCCGCCTTGAAGCACAAGGTATTCCAGGAGATCCAGGACGTGGTCGCGCCGGACGCGCTGCTGTGCTCCAACACCTCCACCCTGCCGATCACGGCCCTCGCCGAAGGGGTGCGCCGGCCGGACGACTTCGTCGGGCTGCACTTCTTCTCGCCGGTCGACAAGATGCCGCTGGTCGAGATCATCCGCGGCGAGCGGACCGGCGACGAGGCGCTGGCCCGCGCCTTCGACCTGGTGCGGCAGATCCGCAAGACGCCGATCGTCGTCAACGACTCGCGCGGCTTCTTCACCTCCCGGGTGATCGGCCAGTTCATCAACGAAGGCGTCGCCATGGTCGGCGAGGGCGTCCCGGCCGCCTCCGTCGAGCAGGCCGCCGCGCAGGCCGGCTACCCGGCGAAGGTGCTGTCCCTGGTCGACGAGCTGACGCTGACACTGCCGCGCAAGATCCGCGCCGAGACGCGCGCGGCCGTCGAGGCGGCCGGCGGCACCTGGCGGGCCCACCCGGCCGAGCAGGTGATCGACCGCATGGTCGACGAGTTCGGCCGCACCGGCCGCTCCGGCGGCGCGGGCTTCTACGACTACGAGGACGGCCGCCGGACGCGGCTGTGGCCGGGCCTGGCCGAGCACTTCGGCAAGGCGGCGGACGAGCCCCCAGCGGTGGCCGGGTCGCCGCTGCGCGACATGCAGGAGCGGATGCTCTTCGCGGAGTCCCTGGACACCGTGCGGCTGCTGGAGGAGGGCGTCCTGACCTCCGTCGCCGACGCCAACATCGGCTCGGTGCTGGGCATCGGCTTCCCGGCGTGGACCGGTGGCGTGCTCCAGTACATCAACGGGTACGAAGGCGGCGTCGCCGGCTTCACCGCCCGCGCGCGGGAGCTGGCCGCCGCGTACGGGGAGCGCTTCGAGCCGCCGGCGCTGCTGGTGCGGAAGGCGGAGAGCGGGGAGCGGTTCACGGACTGACCCGGCGGGGCGTGGCGGGCCGCGGCGCTCGCGGTAAGGGCCGGTCGCCTGGCGCACGGGTCTTACCCTGCGTCCGGGCGGCTGGGGGCGGGCCGCTCCCGGCCGCCGCTCCGGGCGCGCGCCGGCCGGCCACCTCGTACGCTGGCCGGCGTGCGCCTACGCCTGCCGCCGCGCGCGGTCCCGCTGCTGCTCGCGGGCTGCCTGCTCGCCTGCGGCGTGTCCTGCACCGGCACCGGCGACCCCTCCGCCACCGGCGCCCCCGGTGTCGGCGACCGGCTCTTCCCCGACGCGGGCAACGGCGGCTACGACGTCGGCCATTACACCCTCGACCTGGACTACGACCCCGCGTCCGGGCAACTGCGCGGCACCGCCGTCCTCACCGCCACCGCCGACCGGCAGCTGGACCGCTTCGACCTCGACCTGGCCGGGCTCACCGTCCGGCGCGTCACCGTCGACGGCGCGACGGCCCGCACCAGCCGGAAGGGCGACGAACTGCGGGTCAGCCCCGCGCACCCGCTGCGGCCCGGCGCCCGTTTCACCACGACCGTCGCCTACCAGGGGGCGCCCCGGCTGCTGACCGACCCGGACGGCTCGCACGAGGGCTGGTTCCGCACCGACGACGGCGCCCTCGCCCTCGGCGAACCGGTCGGCTCCATGGCCTGGTTCCCCGGCAACGACCACCCGTCCGACAAGGCCGCCTACGACATCACCGTCACCGTCCCGCGCGGCCTCACCGCCGTGTCCGACGGCGAACTGGTCGCCACCCGCCCGGTCGCCGACGACCGCACCTCCTACCACTGGCGCAGCACCGCACCGATGGCCACCTACCTGGCGACCGTCGCCATCGGGCACTTCGACGTCACCCGTTCGACGACACCGGACAAACTGCCCCTGTACGTCGCGGTCGACCCGCGCTCCGACGACGCCGCGACCGCCGCGGCGCTGGCCCGCATCCCCGAGATCCTGCACTGGGAGCAGGGCCTGTTCGGGCCCTACCCCTTCGCCTCGGCGGGCGCCATCGTGGACCACCTGGCGCGCGGGCGGGTCGGCTACGCGCTGGAGACGCAGAACCGCCCGGTCTTCCCCGGCGACGGCCCGCCGCCCGCGGTCGACACGACCACGCTCGTGCACGAACTGTCGCACCAGTGGTTCGGCGACTCCGTCACCCCCGCCGCCTGGCAGGACATGTGGCTCAACGAGGGCTTCGCCACCTTCACCGAGTGGCTGTGGAAGCAGCACGAGGGCGGCCCGTCCCTCGACGCGAGCGCCGCCTCCGCCTTCGCCTCCGACGCCGACTGGGCCTTCCCGCCCGCCTCCCCGCCCCACGCGGCGGCCGTCTCCGCCGCGCCCGTCTACGGCCGCGGCGCCCTGGTGCTGTACGAACTGCGCCGCGCCCTGGGCGCCCCCGCCTTCGACCGGCTGCTGAAGCAGTGGCCGGCCGCGCACCGCCACGGCAACGCGTCCACCGCCGACTTCACCGCCTTCTGCGCCCGGTTCACCTCCCGCGACCTGCGGCCGCTCTTCGCCACCTGGCTGTACGGCACGGCCAGGCCCGCCCGCCTGTGAACCCGCGGCCCCCGAGCGGACCCGGGCCCGTACCTCACTCCTGGTCGTAGACCGTGACGCCCACCCCGCGCTCCACCAGCCGCGCGGTGACGAGCGGTTCGACGCGCTCCCACCGGCCCCCGGCCAGGCCGCACCCGACACGCGGCATGTGCACCGACGCGCCCAGCTCCAGGGCGCGGCCGCCCAGGGCCGCCAGCGCGCTGTCGATCGCCTCGTAACGCACCGGCACGCCCTTGCTGCCGGTGCGTATGCCGCGCTGTCCCACCATGTTGGCCACCCAGGTCCGGCGATCGACCCGGACGAGTTGGAGGGCGCCCAGCCCGAAGTCGTTGCGCGCCCGGTCGCGGTGCCAGCGCCGGTAGGCCGCCTCCGGTTCCGGCCAGCGGCGCGAGAGCGCCACCACGAACCCCTTGCCCCAGCCGCCGATGTCGTTGCAGACGTGCGCGATCACCTTGACGCCCTTGCCCCGAGGTGCGGTGGCGTCTCCCCGCACATACGTGATCTCCCCCATGCCCTTCACGC
Source organism: Actinacidiphila sp. bgisy144 (assembly GCF_057708105.1). Taxonomy (NCBI): domain Bacteria; kingdom Bacillati; phylum Actinomycetota; class Actinomycetes; order Kitasatosporales; family Streptomycetaceae; genus Actinacidiphila; species Actinacidiphila sp. bgisy144. The sequence continues at coordinate 26,714 of NZ_JBYIRM010000043.1, read as the reverse complement.
TAGCCGCCACCACTGACAGCGGGACCGGGCGCCGGTTCAGCGCAGCGGCTCGCCGACCGCGTGCATGTGGCCGAGCGCCTGCCGGTAGGACGCGACCAGCCCCGTCTCGGTGTAGGGGATGCCCAGGCGGGCGCAGTGCGCGCGGACCAGCGGCTGGGCCAGCCGCAGGTGCGGGCGCGGCATGCTCGGCACCAAGTGGTGCTCCACCTGGTAGTTGAGACCGCCCAGGAGGAAGTCGACGACCGGGTTGCCGCGCACGTTGCGCGAGGTGAGCACCTGGCGGCGCAGGTGCCCCCAGCGCGATCCCTCCTCTGGCATCGCCATCCCCTTGTGGTTGGGCGCGAACGCGCACCCCAGGTGCACCCCGAACAGCGCGTGGTGCAGCGCCGCGAACGCCACGGCCTGCGCCGGCGACAGCGCGGTCAGCAGCATCGCCGCGTACCCCGCCGTGTGGGCCACCAGCAGCCCGCCCTCCACCAGCCGCTCCCGGCGCGGGAGGCGCCGCAGGTCCTGGAAGCTGGCGACCTTCAGCGCCAGCCCTTCGAGCAGCAGCATCGGGAAGAACAGCCACGCCTGGTACTTCGTCAGGAAGCGGGCGAAGCCGCGCCGTTCGACCGCCTGCGCCCGCGTCCACACCAGGGCGCCCACCTCGACATCGGGGTCCTTGCCGACGTGGTTGGGGTTGGCGTGGTGCTTGTTGTGCTTGTCGGACCACCAGGCGGCGCCCATCCCCAGCAGCAGGTTCCCGTGCAGCAGCGCGATCGCGCGGTTCGCCCGCCGCCCGGCCGCGATCTGCTGGTGCCCCGCGTCGTGCCCGACGAAGCCGGAACGGGCCGACAGCACCGCCGCGGGCAGCGCCAGCGCCAGCACCCGCCACGACCCGGTGCCGCCGACGAGGAAGACCGCCGCCCACACCGCGGCGAACAGCAGCAGGTTCACCGTCATCGACACCGCGTAGTGCCCGCGCCTGCGCCGGAGCAGCCCGGCGTCCTTGATCTGCCGCAGCAGCGGCGCGAACTCGCTGCCCGCGGCCTGTTCCGGGGCCGTCGGACCGCCCTGCGGTACAGGACGCGGGACCGCGGGCACGACGGGCGGCGCGGCGGTCAGCGTACGGCTTTCGGGCGGCATGGACGCTCCTCGGGGCAGGCTCCCGTACCGCGTTGCCGCAGACGGGGAGTCGGGGTGGTGAGCGACCGCGACGGCCGCACCCCCGACGCTAGGAACCGCCGCCGCCCGCAACCATGGCGCCATCACCCGGCTTCCGCCGGGCGGGCCCCACGCCCCACCGGGGGATAACCCCACCCCCGCGGCCCCGCGCCCCGCGGGCGTTCGGGTGCTCCTGGCGTCCTTGGTGCGGCCGACTCCGTCCGGCACCGCCCGGCGTCTACGATGCAAGACACACGCGGGGCGGCGCGCGGGATGCGCCGCCCGGCAGGCGAGCTTAGGAGCGAGATCATCAGCGGCAACGTGTCGGTGGAAGCCAGGATCGCCGAGGAGCTTGGCGTACGCGAAGGACAGGTCCGGTCGGCGGTCGACCTGCTGGACGGCGGTGCGACGGTGCCGTTCATCGCCCGCTACCGCAAGGAGGCGACCGGCACCCTGGACGACGCCCAGCTGCGCACCCTGGAGGAGCGGCTGCGCTACCTGCGGGAGTTGGACGAACGGCGCACGGCCGTCCTGGAGTCCATCGACGCGCAGGGCAAGCTCGACGACGCGCTGCGCGCCCAGATCATGGCCGCGGACTCCAAGGCGCGCCTGGAGGACATCTACCTGCCCTACAAGCCCAAGCGCCGTACCAAGGCGCAGATCGCCCGCGAAGCCGGCCTCGAACCGCTCGCCGACGCCCTGCTCTCCGACCCGGGCCTGGACCCGCAGGCCGAGGCGGCCGGATACGTCGACGCGGACAAGGGTGTCGAGGACGCGGCAGCCGCCCTCGAAGGCGCCCGCGCGGTGCTGACCGAGCGCTTCTCCGAGGACGCCGACCTCGTCGGCGAACTGCGCACCAGGATGTGGAACCGCGGCCGGCTGATCGCCAAGGTGCGCGACGGCAAGGAGGAGTCGGGCGCGAAGTTCGCCGACTACTTCGACTTCGGCGAGCCCTTCACCAAGCTGCCCTCCCACCGGGTGCTCGCCATGCTGCGCGGCGAGAAGGAGGAGGTCCTCGACCTCACCCTGGAGCCCGAGGAGCCCGGCGACGGCCCGACCAGCTTCGAGCGGCGCATCGCCCAGCAGTTCGGGATCGCCGACCGGGGCCGGCCCGCCGACCAGTGGCTCGGCGAGACCGTCCGGTGGGCCTGGCGCACCCGCTTCCTGGTCCGCCTGGGCATCGACCTGCGCGTCCAGCTGCGGCAGGAGGCCGAGGACGAGGCCGTCCGCGTCTTCGCCGCCAACCTGCGCGACCTGCTGCTCGCCGCCCCCGCCGGCACCCGCGCCACCATGGGCCTGGACCCGGGCCTGCGCACCGGCGTCAAGGTCGCCGTGGTCGACGGCACCGGCAAGGTCGTGGCCACCGACACGATCTACCCGCACGCCCCCCGCAACCGCTGGGACGACTCCCTGGCCGCCTTGGCGCGGCTCGCCGCCGCCCACCGCGTGGACCTGATCGCGATCGGCAACGGCACCGCCTCCCGCGAGACGGACAAGCTCGCCGCCGACCTGATCAAGGCGCACCCGGAGCTGAAGCTCACCAAGGCGGTCGTCTCCGAGGCGGGTGCGTCGGTGTACTCCGCGTCGGCGTACGCCTCGGCCGAGCTGCCCGAGCTGGACGTGTCGCTGCGCGGCGCGGTGTCCATCGCGCGCCGCCTGCAGGACCCGCTCGCCGAGCTGGTCAAGATCGACCCGCGCTCCATCGGCGTCGGGCAGTACCAGCACGACCTGTCCGAGGTGAAGCTGTCGCGCTCCCTGGACGCGGTCGTCGAGGACTGCGTCAACGGCGTCGGGGTGGACGTGAACACCGCGTCGGTGCCGCTGCTGCGGCGGGTGTCGGGCATCACCGAGGGGCTGGCCGGCAACATCGTGGCGCACCGCGACGCCAACGGGCCGTTCCGCACCCGCAAGGACCTCAAGGGCGTCGCCAGGCTCGGCCCGAAGGCGTACGAGCAGTGCGCGGGCTTCCTGCGCATCCAGGGCGGCGAGGACCCGCTCGATGCCTCCAGCGTGCACCCGGAGGCGTACCCGGTGGTACGCCGGATCAGTGCGAGCGCGCAGACCGACATCCCGGCGCTGATCGGCAACGGCGCGGTGCTGCGCGGCCTGCGCCCGCAGGACTTCGTCGACGACTCGTTCGGCCTGCCGACCGTCACGGACATCCTCGCCGAGCTGGAGAAGCCCGGCCGGGACCCGCGTCCCGCCTTCAAGACCGCGACCTTCAAGGAGGGCGTGGAGGAGATGAAGGACCTGCGGCCGGGGATGCTGCTGGAGGGCGTGGTCACCAATGTGGCGGCCTTCGGCGCGTTCGTGGACGTCGGTGTCCACCAGGACGGCCTGGTGCACGTCTCCGCGCTGTCCGACTCCTATGTGTCCGACCCGCGGGACGTCGTCAAGCCCGGCGACATCGTGCGCGTGAAGGTGCTGGACGTCGACCTGCCGCGCAAGCGGATCTCGCTGACGCTGCGGCTCCAGGACGAGGCGCGGCCGCGCGGGGGCGACCGGCAGGGCGGGGAGCGGCAGGGCGGCGACCGGCGCGGCGGACCGCCGCGGCAGGGCGGCCGCGGCGGCAACGGAGGAAAGGGCGGCGGCCAGGGCAACGGCGGCCGGCGGGGCGGCTCCGGCCAGCCCGCTCCGAGCGGTGCGATGGCCGACGCGCTGCGCCGCGCGGGCCTGACCGGCGGAAAGTAGGGCCCGGGCTCCAGGCGCGCGCTCCTTACCGCCGCACCCCGTGCTGCCCCGACGGCCCCGCGATGTCTTGCCCGGTTTTTACCCGCCGGGTCTTGCGTCGCGGGGCCCCGGGAACCGCGGCGGCTCGCGGCGCGTTCCACTGGACAGGTACGGTGAGGACGCGGCGCGGGCCGCCGTGAGACGGAGGCGGGGACCATGACGAATCGCACGAAGGTCGCCATCGGTGGCGTGGTGGTCGGGCTGATCCTGCTCGCCTGGATTCCCTGGTGGGTGTTCTTCCTGGTCGTGATCGGCGTGCCGGCGGTCGCCTACTTCACGCTCGACTCCTCCCAGCGCCGCCGGCTGCGCCGCGTGAGCCGGCGGCAAATCGGTCGCTGAGCCCGGGCTCCCCCGATAGGGTGAAGCGTCGGGTCAGGGAATCCGATCGAGGGGACACCCCATGCTCAGCGCTTCTGTCCTGGCAGTCAGCCGAGATGCGAAGCACCGGTTCAGCAAGGCCAACCAGCACAGCATCCGGCTGCTGGCCGGACTCGGCGTCGAGGGCGACGCGCACCTGGGCGTCACCGTCCAGCACCGCTCCCGTGTCGCCCGGGACCCCAGCCAGCCGAACCTGCGGCAGGTCCACCTGATCCACGCCGAACTCTTCGACGAACTGCGTGCGGCCGGGTACGACGTGGCGCCCGGCGACCTCGGCGAGAACATCACGACCAGCGGTCTGGCCCTGCTCGACCTGCCCACCGGCACCCGGCTGCGCCTCGGCCCGGCCGCGGTCGTCGAGGTGACCGGCCTGCGCAACCCCTGCCTGCAGATCGACGCCTTCCGCAGCGGCCTGCTCAAGGAGGTCGTCGGGCGGGACGAGACGGGCGCGGTCGTCCGCAAGGGCGGCGTCATGAGCGTCGTGGTCGTCGGCGGCGTCGTACGGCCCGGGGACGCGATCGCCGTCGAACTGCCTGACCCGCCGCACCGCCCACTGGAAAGGGTCTGAAGCCGTCATGCCGGCAGACACCCCCGCAGCCGCCGCGTCCTCCGCCGGGACACCCGGCGCCGACGCTGCCGCCGTCCGCTCGGTCCCGGACCTCGCCGCCCTGGTGGCCGCCGGCACCCGCGTGAAGTACCTGCACTTCTGGGGTCACCGCCCGCAGCGCGACGGAAGTGTCGGCGCGGGCTGCCTCAGCCAGTGGTGGCCGGCTCCCTTCACGGTCGACGGCGTCACCTACGCGACCGCCGAGCACTGGATGATGGCGGGCAAGGCCCGGCTGTTCGGTGACGAGGACGCCGAGCGCCGCGCGGTGGCCGCCGGCCACCCCAAGCAGGCGAAGAGCGCGGGCCGCTCGGTCCGCGGCTTCGACGAGGCGGTCTGGCAGCACGAACGCTTCGGCCTGGTCGTGGCGGGCAGCGTGCACAAGTTCGCCCAGCACCCCGACCTGCGCGCCTATCTGCTCGGCACCGCGCGCCGCGTCCTGGTGGAGGCCAGCCCGCTGGACCGGGTCTGGGGCATCGGCCTGGCCGCCGACGACGAGCGGGCCGAGCGCCCCGACGCCTGGCGCGGCCTGAACCTGCTCGGCTTCGCCCTCATGGAGGCGCGGGACCGGCTCGCCGCCCAGACACCAGGACGCGCAGCGGACACCGCACCCCGCCCCGCACTCCAGGAGCACACCGCCTCATGACCGAGCGCCTCGTCGTCGTCGGCGGCGACGCCACCGGCATGTCCGCCGCCTCCCGGGCCCGGCGCCGCAGGCCCGCCGACGGCCTGGAGATCGTCGCCTTCGAGCGCGGGCAGCACGTGTCCTACAGCGCCTGCGGCATCCCCTACTGGATCGCCGGGGACACCAGCGGCCCCGACGCCCTCGTCGCCCGTACCGCCGCCGAACACCGCGACCGCGGTATCGACGTGCGCCTGGGCACCGAGGTGACCCGGATCGACCCCGAGGGCGGCCGCGTCCTGGTGCGCGACCCCGACGGCCACGAGAGCTGGACCGGCTACGACCACCTGGTGCTCGGCACCGGCGCGGTGCCCGTACGGCCACCGATCCCCGGCATCGACGCCCCCGGTGTCTTCGGGGTGCAGACCCTGGACGACGGCGAGGCCGTCCTGCGCGGCCTGGACCGTACCGGCGTCCGGCGGGCCGTGGTGGTCGGCGGCGGCTACATCGGCGTCGAGATGGCCGAGGCGATGCTGCGGCACGGCCTGGAAGTCACCCTCGTGGACCGCAACCCGCAGCCGATGACCACCCTGGACCCCGACATGGGACGCCTGGTGCGCGAGGCGCTCGAAGGGCTCGGCGTCACCGTGGTCTCCGGCGCGGCTGCCCGCGAGGTGCTCACCGACGCCGAAGGGCGCGCCCGCGCCGTCGCCACCGACGACGCGGAACACCCCGCCGACCTCGTCGTCCTCGGCCTGGGCGTCCGGCCGAACACCTCCCTCGCCCGCGACGCCGGACTCCCGCTCGGCACACACGGCGGGCTGCTCACCGACCGTTCGATGCGGGTGCGCGGCACCGACCGGATCTGGGCCGGCGGCGACTGCGTCGAAGTGCTCAACCTCGTCTCCCGCGCCTGGCAGCACATCGCCCTGGGCACCCACGCCAACAAGCACGGCCGGATCATCGGCACCAACATCGGCGGCGGCTACGCCACCTTCCCCGGCGTGGTCGGCACCGCCGTCAGCAAGGTGTGCGACGTGGAGATCGCCCGGACCGGCCTGAAGGAGTCGCAGGCCAGGGCCGCCGGCCTGGACTTCGTCACCGCGGTCATCGAGTCCACCAGCCGCGCCGGGTACTACCCCCACGCGGCCCCGATGACCGTGAAGGTGCTCGCCGAACGCGGCACCGGGCGGCTGCTCGGGATGCAGATGGTCGGCCGGGAAGGCGCCGCGAAGCGGGTGGACATCGGCGCGGTCGCGCTCACCGCGGGGATGACCGTCGGGCAGATGGTCGACCTCGACCTCGGCTACGCCCCGCCCTTCTCCCCGGTCTGGGACCCCGTGCTGGTCGCAGCCCGCAAGGCCGCGGAGGCGGTGGCCGCCGACATCGTACGAACGGCGCCCGCCGCCCGGGACGTCACGAAGCCGGGCTGACCTCGGCCGCGGCGAGCCGGCTGAGCGCTTCCAGCAGCGGTGGCAGTGCGGCGCCGCGGCCCACCGGCAGGACCTCGCCGGGCTCCTCGTCGAGCAGTACGAACGCCATGTCGTCGGTCCGGGCCACCAGGCTCCAGCCCGGACCGTCGGCGCGGACCGCTCCGTACGCGGTCCGGACCCGGCCGGGCGGAGGTGGCTCGCGGGTGTACGCCTCGGCGCTCTCCAGGGCGCGGCGGACACCGTCGTGCGAGATGGCGCCGAGAGCGGCCCTAGGATCGGCGGACGCCGCCGGGGACGCCGGGCTGTCGTCGCCGCGGGCTCCTTGCGGTCCTGCGGCGGCCGGGCCGACCTGGTCGCGCCACTCCAGCCACCTGACCGCTATCTCGTCGGCCCCCAGCCGCCGTTGCGGCGGCCCCCACACCGACGTGTCGGGCGGCGCGAGAACCGGTCCGGCATCCGGCGCACCGTCAGGGTCGTGCGGCTCGGGCACCCCGGGCGCCGAGACCGCGACCGGCAGCGGCCAGCCCGGCAGGGACGCGACCATGGTGCTCTCGTCCGGCGCCAGTTCGTAGGCGAGCCCGCAGTCCCACGCGGCCAGCGCGCACGCGACCATCGCGGCATCGCTGGTCACCACCGTCCAGCGGGCCCCGGCGGAGTCCTGTCCGAACACCAGGCCGTAGCCGCCGGCCAGCGGTTCGAGCCCCAACCCTGCGCAGGCCGCGGGATAGTCGTCGCCCAGCACACCGGGAAAGCCGCCGGGCGTCAGCATCGCCGCCGTCAGCACGAGGAGCGCGTCCTCCTCAGGCGTGTCCTGCGCGTTGCCGCCCATCCCCAACCTCCCTGTCGCCACACGGGTCCGCCGCACCCTAACCAGCCGGTAACCTCCGCGTCGAGTAGTGCGGAGTGAGGAATCCGTGCAGGTGGTGCGCTCGCGCGCCGCATCGCCCCCGCCGGTCAGGAGCCGCGCGGCCCGCGGTACGCCGCGCCTGCCGCAAATCACTGGCGGGGCGGCGCCGTTGCCTTCTACGATCCCGCGCATGTCCGGTATCAGGCGCTCCCACTTCGTCTGCGTGTCCTGCCGCGCCTCATGGAAGAAGCAGACGGGACGGGTGGACCGCGGCGACGTCTGCCCGCGCTGCGCCGGGCCGCTCGTCGACGCGGGGATTCAACTCGCGGTGCCGCGCAAGCGGGACACGGCCGGTTGGCGCGCCCTGGAAGCGGTGCTGGCCGCCGGGCTGCGCTTCAACCCGTCCTGTATCGGCTGCATGGACGGTCCCGGCTACCGCCCGCGCACCCCGCGGGAGGTCAGGGAGCGGCTCGCCCACGCAGCGGCGACCGGTGTGCCCGTGGCGGAGGCGCTCGCCTGCCAGGACCCGACCCACAGCGACCTACGCCCCGGGCCGGGGGCGCGCCGTGCGGGCGCCGGCCGGCTCAGGACTTCCTGACCGCCAGGGCCAGATAGCGGACGGCGGAGTCGTCGAGGCTCCTCAGCTCCCAGCCGCTTTCGTCCAGCAGCCGTCCGAGCTGCGGCTGCGCGCGGATGTCGTCGGGCGACAGCGCGTGCCCGTGGCGGGCGGCCAGCGCGGCCCGGCCGCAGGGGTAGAAGAGCGCCAGGCGGCCGCCGGTCCTGGTGACACGGGCCAGTTCGCGCAGACCGGCACCCGGGTCGGGCAGGTGGTGCACCAGGCCCGAGGCGAGTACGGCGTCGAAGGCGCCGGATCTCAGCGGCAGTCGGGCGCAGTCCGCCTCCACCAGGGCGCCCTGGGCCCGGCGGCCCAGTGCGGCCGCCTCCCGCAGCATCTCGGGCGTCAGGTCGACCCCCACCACGACGCCTCCGGGCCCGACCGCGTCCCGCAGGTGCGGCAGCGCCCGCGCCGTACCGCACCCCGCGTCGAGCGCCGACCGGCCCGCACCCAGCTCCAAGGCGGCGACCGCGGCCGCGAACGCCGGGCCGTCGTCGGGGAAGCGCTCCTCCCAGCCAGCGGCCCGCGCCGCGAAGAACTCCCGCACCCCGCCCCGTCCGCGCCCTGTTCCGGCCATGCATCATGTTCGCATGATCACGCTGCGTTCCGTCGCCCTGTTCCTGCTCGCCGCGGTGCTCGAGATCGGTGGCGCGTGGCTGATCTGGCAGGGCTTGCGCGAGCACCGCGGAATCGGCTGGATCGCCGCGGGTGTCCTCTCCCTCGGCTGCTACGGATTCGTCGCGACCCTCCAGCCGAGCGCCGACTTCGGACGCATCCTCGCGGCTTACGGCGGGGTGTTCGTCGCGGGATCGCTGGTGTGGGGCATGATCCTCGACGGCTACCGGCCGGACCGCTTCGACGTGATCGGCGCGGCGGTGTGCCTCGTCGGCGTCGGCGTGATCATGTACGCCCCGCGCGGTGGCTGATTCCCGCCGTCCGCGGGCGTGCGAACGGCCGTCCGAACGCCGTCGGCGCGAAGGTGGGGCTTGCCCTCGCGCGCCGGGCGTACCAGGCTGCGTAGCGCAGCGGAGACGGGAGGCAGGCGATGACGGTGGGCAACGGGCTCGCATGGCTGCTCGATGACCTGACCAAGCGGGTGCCGCACGTGCAGCACGCGCTCGTGCTGTCCAACGACGGCCTGGTCACGGGGGCCAGTGGCGACCTCGACCGGCCGACCGCCGAGCACCTGGCCGCTGTGTCATCGGGTTTCCACAGCCTCGCCAAGGGCGCCGGCCGGCAGTTCGGCACCGGCGGGGTGCGGCAGACCATGATCGAGTTCGAGGAGGGCTTCCTCTTCGTCACCGCGGCGGGCGACGGCAGCTGCCTGTCCGTGCTCAGCGGGATGGACGCGGACATCGGCCAGGTCGCGTACGAGATGACGCGGCTGGTGCGCCGGGTCGGCGAGCATCTCGGCGTGGCGCCGCGGCAGTCCGGCACCGCGCACGCGTGAACGGCCAGGCCCTCCCGCCCGGCCCGGCCCGAGCGCGCCGGGCTCGCCCTCGCCGACCGGGCGAGTTGTCCTGGCCGGAGCGCTTGAACCGGTCCTGAACTGCGGTTTCCTGCGGTTCTCGGAGTTGTCCACAGGCGCTCCGCGGGGGGTTTCCGTTCCGCGCTAGTTTGGTCACTGTCAGTGATCGAACTTCGCGGAAGGTGATGGACATGGGTGTGACGCAGGAGCGGCAGCAGCGGTTCGAGACGCAGCGGCCGACGGGACAGGCGGGTGCGGCAAGGGCACGGCGGGCGGCGCGCCCGGCGCAGGACCGGCTCGCCGTGGACGGGCCGCCCGCGGTGGCGGACGGCTCCTTGATGACGCTCGCGCGAGCCCGCGACGCGCTGGGCCTGGACTATGACGAGTTCGAGCTCGCCGTGCAGATCGGCGAGGTCTCCACGGTCGTGTGCGGGACGCACAGTTGGAAGGTGAAATCGGAGGAGGTGGACCGGCTCCTGGCGGAGGAGGGCCATCCCCTGCCGCTGCTCGACCGGGTCCGGCTGGTCGGCAGCGCCGAGGCGGCCAGAGAACTCGGGGTGGGCCGGGAGCGGTTCGTCCGGCTGGCCAGAGCCGGGCACATCCGTCCGGTCCGCTGGTATGTGAACAGGTACCGCGCGCTGGTGTGGATGTATCTGGCCCGGGATCTTCCGGTGCTCGCCGAGCAGTTCCCTGAGCTGCTCAAAGGCCCGCTGCCCGAGGAGCTACGGGCCGCGGTGGCCGAAGGCGGGGACGAACGGGCCCGCGGCTGGCGCTCCCGCCGCGTCACCCAGCTGCTGCGCGACGCGTCCGACGCGTGGGACGAGGCGGCGGTCTGGTCGGCGCTGCTCGGGCCGGAGCTGGTCGACAGCGCGGTTCCCGACCCCTACGAACGGGCGCATCTGCGCAAGTTGCGCGCGGCCCTGCCGCCCGGCCGGCCCGGCATGGCCACACCCGAGCAGATCAAGGCGATCGCCACGGCCGACCACCCGGACGAGGTCGCACCGGCCCTCGTGGCGCTCGCGGACGCGCTCGGTCGGGCCAGGAACGCGCGCCCCGCGCCGGGGCGGGCCGTCGGGGCCGCGGCCGGACTCGTCGCCGGGCTCGCCCCGTTGCCGGCGGCGCCGCCCCCGTCCCAGCCGGTGCCGTCGTCCGTGCCGCCGGCATCCGTCACGCCACCGCCGGCGCTGCCGGCGCCGGGGCGCCCTGCCGCCGCAGCTGGACCGAAGACAGCGGGGCCGAAGACAGCGGGGCCGAAGACCGCCGAGCCGGAGGCGGCAGCGGCCACGCCGGGCCTGCGCGGGCTGCTGCGGCTGCTCGGGCGCAGGCAGCGGTCAGCGGGCGCGGGCGCGGACCCCGGCCGATGTGGCACCGACCGGGGCAGAACTCACAGCTCGCCGACGTCGGTGACCCGGACCACCGCGCGGCCCTCCTCGTCGGAAGCCGCGAGGTCCACCTCGGCCGAAATGCCCCAGCCGTGATCGCCGTTCGGGTCGGCGAAGGTCTGGCGGACCCGCCACAGGCCGTGCTCCGGCTGCTCCTCGATGAGCAGGAGCTTCGGACCGCGCGCGTCCGGTCCGGTGCCGAGGTCGTCGTACTCCTCCCAGTAGGCGTCCATGGCGTCGGCCCAGGCGTCGGCGTCCCACCCGGAGTCGGCGTCGAGTTCGCCGAGCTGGTCGTACTTCTCCAGCGCGGCCAGCTCGACACGGCGGAAGAGGGCGTTGCGGACCAGCACCCGGAAGGCGCGCGCGTTGGCGGTCACCGGCTTGACCTGATCGGCGCGCTCGGCGGCCTCCTCGGCGCTCTCCTCCTCGGGGTTGGCCAGCTGCTCCCACTCGTCGAGGAGGCTGGAGTCGACCTGCCGCACCAGCTCGCCGAGCCAGGCCGTCAGGTCCTGGAAGTCCTCCGACTTCAGGTCGTCGGGCACCGTGTGGTCCAGCGCCTTGTATGCGCCCGCCAGGTAGCGCAGCACGATGCCCTCGGTCCTGGCCAGCTCGTAGTAGGAGACGAACTCCGAGAAGGTCATGGCCCGCTCGTACATGTCGCGGATCACGGACTTCGGCGACAGCGGATGGTCGCCGACCCACGGGTGGCTCTTGCGGTACACGCCGTAGGCGTGCAGCAGCAGCTCCTCCAGCGGCTTGGGGTAGGAGACGTCCTGGACGCGCTCCATCCGCTCCTCGTACTCGACCCCGTCGGCCTTCATCTCCGCGATCGCCTCGCCGCGCGCCTTGTTCTGCTGGGCGGCGAGGATCTGGCGGGGGTCGTCGAGAGTGGACTCCACGACGGAGACCATGTCGAGGGCGTAGGAGGGGGAGTCGGGGTCGAGGAGTTCGAAGGAGGCCAGCGCGAAGGTGGACAGCGGCTGGTTGAGCGCGAAGTCCTGCTGGAGGTCCACGGTGAGGCGGACGATCCGGCCCTCGGCGTCGGGCTGGTCGAGCCGCTCCACCACACCGCCGTCCAGCAGCGACCGGTAGATCGCGATGGCCCGCCGGATGTGGCGCAACTGGGACCTGCGGTCCTCGTGGTTGTCCTCCAGCAGCCGACGCATCGCCTCGAACGCGTTGCCCGGCCGGGCGATCACCGACAGCAGCATCGCGTGGGTCACCCGGAAGCGGGAGGTCAGCGCCTCCGGCTCGGACGCGATCAGCTTCTCGAAGGTGTTCTGCCCCCAGCCGACGAAGCCCTCGGGCGCCTTCTTGCGCACCACCTTGCGGCGCTTCTTCGGGTCGTCGCCGGCCTTGGCGAGCGCCTTCTCGTTCTCGATCACGTACTCGGGCGCCTGCGCCACCACGAACCCGGCGGTGTCGAAGCCGGCCCGGCCGGCGCGCCCGGCGATCTGGTGGAACTCCCGGGCCCGCAGCACCCGCACCCGCTGCCCGTCGTACTTGGTCAGTGCGGTGAACAGCACCGTGCGGATGGGCACGTTGACCCCGACACCGAGGGTGTCGGTGCCGCAGATCACCTTCAGCAGCCCGGCCTGCGCCAGCTTCTCCACCAGCCGGCGGTACTTCGGCAGCATCCCGGCGTGGTGCACCCCGATGCCGTGCCGCACGTAGCGGGAGAGGTTGCGGCCGAAGGCGGTGGTGAAGCGGAAGTTGCCGATCAGGTCGGCGATGGCGTCCTTCTCCGCCCGCGTGCACATGTTGATGCTCATCAGCGCCTGCGCCCGCTCCACCGCCGCGGCCTGCGTGAAGTGCACGATGTACACCGGCGACTGACGGGTCTCCAGCAGTTCGGTGAGGGTCTCGGTCAGCGGGGTGGTGCGGTATTCGTAGCTGAGCGGCACCGGCCGGGTCGCGGAGCGGACCACCGCGGTGGGCCGCCCCGTGCGCCGGGTGAGGTCCTCCTCGAACCGCGACACGTCGCCGAGCGTCGCCGACATCAGCACGAACTGCGCCTGCGGCAGTTCCAGCAGCGGGATCTGCCAGGCCCAGCCGCGGTCCGGCTCGGCGTAGAAGTGGAACTCGTCCATGACGACCTGGCCCACGTCGGCGTTCCGGCCGTCGCGCAACGCGATCGAGGCCAGCACCTCCGCGGTGCAGCAGATCACCGGCGCGTCCGGGTTGACCGAGGCGTCGCCGGTGAGCATGCCGACGTTCTCGGTGCCGAACATCTTGCACAGGTCGAAGAACTTCTCCGAGACCAGCGCCTTGATCGGCGCGGTGTAGAAGGTGACCTCGTCGCGGGCGAGCGCGGCGAAGTGGGCACCGGCCGCCACCAGGCTCTTCCCGGAGCCGGTGGGGGTGGACAGGATCACGTTCGCGCCCGAGACCACCTCGATCAGCGCCTCCTCCTGGGCCGGGTAGAGCGTGATGCCCTGCCCCTCGGCCCACGTCGAGAACGCTTCGAAGAGGGCATCGGGGTCGGCGTTGGAAGGGAGCTGATCGATAAGGGTCACCCCTCCATCTTGCCCGTCCGAGCGGCCGAGGGCGGAACCGGCGGTGAGAGCGATGATCACCACCGGTAGTGTGTGGCGTCGACCACACGTCAACTCCGCCCGCGGGCGGCCGAATCGGGGGTACCGCAGCACCATGATGGGACCAGCACACTCGCTGTCGGGAGCGGCGGCCTGGTTGGCGGTCGGCGCCATCTCGGCCGGCCTCGGCGATCCGATGCCGTGGCCGACCGTCGTGGTCGGTGCGCTGATCTGTGCCGGTGCGGCGCTCGCGCCGGACCTGGACCACCAGGCAGCGACGATCTCCCGCGCCTTCGGCCCGCTGTCCCATGTGGCCTGCAAAGTCATCGACGCGCTGTCCCACCTCGCCTACCGGACGACCCGGAAGAGCGGCGACCCCCGACGGGCCGGCGGCCACCGCACGTTGACCCACACCTGGCTGTGGGCGGCGATCCTCGGGGTCGGCTTCTCGGCACTGGCCGTCTACGGCGGCCGGTGGGCGGTGCTGGCGATCCTCTTCGTGCACATGGTGCTCGCCGTGGACGGCCTGCTGTGGCGGCAGGCCCGCACCTCCAGCCACATCCTGGTGTGGCTGCTCGGTGCGACCAGCGCCTGGATGCTCGCGGACGTGCTGGACGATCCGGGCCAGGGCAAGGCATGGCTGTTCACCCAGCCCGGCCAGCACTACATGTGGATCGGTATGCCGATCGTGCTCGGCGCCCTGGTGCACTGCGTCGGTGATGCCATCACGGTCTCCGGGTGCCCGATCCTGTGGCCGATACCGATCGGCCGCCGCCGCTGGCACCCGCTGGGCCCGCCGAAGTTCATGCGGTTCCGCGCCGGGAGTTGGGTGGAGCTGAAGATCCTCACGCCGGTGTTCTTCGTCGCGGGCGGCGTCTGCGCCGTCGGCGCCCTGGGGTTCGTCGGCTGACGGCTCAGCCCTCCTTCGCCCGCTCGGCCGGGCGGCCGCGGCCCGCCCGCACCGGCTGCCGCGGCCGGGCGCCGCGCACCGCGGGCACAGCGAGCACCGCGGCCACCGCCGCGACCTGCCACACCGGCCCGAAACCCAGCACCCGCGCGGAGCCGAGGAGCGCGGCGGCCGGGCCGGCTGCGGCCAGGCCGATCGGGCCGAGGACATAGGCCCCGAACGAGCCGTAGGCGCTCACCCGGGCGAGGACCTCCGGCGGCACACCGCCCTGTACCCCGGCCAGGTAGAGCGTGGTGCAGAACGCCGAGCCCACGCCGCCCAGGAAGGCCGCGGCGCAGACCCAGCCGAGGGGAAGTCCGGCGGCGAGGGTGGCCGGTGGCAGCGACCAGCCCAGCGAGGCGGCCGTCCCCACGAGCAGGGGGCGGCGCGGGCGGCGGCCGAGCAGGGCGAGGCCGCCGGCCACCGCCCCGGCCCCGTAGCCGGCCATCACCAGCCCCCAGGCCGCGGAGCCGCCGAGCCGCTGCTGGGCGACGACGGGGCCGAGGACCAGGAACGGCGCCCAGACGAAGAGGTTCATCAGGCCCATGTGCACCGTCGTCACCCACAGCCAGATACGGGAGCGGAAGGCCGTCCAGCCGCTTCGCAGGTCGGCGGCGAAGGACGAGCGGCGGGCGGCGGGCCGGACCGTGCGCGGGAGCAGCAGGAGCGCCGCGACGCTCACGGCGTAGCTGGCGGAGTCCAGTGCGATCACGCTGGACGGGCCGCTGACGGCGGTCAGCACCCCGGCGAGCGCGGGCCCGGCGATGGAGGTCGCCGAGGCGGCCGTGCCGAGCAGGGCGTTGGCGTCGGAGAGCGACGCGGTGCCGGCGAGGTGGGGGACGAGGGCGTTGAGCGCCGGGTTGAACAGCGCCTCGGCCACGCCCCAGAGGCCGACGAGGGTGACGAGTGCCCACAGCGGTGGCCGGGAGCCGAGGAGCACCGCGGCGAGGGCGCCTTGGGTGAGGCAGCGCACCGTGTCGGCGGTCAGCATCACCTGCCGGCTGCCGAGCCGGTCCGCGAGGACGCCGCCGGCCAGGAGCACCAGGACGAGCGGCGCGATCCGGGCGCTGAGGACCAGGCCGAGTTCGGTGCCCCCGCCGCCGGTGGTGAGGATCGCGAAGGCGAGCGCGACGGAAGCGGTCGAGGAGCCGAGGAGGGAGGTGGCGTAGCCGATGAAGAAGCGGCGGAAGTCCCGTTCGCGCAGCAGGGAGAGACCGGAGGGGAGAGGCATGGGCGCAGCGTGCAGGGCGCGTGCGG
Source organism: Actinacidiphila sp. bgisy144 (assembly GCF_057708105.1). Taxonomy (NCBI): domain Bacteria; kingdom Bacillati; phylum Actinomycetota; class Actinomycetes; order Kitasatosporales; family Streptomycetaceae; genus Actinacidiphila; species Actinacidiphila sp. bgisy144. The sequence continues at coordinate 10,751 of NZ_JBYIRM010000043.1, read as the reverse complement.
CGACACGCCAGATCGGGTGACGAAAAAAGCTGAGCCGAGGTGAGTCAAGTTATGCTCTGCCTGGAGCATTCCGAAGTGCGTTTACTGCGATGGGCTCAACGGGGGCGATATGAGTCGGCCGGTGGAGTACGCGGTGGCCGTGGAACGGTTCGTCGCCGCGGCGGAATTGGGGGCGGGCTCCCGGCGGGTCTACCGGATCGCCCTCGCCACCTGGGCCTGGTCGCTGGTGGACAAGGCCCCGCCGGTGGGGGAGGGGCGCAGGGGCGCCACACCGCCGACGGTGCCGCTCGGCCTGCTCGACGCCCCGCGGACCGCAGAGCGGCTGCGGGAGGCGTTCCGCGCGCGGGCCGGGGCGGTCGGGGCGCGCACCGCCAACCGCGAGCTGTCGATCCTGGCCGCGGCGCTGAACTGGTGGCGCGAGCAGGGGTGGTTGACGGGCGACCCGCTGTCCGGCGTGAGCCGCCTGCCGACGTCGGCCGCCCGGCAGCCGGAACCGCGGCTCGACGCCGGCCAGGTCCGCGCTGTCCTCGGTCTGCCCGTCCCCTTGCGGGAGAAGGCCTTCTGGCACCTGCTCCATGAGTCCGGGGCGAGCATCGAGCGGGTCCTCGCCCTCGACATCGGCGACCTGGACCTGGCCGGCCGCCGAAGCCGCGGGCGGGCCGCACTGCACTGGGGCGAGGGTGCGGCCGCGCTGCTCCCGCTGCTCACCCTGGGCCGGCTGGACGGGCCGCTCTTCGTGACCGGGCGGGGGCGGCTGTCCTACCGCCGCGCCGCGGAGGTCTTCACCGCGGCGACCCGGCCGCTCGACCCGCAGGGGCGCGGGTGGACGCTGCGGCGGCTGGCGTCCGCGGCCGGGCCGCGGGCGTAGGGACGGGCGTGGGGGCGGGCGCGGAGTCGGGGCCGGGCGCGCCCATCCCGAGGGCGGCCGCGGCGGAGGCCGCCGCCCGCACCAGCGCGGCCACCCCGCGGCTGCGGGAGTGCTCCGGCCAGGCGATGACCAAAGTGGCGGGCGGGCAGTCCGCGAGGGGCACGTAGGAGACAGCCTGCCGCGGGTAGCGCGCGGCGACCGACCGGGGCAGCACGGTCGTCGTGGCACCGAGGCCGACGAGGGCGAGGAGCTGCGCGAGGTCGTGGACGCCCTGCGCGGCGATGTCGCGTTCGGCCCGGTCGTCGACCTCGTCGGGGCCGATGCCGAGGTCGGCCAGGCGCACGGCGGCGGCACCGGCGAGCGGATGACCCGCGGGCAGCGCGGCCACACGGGGTTCGCGCGCCACGACATCCGCGTCGATGCCGCTGGAGTCGTACGGCTCGAACATCAGGGCGGCGTCGGCCTCGCCGGTCCGCAGCAGCCGGGTGCGCTCGCGCCAGCCGCACAGCCGTACGGCGACCGGTTCGGCACCGGGCTCCTCGGCGACCGCGGCGAGGAGGTGTTCCAGCAGCCCGCCGTCGGCGTCGGCCTTGACGGCGAGCAGCAGCCGGCGGTCCGCGGTCCCGGCGCGCACGGCGCGCCGGGCGGCCGCGTCGAGCGCTTCGAGTGCGGGCCGCACCTGGCTGAGCAGCACCTCGCCGGGCTCGGTCAGGGCCACCACCCGGGTCGTGCGCTCGAACAGCCGCACCCCGAGGTCGGCCTCCAGGCCCCGGATCGCCCGTGACAGCGCGGGGGCGGCGATGCCGAGCCGCTCGGCGGCGCGGGTGAAGTTGCGTTCCTCCGCCACGGCGACGAAGTACCGCAAGGGTCGGGACTCCACGGGCATGGCCCCATTATGACCCGCCCGGTCGAATGATTGTTGCCCGCTGGGTCACAGTCGGTGCCGAGCTGGTCGTTCTGCCGTGGCCGCCGCGCCCGCAGACTGGGGAGCGCCGCAGGGCGTACGTCCCTCGGCGGAACGGAGCAGGACCCATGCGCGCAGTCGGCATCGAGCGCTTCGGCGACACCCCGGAACTCAGGGAGGTGCCCGAACCCGAGCCCGGCCCCGGCCAGTTGCGGGTCGCCGTCAAGGCCGCGGCCACCAACCCGCTGGACCTGGCGATCGCCTCGGGGGCACTCGCGGAGGCCGGCGCCTACCGCTTCCCGCTCACGCTCGGCATGGACGGCGCGGGCACGGTCACCGCGGTCGGCGCGGGCGTCACCGGCTTCCGGGTCGGGGAGCGCGTCTTCGGGCAGTTCTGGAGCAGCCCCTTCCAGTTCGGCACCTTCGCGGATGTCTGCGTCGTCCAGGAGGCACCCGCGCTCGGCGCGCTCGCCGCCGTACCCGACGAGCTGCCCGGCCACCTGGCCGCCGCGCTGCCGACCGCCGCCATGACCGCGCTCGGCGTCATCGAGCAGGCACAGCTGCCCGCGGGGGGCACCCTGGTCGTCATCGGCGCCACCGGAGGCGTGGGGACGTTCGCGGTGCAGGCAGCCGCGGCCCGCGGCCTCCGCGTCGTCGCCACCGCCTCCACCGCCTCGGGCGGGCGCGCCGACCGGCTGCGGGAACTGGGCGCCGACACAGTGCTGGCCGGTGGCGGACAGCCGCTCGACCAGGCGCTGCGCGACCTCGCGCCCGACGGGGTGGACGCGGTCCTGGACGCCGTCGGCGACCGCGCCCTGGCCGGCAGCGCGGCCGGCGCCGTACGGGACGGCGGCGCCCTGATCTCGATCGCCTTCGGGCTGGACGAACGCGCACAGGCCGACCAGCGCATCCGCGCCGCGAACTACCGCCTCGACCACAAGCCCGAACTCCTCGCCCAGGTCGCACACCTGGCCGCCGCAGGCACCCTGCGGCCCGTCATCGGCGCCGAGGTCCCGCTGGAGGACGCCCCGCGGGCCCTCACCGGCGCCGTCCCCTTCACCGGCGGCCTGCGCGGCAAGGTCGTCGTCCGGGTGGGCTGAACGCGCCGCCCGCGGCAGGCACCCGGGCCTCCTCACCCGTGCCAGGACCGCCACAGCGCCGCGTAAGCCCCCTCCGCCGCCACCAGTTGGTGGTGGCTGCCCAGCTCGCTGATCCGGCCGTCCTCGACCACCGCGATCACGTCCGCGTCGTGCGCGGTGTGCAGGCGGTGCGCGATGGCCACCACGGTACGGCCGGCCAGCACCCGGGACAGCGAGCGTTCCAGGTGCCGGGCGGCCCGCGGGTCGAGCAGGGAGGTCGCCTCGTCGAGCACCAGGGTGTGCGGGTCGGCCAGCACCAGCCGGGCCAGCGCGAGTTGCTGCGCCTGCGCCGGGGTCAGGGCGGCGCCGCCGGAGCCGACCTCGGTGTCCAGCCCGTCCGCCAGCGCGGCCGCCCACCCTCGCGCGTCCACGGCGGCCAGCGCGTCCCACAGCTCGCCGTCGCCGGCCGCCGGGCGGGCCAGCCGCAGGTTGTCGCGCAGGCTGCCGACGAAGACGTGGTGCTCCTGGTTGACCAGCGCGACGTGCTCCCGGACCCGCTCGGCGGGCATCCGGGCCAGCGCGGCACCGCCGAGGGTGACCTCGCCGGTCCGCGGCGCGTAGAGCCCGGCCAGCAGCCGCCCGAGCGTGGACTTGCCCGCGCCCGACGGCCCGACCAGCGCCAGCCGGGTGCCGGGCGGCACGTCGAGCGACACGCCGTGCAGCACGTCGGTGTCCTCGGTGTAGCCGAACCGGACCTGGTCCGCGGTCATGGTCCGGCCGTCCGGCACCAGTGCGCCGTCGCCCTCCTCGACCTCCACCTCGCGCACACCCACCAGCCGCGCCAGCGACGCCTGCGCGGTCTGCAACTCGTCGTACCAGCGCAGCATCATGCCGATCGGGTCGACCAGCATCTGCGCGTACATCGCGCCGGTGGTCAGCGCGCCCACCGCCAGCCAGCCGTGCAGCGCGAAGCCGCCGCCGATCAGCAGCACGGCGGTGAGGATCAGCACGTGCGTCATCGTGACCGCGGGGAACAGCACGCTGCGCAGCCACAGGGTGTACCGGCTCCAGTCGATCCAGTTCCGCAGCCGGGCCCGGGACAGCTCCTCGCGCCGCCCACCCAGGCCGTGTGCCTCGATGGTGCGGCCGGCGTCCACGGTCTCCGCGAGCGCGGCGGCCACCGCCGCGTAGCCGGCCACCTCCGCGCGGTAGGCGCGCGGCGCCCGCCGGAAGTACCAGCGGCAGCCGACGGCCAACAGCGGCATCGCCACCACCACGGCCAGCGCCAGCGGCGGGGCGGTCACCACCAGCGCGCCGAGCAGCAGCAGCGCCCACACCACCGCGACGGCCAGCTGCGGCACGGCCTCGCGCATCGCCTCCGACAGCCGGTCGACGTCGGTGGTGATCCGCGACAGCAGATCGCCGGTGCCGGCCCGCTCCAGCACGCCCGGGGGCAGCGAGACCGCACGCACCAGGAAGTCCTCGCGCAGGTCGGCGAGCATGCGCTCGCCCAGCACCGCCCCGCGCAGCCGCACCTGCCGCACGAACCACGCCTGCACCGCCAGCGCGGCCAGGAACAGGCAGACGGTACGCGTCAGATGGATGTCGCGGTGGCCGTCGGCCAGGTCCTGCACCAGGTCGCCCAGCAGGAACGGGCCGACCATCGACGCCACGACCGCGACGGTGTTGACGCCGAGCAGCAGCGCGAACTTGCCGCGGTGCCGCCCGACCAGCTCCCGGACGTAGCCGCGCACCGTGGCGGACGAGCCGACCGGCAGCGTGGCGTTGTTCGCGACCGGCGCCGAGGGGTCGTGCTCCGGCGGTCGTACGCCGATCATGCGAGGTCCTCCTTCGTCGACATGTCGCCACGGGCACCGGCCGCCTCGGCCGCCGCCACCGCTTCGTCCGCAACCGTCCCGTCCATCGCCGCTCCGTTCGCCGCGGTCCCGTTCGCCGCGGTCCCGTTCACCACCGCGTCGTCCTCCTCGCGGGTCACCACGGACCGGTACAGCGGCGTCGTCCGCAGCAGTTCGTGGTGGCCGCCGGCGGCCAGCGCGGTGCCGTCGTGGACGAACACCACCCGGTCGGCGCGGTCCAGGACCAGCGGGCTGGAGGTGAGGACCACGGTGGTGCGCCCGGCCCGGATCTCCCGCAGCCCGTGCGCGATCCGCGCCTCGGTGTGCGCGTCGACCGCCGAGGTCGGCTCGTCGAGCACCAGCACCCCGGGGTCGGCCATCAGCGAGCGGGCCAGCGCGAGCCGCTGCCGCTGCCCGCCGGACAGCGACCGGCCGCGCTCGATGATCCGCGCCCGCATCGCGTCCCCGGACGCCGCGTCGGCGCCGGCCAGCGACCGCACCAGCGCGTCGAGGACGTCGCCGCACTGCGCGGCGGCCAGCGCCGCCTGCGCGGCCACCCGGCCCGAGGCGGGCACGTCGAGCAGTTCGGCCAGCGTGCCCGACAGCAGCACCGGGTCCTTGTCGTGGACGAGCACCGCCGAGCGGGCCGCCGCCAGCGGTACGGCGTCCAGCGCCCGCCCGCCCAGCAGCACCGACGGGTCGCCCTCGACGGCGGCGGGGCTGTGCCCGCCCAGCCGGTCGGCGAGCCGGCCGGCGGCGTCCGGGTCCCCGCACACCACGGCCGTGAGCAGCCCGGCGGGGGCGAGCAGCCCGGTCGCCGGGTCGTACAGGTCGCCCGCGAGCGCGGCCTCGTCCAGGGCCTGCCCGGCACCTGCCCCGCCCGCCCCCGCCGCGCCTGCCATACCCGCCACGTCGGTACGCCGCAGCGCCAGCACCCGCGCGGCCCGCTTCGCCGACGGCCGCGAGAACGACCACGCCATGGCGATCTCCTCGAAGTGCTGGAGCGGGAACAGCAGGAAGGACACCGAGCCGTACACCGTGACCAGCTGGCCGACCGAGATCTGCCCGTCCAGCGCGAGCCGCGCCCCGTACCAGGCGACACCGACCAGCAGCAGCCCCGGCAGCGCGACCTGGACGGCCGCGATGGTGGCCCACATCCGGGCGCTGTGCACCGCGGCCTGCCGCACCTCCTGCGACGTACGGCGGTAGCGCTCCAGGAACAGCTCCTCGCCGCCGATCCCGCGCAGCACCCGCAGCCCGGCCACGGTGTCGGCGGCCAGCTCCGTCGCCCGGCCGCCCTTCTCCCGCTGGAGGTCGGCCCGGCGGGTGGCCGCGGGCAGCAGCGGCAGCACCGACAGCGCCAGCACCGGCACGCACGCGGCGACCACGACCCCGAGCTTCGGCTCGTAGACCACCAGCGCCACGGCCACGCCGACGGTCGCCAGCAGCGCCGAGGTGAAGCGGGCCAGCGCCTCGACGAACCAGCCGATCTTCTCGACATCGCCGGTGCTGACCGCCACCACCTCGCCCGCCGCGACCCGGCGGGTCAGGACCGCGCCCAACTCGACCGCCTTGGCCGCCAGGAGCTGCTGCACCTTGGTGGAGGCGCTGATCCAGTTGGTGACCGCGGTGCGGTGCAGCATCGTGTCGCCGAGCGCGGTGAGCATGCCGAGGACGAGCACCGCGACACCGGCCAGCACCAGCCGGGTGCCCGAGCGGTCCACCACCGCCTGCACGGCCACGCCGACCACGGCCGGGAAGCAGGCCAGCGGCCCCATGCGCAGCAGGCCCCACGCGGCGGCGGCCACCTGGCCGCGCCACTGGCCCAACTCCAGCCAGATCAGCAGCCGGCGGCCGGAACGGGTGTCGGGACGGCCGGGATCGGCGAAGGGGAGGGCGGTGAGGGACGGCATGATGTCCTGAGGTGGGTGCGTGGCTGCGGGCAGGGGTCAGCGCCCGGACCCGGCTGGGCCCGGGGCGGAGCGGACGTCCCACGGCCCCCTCGCCGCATTCCGGGCGATCCCCCGCGATCCCCCGCGATCGGGCCGGAAGCCGCCGTGGACCGTGTAAGACTCCCTGCGCACCGGCCGCCGGGTCAAATGGATTTCACGGAACAAGATCACTCGTGTGGGTGACCTCCACCACACCGACTTTGCGGTGCGATGGCTGGAAACGGCACACTGTGTGGCTCCACATCTTGGTTACTGAGGAGACCCCCCACATGAAGGGCTTTCGGGCATTTCTGCTGCGCGGCAACGTCGTCGACCTGGCGGTCGGTATCGTCGTCGGTGCCGCTTTCACCGCGCTGGTGAACGGTTTCGTCGGAGCGTTCCTGACGCCGATCGTCGGCCTGGTCAGCGGTGCCACCGGTGATTTCAGCCACCGCAGCTTCCACGCGGAGGGCGTCACCTTCCCGTACGGCGTGTTCATCAACGCGCTGATCAGCTTCGTCATCGTGGCGGCGGTGATCTACTTCCTGGTCGTGCTGCCGATGAACCGCATGCAGGAGAAGTTCTTCCCGAAGGCCGCGGCCGCGCCGATGCGCGAGTGCCCGGAGTGCCTGACCGCGATCCCCGTCGCCGCCAAGCGCTGTAGCGCCTGCACCGCGGTGCTCGCCCCGTCCGTGCCGGCCCAGGGCGGCGAGAGCGAGGCCGCGAGCGACGGAGCGGTCGACATCTCGAAGTAGAAGTCCTCGCAGGAGAAGGACAGGAGAAGGAGGGGTCCACGAGGCCCGGGGTCCCCTCCCCGGTCCTCCCCGGCTCCGGGTGAACGGCGCGCCGCACGGACGAGTGGCGCGCCGCAGCCTTTTCCGCCCTACCCCCGTCGGCGCCCTCGTCCCCCCGCGCGGCCGCGCTACTCCCGCGGCCCGCCGCCCTTCGCGCGCCCCTTCGGCCCGCCGCCGGGCCCCCCGCCGGGCCCGCCGTGGCCCCCGTGCGCTCCATGCGCCCCGTGCGCCCCGCGCCCCTGCGGCTGCCCCTCCCCGAGCGTGTCCAGCAGCGCCGACAGCGCCGCCCGCTTCTCCTCGTCCAGCGGTGCCAGCAGTTCGGCGGCCGCGGCCCGGCGCACCGCCCGCAGCTCGGACAGCGCCCGCGCGCCCTCGTCCCGCAGTTCGATCCTGATCACCCGCCGGTTGTGCGGGTCGGGCACCCGCCGCACCATCTCCCGCTCCTCCAGCGCGTCCACGAGCGTGGTCACCGCGCGCGGCACCACGTCGAGCTGCTGTGCGAGGTCGGCCATCCGCGGCGGCGCCTCGCAGTGCGCGAGCGCGCGCAGCAGCCGGGACTGCGCCGGAGTGATGCCCAGCGGCTCCATCAGCCGCCGCTGCGCGCGGTGCAGCCACCGGCTCAGCGTCAGCAGCTGGTCGGCGAGGCGTCCGGTGGTCTCCTCGGCGCCGCCGGGCGCCGGGCGGGACCGGCTCTCCTCGGTGGCCGCGGTGGTGGGGGAATCCATGGCCTCAGGCTATCAGGATGAACCTCATTGTGAGTATAGGTAACAATGACCTACACTCCCTTTGTCCACGCGTCCCGGGCCACCCGACGCCCCGGACGCGCACCCCGACCCGGAGGAGCCCTTTGCGTCCCCAGAACACCGTGTCCGACCGATGGACACCACCGAAAGGCAAGCCCGTCACCCGCGCGGACGTCGACGTCCGCCGCATCCTGCGCCTGTTCCGCCCCTACCGCGCCCGGCTCGTCGTCGTGGGGCTGCTGGTCGCCCTGTCGTCCCTGGTCTCGGTCGCGTCGCCGTTCCTGCTGCGTGCGATCCTCGACACGGCCATCCCGCAGGGCCGCAGCGGACTGCTCGCCCTGCTCGCGCTGGGCATGATCGCCACCGCCGTCGCCAACGGCGTCTTCGGCGTGCTCCAGACCCTGATCTCCACCACGGTCGGCCAGCGCGTCATGCACGACCTGCGCACCGCCGTCTACGAGCGGCTCCAGCGGATGTCGCTCGCCTTCTTCACCCGCACCCGCACCGGCGAGGTGCAGTCCCGGATCGCCAACGACATCGGCGGCATGCAGGCCACCGTCACGTCCACCGCGACCTCGCTGGTCTCCAACCTCACCTCGGTGGTCGCCGCGGTGGTGGCGATGGTCGCCCTGGACTGGCGGCTGACGATCGTCTCGCTGCTCCTGCTGCCGGTCTTCGTCTGGATCTCCCGCAAGGTCGGCCGCGAGCGCAAGAAGATCGCCACCAAGCGGCAGAAGCAGATGGCCACGATGTCCGCCATCGTCACCGAGTCGCTGTCGGTCAGCGGCATCCTGCTCGGCCGCACCATGGGCCGCACCGACTCGCTCACCCGCGACTTCTCCACCGAGTCCGAGCGCCTGGTCGACCTCGAGGTGCGGTCGAACATGCAGGGCCGCTGGCGGATGGCCGTGATCGGCATCGTGATGTCCGCGATGCCCGCGCTGCTGTACTGGGCGGCCGGCCTCACCGGAGGCGGCGGCCCCGGCTCCTCGATCTCCATCGGCACCCTGGTCGCGTTCGTCTCCCTCCAGCAGGGCATGTTCCGCCCGACGGTCTCGCTGCTGGCCACCGGCGTGGAGGTGCAGACCTCGCTCGCGCTCTTCCAGCGCATCTTCGAGTACCTCGACCTGCCCGTGGACATCACCGAGCGGCCCGACCCGGTCCGCATCGAGCGGGTCCGCGGCGACATCCGCTTCGAGGACGTCGACTTCGCCTACGAGGCCGCGGACGGCGGCCGCGCCGAACCCACCCTGCGCGGCATCGACCTCGCCATCCCCGCCGGCGGCAGCCTCGCCGTGGTCGGCGCGACCGGCTCCGGCAAGAGCACCCTCAGCTACCTGGTGCCCCGCCTGTACGACGTGACCGGCGGCCGGGTCACCATCGACGGCACCGACGTGCGCGACCTCAGCTTCGACACCCTGGCCGCCGCGGTCGGCGTGGTCTCCCAGGAGACCTACCTCTTCCACGCCTCCGTCGCGGAGAACCTGCGCTTCGCCAAGCCCGACGCGACCGACGCCGAGATCGAGGCGGCCGCCCGCGCCGCGCAGATCCACGACCACATCGCCGGCCTGCCCGACGGGTACGACACCCTCGTCGGCGAACGCGGCTACCGCTTCTCCGGCGGCGAGAAGCAGCGCCTGGCCATCGCCCGCACCATCCTGCGCGACCCGCCGGTGCTCGTCCTCGACGAGGCCACCAGCGCGCTGGACACCCGCACCGAGGCCGCCGTCCAGGACGCGATCGACGCGCTCTCGGCCGGCCGGACCACCATCACCATCGCGCACCGGCTCTCCACGATCCGCGACGCGGACCAGATCGCCGTGCTCGACGCCGGCCGCGTCGTGGAACGCGGCACCCACGACGAACTCCTCGCCCTCGACGGCCGGTACGCCGCCCTCAGCCGCCGCGGCGCCGACCACCCGGACGCGGCAGCAGCCGAGGCCGCCGCCGAGGGAACCGCGGCAGCCGCCGTGACCGCGGCGACCGGGCCGGCGACCGCGCTCGCACCCGCGGCCACCCCGCGCTGAGCGCCGGCGCGGGGGCCGTACGGGGCTTGCCGGCGCCACCTTACTCACGGGTAAGGTGGGCCTCGGGCGGGAGCCGCCCGCCAGTCGGAGGAGGCCGCCCCGTGTCCGTACGCCCCGCATCCCTGCGCCCGGCCCCGCTGCTCGCGGGGCTGCTGGCCACCGCCGGCGCCCTGCACTTCCTGGTGCCCGCGCCCTTCGACGGCATCGTGCCCACTGCCCTGCCGGGCCGCCCGCGCGACTGGACCCGGGCCAGCGGCGCCGCCGAACTCGCGCTCGCCGCCGCCGTCGCCCTGCCGGCCACCCGCCGCACCGGCGGCCTGCTGGCCGCCGGCTTCTTCGCCGCGGTCTTCCCCGCCAACGTCAAGATGGCCTACGACTGGCGGCACCGTCCCGCCCCGCTCAAGGCCGCCGCCTACGCCCGGCTCCCGCTCCAGGCGCCGCTGGTGATGTGGGCGCTGAAGGTCAGCCGCTCGGCGGCGTCCGGATCGCGCTGACACGGATCGCGCTGACACGGATCGCGCTGACACGGATCACTGCGATCACTCCGAC
>NZ_JBYIRM010000042.1:0-73928 GCF_057708105.1 Actinacidiphila sp. bgisy144 | reverse complement strand
CTTCGCGAGGTTCCTCGGCTTGTCGATGTCCCGGCCCAGCGCCAGCGCGGTGTGGTAGGCGAAGAGCTGGAGCGGGATGCCCATCAGGATCGGGTCGAGCTCGTCCTCGTTCTTCGGGACGATGATCGTGTGGTCGGCCTTTTCCTGCTCCTGGTGGGCCACGGCGAGGATGCGGCCGCTGCGGGCCTTGATCTCCTCCAGCGCGGCCCGGTTCTTCTCCAGCAGGTCGTCGTCCGGCACGATCGCCACCGTGGGCATCGCCGGCTCCACCAGCGCCAGCGGCCCGTGCTTCAGCTCCGAGGCCGGGTACGCCTCGGCGTGGATGTAGCTGACCTCCTTCAGCTTCAGCGACGCCTCCCTGGCCACCGGGTACCCGCGCACCCGGCCGATGAACAGCATCGACTTCGCGTCCGCGAAGTGCAGCGCCAGCCGCTTGATCTCCGGCTCGGCCTTGAGGATCTCGTCGATCTGGCCGGGCAGCCGCCGCAGCCCCTCGATGATCCGGCGGCCGTCGGCGACCGACAGGTCCCTGATCCGGCCCAGGTGCAGCGCGAGCAGCGCGAAGGCCACCACCGTGTTGGTGAAGCACTTCGTGGACACCACGCAGACCTCGGGCCCGGCGTGCACATAGGTCCCGCCGTCCGCCTCCCGGGCGATCGCCGAACCCACCACGTTGACCACGCCGAGCACCCGCGCGCCCTTGCGCTTGAGCTCCTGTACGGCCGCCAGCACGTCGTACGTCTCGCCGGACTGCGACACCGCGACGTACAGCGTGTCCGGGTCGACCACCGGGTTGCGGTAGCGGAACTCCGAGGCCGGCTCCGCGTCGGCGGGGATACGGGCCAGCTCCTCGATGAGCTGCGCGCCGATCTGACCGGCGTGGTAGCTGGTGCCGCAGCCGAGGATCTTGATCCGGCGCACCCCGCGGGCCTCGCGCGGGTCGAGGTTGAGCCCGCCGAGGTGGACGGTGGCGAACTTGTCGTCGATCCGCCCGCGCAGCACCCGGTCCACCGCCTCGGCCTGCTCGGCGATCTCCTTGTGCATGTACGTGTCGTGGCCGCCCATGTCGTACGACTCGGCCTCCCACTCCACGGTGGTCGGCGTGGCGGTGGTCCGCGAGCCCTCGGTGGTGTAGGTGCGGAAGTCGTCGGCCTTCAGGGTGGCCATCTCGCCGTCCGCGAGCGTGACGACCTGGCGGGTGTGGGCGACGAGCGCGGCCACGTCGGAGGCGACGAACATCTCCTTCTCGCCGATGCCGAGCACCACCGGCGAGCCGTTGCGGGCCACCACGATCCGGTCCGGGAAGTCGCGGTGCAGTACCGCGAGGCCGTAGGTGCCCTCGACCGAGCGCAGCGCCTCGCTCACCCGCTGCTCCAGCGTGTCGGCCTGCGAGCGGGCGATCAGGTGGGCGAGCACCTCGGTGTCGGTCTCGGAGGTGAAGGCGGTGCCCTCGGCGCTGAGCCTGGCGCGCAGCTCGGAGGCATTGTCGATGATGCCGTTGTGCACGACGGCGACCGCGCTGTCCGCGTCCAGGTGCGGGTGGGCGTTGGCGTCGCTGGGCGCGCCGTGGGTGGCCCAGCGGGTGTGTGCGATGCCGGTGGTGCCGGCGAAGCGCTTGGGGACGCGGGCCTCCAGGTCGCGCACCCGGCCCTTGGCCTTGACGGTCCGCAGTTCACCCGATCGGCCGGTGATCGCGATGCCGGCCGAGTCGTAGCCCCGGTACTCCAGCCGCTGCAGGCCCTCCAGCAGCAGTGGTGCCACGTCGCGCCTGCCGATGTAGCCGACAATTCCGCACATATGCCGTCCCTCTCGGTCGTACCTGTCGGGTGCCCGGCGCCCCTGAGCGCCTGGTGGGGGTGGGTGAAGCTGGGGGGGTGGGTGGAGCTGGTGGGTGGGTGGAGCTGGTGGGGGTGTGGGGCGGGGTGCCTCGGTCAGCCGTAGACGATCCGGCGCAGCTGGCGCTGGGACAGCGCGGCCGGGGCGACCGCGCGGTGCGGCAGCTCCTCGCTGATCCGCTCGAAGATCTCCGTGTTGACCAGGCCCTTCGCCTGGAGCTCGCGGTGCCTGCGGCGGACGTACTCCTCGGTCGTCTCGTCGAAGTACGCCAGGACGTCCATGACCACCCGGGCCGCCTCGCCGCGGTGCAGCGACGTGGTGCGGACCAGGTGGTCGATGAGGTCGTCATAGGACGTCCGGTGTTCAGGCACCCGTTGATACTCATCAGATCATCGCCGCTTTGCAAGAATCCTGCCCGCTTTCGGGCACCCCAGTGCGGTTGGGGAGGGCCGAACGGGTGAGTGGCGATCGTTAAACGGATGAGCGGCAGGTGTTCACCGGAGGAGCGGCAGGCGCTTTCCGGATCTGCCGGCGTTATCGGGTCACTCGGCCAGCCCCAGTTCCCTCGCGATCAGCATCCGCTGCACCTCGCTGGTGCCCTCGCCGATCTCCAGGATCTTCGAGTCCCGCCACATCCGGGCCACCGGGTACTCGTTCATGAAGCCGTACCCCCCGTGCACCTGGGTCGCCTCGCGGGCGTTGGTCACCGCGATCTCCGAGGTGTAGAGCTTCGCCAGCGCCGCCTCCTTCTTGAACTCCTCCCCGCGCACCAGCCGCGACGCCGCGTCCCGCCAGGCCAGCCGGGCGGTGTGGGCGCGCATCTCCATGTCGGCCAGCTTGAACTGGATCGCCTGGTTCGCGCCGATCGGCCGCCCGAACGCCTCCCGCTGCCGCGCATACGCCAGCGACTCGTCCAGGCAGCCCTGGGCCAGCCCGGTGGCCAGCGCGGAGATCGCGATCCGGCCCTCGTCCAGAATCCGCAGGAACTGGGCGTACCCCCGGCCCTCCGCGCCCAGCAGGTTCGCCGCCGGCACCCGGCAGTCCGTGAACGACAGCTCCCGGGTGTCCGAGGCGTTCCACCCGACCTTGCTGTACTTCTTCGACACCGTGAAGCCCGGCGTCCCGGACGGCACGATGATCGAGGAGATCCGCGGCCGGCCGTCCTCCTTGCGCCCGGTCACCGCGGTCACCGTGACCAGGCCGGTGATGTCGGTGCCGGAGTTGGTGATGAAGCACTTCGTGCCGTTGATCACCCACTCGCCGGTCGCCTCGTCCAGCCGCGCGGTGGTCCTGGTGCCGCCCGCGTCGGAGCCGCACTCCGGCTCGGTCAGGCCGAAGGCGCCCAGCATCTCGCCCGAGCACAGCCGCGGCAGCCAGGTCCGCTTCTGCTCCTCGGTGCCGAACCGGAACACCGGCATCGCACCCAGCGACACCCCCGCCTCCAGGGTGATCGCCACCGAGGAGTCCACCCGGGCCAGCTCCTCCAGCGCCAGCCCCAGGGCGAAGTAGTCCCCGCCCATCCCGCCGTACTCCTCCGGGAACGGCAGCCCGAACAGGCCCATCCGCCCCATCTCCCGCACGATCTCGTACGGGAACTCCTCCCGCTCGTAGAAGTCGCCGATCTTCGGTGCGATCACGTCATGGGCGAACTCGGCCACGGTCGCCCGCAGCGACTCGTGCTCCTCGGACAGGCGGTGGTCGATGGACATGGCTACGGCTCCCGGTGGGTGAGGGCGCGGACGGTACGGGACGGGCTGGGCCGTCCCAACTGCTCCGCCATCCAGACGCTTGTGGCGCTGAGGCGGTCGAGGTCGACCCCGGTCCTGATGCCGAGCCCGTGCAGCATCCAGACGAGGTCTTCGGTGGCGAGGTTCCCGGTGGCGCTCTTGGCGTACGGGCAGCCGCCCAGGCCACCCGCCGAGGCATCGACGACAGCCACCCCGCGTCGAAGCGCGGCCAGGGTGTTCGCCAGCGCCTGGCCGTACGTGTCGTGGAAGTGCACCGCGAGGTGTCCGATCGGGACCCCGGCGGCGGTCAACTCGTCAAGCAGCGCCACCACATGGCCGGGCGTCGCCACCCCGATGGTGTCGCCGAGGCTCAACTCGGCGCAGCCCAGCTCGTACAGCCGGCGGGCCACCTCTGCGACCTGGGCGATCGGGACTGGGCCCTCCCAGGGGTCGCCGAAGCACATCGACAGATAGCCGCGCACCCGCAGCCCGGCGTCCCTGGCGCGGGCCACCACCGGCTCGAACATCGCCAGCGACTCGGCCACCGTGCGGTTCAGGTTCGCCCGGGCGAAGGACTCGGTGGCGCTGCCGAACACCGCGATCTCCCGCACCCCCAGTTCGAGGGCGCGCTCCAGCCCCCGGGCGTTCGGCACCAGGACCGGCAGGCGCAGCTCCGGCCGCCCCGTCAGGTCCGCCAGGAGCGGCATCAGCTCGGCCGCGTCCGCCAGTTGGGGCACCCACTTGGGGTGCACGAAGCTGGTCGCCTCGATCGTCGTCAGCCCCGCGTCCGCCAGGCGGTGCACGAACTCCGCCTTCACCTGGGTCGGCACCGTCGACTTCTCGTTCTGCAGGCCGTCGCGGGCACCGACCTCATGGATGCGGACGTATTCCGGCAGGCCGGGTGCCGGAACCGCCATCGGCAGGCCCGCGGGCAGCCCCGCACCGGTGTCCTGCGAGCCGTTGGTGTCGGTCATGACGCCTCCCTCGCGCTGTCCGGGGTGGCATCGGCGCCGCCCTCCGGGGGGTTCGGGGTGCCCGGGGCGTCCGGGGTGCCCGGGGCGTCCGGGGTGCCCGGGGAGTTCGGGGCGTCCGGGAGATTCGGGGTGACCACCGCCAGCACCTGGTCCATCGCCACCGCCGTGCCCGCGGCGACATCGATCTCGGCCACCGTGCCGTCGTACGGCGCGGCGATCACGTGCTCCATCTTCATCGCCTCCACCACCAGCAGGCCCTGCCCGGCCACCACCTGCTCGCCCTTGGCCACCTTCACCACCGTGACCGTGCCGGGCATCGGCGCCGTCAGCGCTCCGTCCCCCGCACCGGCCGCCAGCCCGCGCAGCGCCGCCGCCACCGGGTCGTACGACTGCACATGCCAGCTGTCGCCCTCCCGGCCGAGCCACTCGCCCGCCGTGTCGAAGCCGCACGCCCTGCCCTCGCGGTACAGCGTCACCCGGGAGCCGGCCACCTCGATCCGCGCCTGCACCGGGGGGCCGTCGCCGATCCGCACCCGGCCGGCGCGGATTCCGACCCGCACCGGCTCCCGGCCCGGCACCCGCAGATGGTGCACCGTCCACGCCGGCTCCCCGCCCAGCCGCCACCCGCTCGGCACCGAGAACGGGTCGACCCACCCGCCGCCCTCCGTCTCCGCGCCCAACGCACGCTGCCGCAGCAGCGCCGCCGTCTCGTACACCTCGTCCGGCACCCCCTCCGGCACCAGCAGCGCCGCGTCCCGGTCGATCAGCCCGGTGTCCAACTCGCCCGCGACCACCGCCGGATGGGCCAGCAGCCGCCGCAGGAACCCGGTGTTCGTCTCCACGCCCAGTACCACGGTGCCGGCCAGCGCCGCCCGCAGTCGGCGCAGCGCCGTCGCCCGGTCCGGCCCGTACCCGATCACCTTGGCGAGCATCGGATCGTAGGCGGTGCCGACCTCGGTGCCCGCCGCCAGGCCGGAGTCCACCCGCACCCCGGGGCCGTCCGGGTCCCGCACCTCCAGCACGGTGCCCGCCGACGGCAGGAAGTCCACTCCGCCGTCGCCCGGCCGGGCCGTCTCCGCGCAGATCCGCGCCTCGACCGCGTGCCCGGTCAGCGCCACGTCCTGCTGGCCGAAGTCCAACGGCTCCCCGCACGCCACCCGCAGCTGCCACGCCACCAGGTCCAGCCCGGTCACCAGCTCCGTGACCGGGTGCTCCACCTGGAGCCGGGTGTTCATCTCCATGAAGTAGTACGCGGACGGGTCCGTGCCCGGCACGATGAACTCCACCGTGCCCGCACCGGTGTACCCGCAGGACCGCGCCGCCTGCACCGCCGCCTCACCCATTGCCGCCCGGGTCGCCGGGTCCAGCAGCACCGAGGGCGCCTCCTCGATCACCTTCTGGTGGCGGCGCTGGAGCGAGCACTCCCGCTCGCCCAGGTGCACCACATGGCCGTGCGCGTCGGCCAGCACCTGGATCTCGATGTGCCGGGGCCGGTCCACCCAGCGCTCCACCAGCAGTGTGTCGTCACCGAAAGAACCGCGCGCCTCCCGGCGGGCCGCCGCGATCTCCTCGGGCAGCTGCGCCGCGTCCCGGACCAGCCGCATGCCCTTGCCGCCGCCGCCCGCCGACGGCTTGAGGAGCACCGGCATGCCGATCTCCCGTGCCGCCTCCGCCAGTTCCTCGTCGGTCAGCCCGCTGCCGCTGCTGCCCGGCACCACCGGCACCCCGGCGGCCCGCACCGTCTGCTTGGCCCGGATCTTGTCGCCCATCAGCTCGATCGCGTCGGCCGGCGGGCCGATGAAGACCAGGCCGGCCTCGGCGCAGGCCCGGGCGAAGCCCGCGTTCTCGGCGAGGAAGCCGTAGCCGGGGTGGACCGCCTGGGCGCCCGCCTCACCGGCCGCCCGGACCAGTTCGGCCGCCGACAGGTAACTGTCCACCCGTACCGCGCAGTCGGCCTCCCGCACATGCCGGGCCCCGGCGTCCGCCTCGGTGAACACCGCCGCCGACCGCACCCCCGACGCGCGCAGGGTGCGCATCACCCGCACCGCGATCTCGCCCCGGTTGGCGACCAGTACGGTGTCGAACATCTCCGACCGGCTCGGTGTGGTCACACTGCTCATCTCGGCCCTCACATCCGGAAGACGCCGTAGCCCGGCGCGGTCGGATCGGCCGCCGGCAGCGGCGCGTTGGCACAGGCGGTCAGCGCCAGCCCCAGCACGGTGCGGGTCTCCAACGGGTCGATCACCCCGTCGTCCCACAGCCGGGCCGTCGCGTAGTAGGCGTTGCCCTGGGTCTCGTACTGCTCGCGGATCGGCGCCTTGAACTCCTCCTCCGCCTGCTCGCTCCACTTCTCACCGGCGGCCGCCAACTGGTCCCGCTTCACCGTCGCCAGCACCGAGGCGGCCTGCTCACCGCCCATCACCGAGATCTTGGCGTTGGGCCACATCCACAGGAAGCGGGGGCTGTAGGCCCGGCCGCACATCGAGTAGTTGCCCGCGCCGTAGGAGCCGCCGATCACCACGGTCAGCTTCGGCACCCGCGTGCACGCCACCGCCGTCACCATCTTCGCGCCGTGCTTGGCGATGCCCCCCGCTTCGTACTGCCGGCCCACCATGAACCCGGAGATGTTCTGGAGGAAGAGCAGCGGGATGCCGCGCTGGTCGCACAGCTCGATGAAGTGCGCACCCTTGAGGGCGGACTCGGCGAACAGGATGCCGTTGTTGGCCACGATGCCGACCGGGTGGCCCTGGACGTGGGCGAACCCGGTGACCAGCGTGGTGCCGTACTCCGCCTTGAACTCCGCGAAGCGGCTGCCGTCCACCAGCCGGGCGATCACCTCCCGGACGTCGTACGGGGTGCGGGAGTCCGCGGGCACCGCTCCGTAGAGCCCCGCGGGGTCCACCGCGGGCGGCTGCGCGGGCTGCACCGTCCACGGCGGGGCGCCCCGGGCGGGGAGCGTGGCCACGATGTCGCGGACGATGCTCAGCGCGTGCGCGTCGTCCTCGGCGAGGTGGTCGGTGACGCCGGAGGTCCGGGAGTGCACCTCGCCACCGCCGAGTTCCTCGGCGGTGACCACCTCGCCGGTTGCGGCCTTCACCAGCGGCGGGCCGCCGAGGAAGATCGTGCCCTGGTTCCGCACGATCACCGCCTCGTCGCTCATCGCCGGCACGTAGGCGCCTCCGGCGGTGCACGAACCCATCACCGCGGCGATCTGCGGGATGCCGCGGGCGGACATGGTGGCCTGGTTGAAGAAGATCCGGCCGAAGTGGTCGCGGTCGGGGAAGACCTCGTCCTGCCGGGGGAGGAAGGCGCCGCCGGAGTCCACCAGGTAGACGCACGGCAGCCGGTTGTCCAGCGCGACTTCCTGGGCCCGCAGGTGCTTCTTCACCGTCATCGGGTAGTAGGTGCCGCCCTTGACGGTGGCGTCATTGGCCACGACCACGACCTCGCGGCCCGAGACCCGGCCGATCCCGGCGATCACCCCCGCGGCGGGCGCCTGCCCGTCGTACATCCCGTCGGCCGCGAGCGGTGCCAGCTCGAGGAAGGGGGAACCAGGGTCGAGCAGCCCGTCGACCCGGTCCCTGGGCAGCAGCTTCCCCCGCGCGGTGTGCCGTGCGCGCGCCTTCTCCCCGCCGCCGAGTCGGGCGGCCGCCAGCTTGTCACGCAGCGTGGCCGTGAGCTCGGCGTGAGCCCGCGCGTTGGCGCGGAATGTCTCCGATGTCGGATCTGCGGCACTGGTCAAGGTGGGTGCTGCCATGGGTCGGCCCCCGGATGGTGTTAGCGAGCGTTAACCGATGACTTCACGTTAACGCCCGCTAACGGGATTGTCTAGACTCGATTTCATGAGTCCGACGAAAGCTGTGGAAAACCGGCGCGAGCAGATCCTCAGAGAGGCCGCGCGGCTCTTCGCCGAGCGCGGGTTCCACGGGGTCGGCGTCGACGAGATAGGGGCCGCGGTCGGCATCAGCGGCCCCGGCCTGTACCGGCACTTCGCCGGGAAGGACGCGATGCTCGCCGAGCTGCTGGTCGGGATCAGCGGGCGGCTGCTGGCCGCGGGCCGGATGCGGGTCGCCGAGAGTGGCGAGCCGGCCGAGGCGCTGGACGCGCTGATCCGCGGCCACATCGACTTCGCGATCGACGACCGGCCGCTGATCACCCTGCACGACCGCGAGCTGGACCGGCTGCGCGACTCGGACCGCAAGCTCGTCCGCCAGCTCCAGCGGCAGTACGTGGAGGAGTGGGTGGGCGTGGTCCGCCGCGTCTATCCCGACGCCAGCGAACTGGAGGCGCGCGCCGCGGTGCACGCGGTGTTCGGCCTGCTCAACTCCACCCCCCACCTCGGCGCCCAGTCCGGACTGCCCGACCGCGCCGGAATGGCCGCCCTCCTGCACCGGCTCGCGCTGAGCGCGCTGGACGCCCTCGACAGCACCTCCGGCCTGGACAGCGACGACGACCGGCGGGTAACTTTCTGAGCGCTTGCTTATTCTCGGACGGGAGGCGCGCTGTGCGTCGTACGGTGTTCAACGAAGACCACGAAGCGTTTCGCGCGACGATCCGCGCCTTCATCGAGGCCGAGGTCGTCCCCGTCTACGACGAGTGGCTGGCGGCCGGACAGGTGCCGCGGGAGTTCTACTACAAGCTCGGCGAGCTGGGCGTCTTCGGCATCGAGGTGCCGGAGGAGTTCGGCGGCGCGGGCGAGACCAGCTTCAAGTTCCAGGCCGTGATCAGCGAGGAGCTGTCCCGCGCCGGAGTCAGCTTCGGCGGCAGCAGCGTGCACGTCGGCCTGTGCCTGCCGTACGTGATGGCGTACGGCACGCAGGAGCAGAAGAAGCGCTGGCTGCCCGGCTTCGTCAGCGGCGCCACGATGTTCGCCATCGCGATGACCGAGCCCGGCACCGGCTCCGACCTGGCCGGCATGAAGACCACCGCCAAGCTCGCCGAGGACGGCAGCCACTACGTCCTCAACGGGGCGAAGACCTTCATCACCGGCGGCGTCCATGCCGACCGGGTCATCGTCTGCGCCCGCACCGCCCCGCCCACCCCCGAGGACCGCCGCGCGGGCATCTCGCTGTTCGTCGTCGACACCAAGTCCGAGGGCTACGCGGTCGGCCGGAAGCTCGACAAGCTCGGCCTGAAGACCTCCGACACCGCGGAGCTGTCCTTCTCCGACGTGCGCGTGCCGGTCGAGGACCTGCTCGGCGAGGAGGGCAAGGGCTTCTCCTACCTCGGCCAGAACCTCCCGCAGGAGCGGCTGGCCATCGCCGCCGGCGCCTACGCCCAGGCCGCGGCCGCCGTCCGCTTCGCCCAGGCCTACGTCCAGGACCGCACCGTCTTCGGCAAGACCGTCGCGTCCTTCC
Organism: Actinacidiphila sp. bgisy144; assembly: GCF_057708105.1. NCBI lineage: Bacteria > Bacillati > Actinomycetota > Actinomycetes > Kitasatosporales > Streptomycetaceae > Actinacidiphila > Actinacidiphila sp. bgisy144. The sequence goes on along the minus strand of NZ_JBYIRM010000042.1, from coordinate 64,034 downwards.
AGAACACCAAGTTCGAGCTGGCCGCCTGCAAGGCCGAGGTCGACGCTGCCGAGGCCGTGGTGGACCGTGCGCTGGAGGCCCACGACCGGCGCGAGCTGTCCGCCGCCGACGCCGCCTCCGCCAAGCTGTTCTGTACCGAGGTCGCCGCTCGCGTCATCGACCGCTGCCTCCAGCTGCACGGCGGATACGGTTACATGAACGAGTACCCGATCGCCCGCCTCTACGCGGACAACCGGGTCAACCGGATCTACGGCGGGACCAGTGAGGTCATGAAGACGATCATCGCCAAATCGATGGGCCTGTGAACGACAACCCGACGCCCCTGCAGTCCCTGCTCGCCCTCCTCGACCTGGAGCGGATCGAGCAGGACATCTTCCGCGGCTACAGCCGCTCGGCCGTGGTGCCGCGCGTCTTCGGCGGCCAGGTCGCCGCGCAGGCCCTGGTCGCGGCCGGCCGCACCGTGCCCGAGGAGCGCGCCGCGCACTCCCTGCACGCGTACTTCCTGCGGCCCGGCGACCCGGGTGCGCCGATCGTCTACCAGGTGGACCGGATTCGCGACGGCCGCTCCTTCACCACGCGCCGGGTCGTCGCGATCCAGCACGGCCAGCCGATCTTCCACCTCTCGGCGTCCTTCCAGGTGCACGAGGACGGCCTGGAGCACCAGGAGGCCATGCCGGCGGCGCCGGACCCCGAGACCCTTCCCTGCGCCGACGAACTGCTGCCGGCCCACGCCGACAAGTTCCCCGACCCGACCGTGGTCGACCGACTGCGCGAGGCGCGTGCCGCCGTGGACCTGCGCTATGTCGAGGACCCGCCCTTCCTCACCGCCGGGGTGCGCCGCGAGCCGCGCTCCCAGGTGTGGTTCCGCACCCGCGGCAAAGTCGTCGACGACCCCCTGCTCCACGTCTGCCTCGCCACCTATGTGTCGGACATGACGCTGCTCGACTCCGTGCTCCTGGCGCACGGGCGCGGTGGCTGGGCGGTCGGCGACGTGGTGGGCGCGAGCCTGGACCACGCGATGTGGTTCCACCGCCCCTTCCGCGCGGACGAGTGGCTGCTGTACGACCAGCAGAGCCCGTCCGCCTCGGGTGGCCGCGGACTGGGGACCGCCCGCATCTACACGCAGGACGGCGCGCTGGCCGTGTCGGTGATCCAGGAGGGCCTGGTCCGGGTGCCGCGCGCCTGAGGCGGAAGCCGTCCCGGTCAGGGCCCGGCCGTGTCCGGCCGGTCCCGGGTGGTGCGGGTCAGTCCCGGGTGGTGCGGGTCAGTCCCGGGTCTTGCGGGTCCTGGCCCGCCGGGCCCGCGGGTCCGGGCGGTGCCGCCCGCCGCCGTTCGGGCGGGGCGCCGGACGGTGCCGCAGGTCGGCCGCGTCCAGCAGATAGGACGCCATGGGCGCGTAGAAGTGCGGCTGCACGTTGTCGTCCAGCGGCACCGTCACCAGGACCGTGCCCTCGGACTCGCCCACGAACAGGGCCGGGTCGTTGGAGTCCGCGAAGCCGACGGTCTCGATGCCGCGCGACCCCGCGCAACCGGCCCACCCGTGGTCGGCCACCACCAGGTCGGGCAGCCCGCGCCCGTCGCGCTCCAGGGCGTTGAGCACCTCGGCCATCGGCTCGGGGGAGTGCGTGTGCACCAGGCTGCCGCCCCGGTGCAGCATGAAGACGCCGCCCAGGTAGCGGATCTCGCCGCCGTCCGCGTAGAGGTTCTCCGCCGGTCCGACCACATGGCAGCCGACCGTGCGCAGCGCCTTGGCGAGCACGTTGTGCACGGCGAACAGCCCCGCCGGGTGCCCGCTCGCCAGCAGGACCGTGGACCGGTTCTCCACCGCCTTCTTCAGGACCGCCGCCATCCGGTCCAGCCCGTCCACGGTCAGTTCCGGGTCGATGGTGTCCTGCCCGCGGACGTGTTCGGGATCGGCGACGACCCCGCACCGCTCGGCCATCAGCTCGAGCACCGCGGCCTCGTCGCTCCACCGGTCGCCGAGGTCCAGCCCGAACCAGAAGTAGCGGTTGCCCTCGGCGAGCTCGCGGTAGTGGTCGAGGTTGTTCTCGCGCGGAGTCGCGACGTCACCGGCGATCCGGGTGCGTATCAGGTGCGAGACGAGGGCCTGGCGAGTGGGGGTGGCAGGCAGCGGGTCCATGGGCATGAGCACATTCTCCCGCCCCTGCGTCCTGGTATGCGACGTGCCCTGGATCGACGCCGAGGCGTAATCACCGCCGCCGATTGGAGGAAACGTACATTTCGGGGAGGGGCAGGGGTCCGTAGGGTCGCGGAGACCGGCGGACCCGCCGGCACGAGCGCCCACTGCGGACCCGGCACCGTCCGTGGCGGTAGCTGCCGCGCACGCAGCGGCAGCACTTTGCTTTACAGCCGTGAGCTCACAGCCGTGAAGGACCGACCGCGCCCATGAAGCCGGTCGTCCTGCCGGTCGTACTGGACGACGGTCGCACCGATGACCGCCACACCGAGAAGAGGCAGCCCTATGAGCAGCGCACAGCCGCGCGGCCCCGTCGACTCCTCGCAGGTCCCGCGCTACGCGGGTCCCGCGACCTTCGCCCGGCTGCCCCGGCTCGACGAGGTGGGCGCCGCCGACGTCGCGGTCGTCGGCGTGCCCTTCGACACCGGCGTGTCCTACCGCCCCGGCGCGCGGTTCGGCGGCAACGCCATCCGCGAGGCGTCCCGGCTGCTGCGCCCGTACAACCCGGCGCAGGACGCCTCCCCCTTCGAACTGGCCCAGGTCGCCGACGCGGGCGACATCGCCGCCAACCCGTTCGACATCGGCGAGGCGGTGGAGTCCGTCCAGGCCGCCGCCGACGACCTGCTGGCGACCGGGGCCCGGCTCATGACGCTCGGCGGCGACCACACGATCGCCCTGCCGCTGCTGCGCGCGGTCGCCCGTCGGCACGGGCCGGTGGCCCTGCTCCACTTCGACGCCCACCTCGACACCTGGGACACGTACTTCGGCGCCGCCTACACGCACGGCACGCCCTTCCGGCGCGCGGTCGAGGAGGGCATCCTCGACACCTCCGCGCTCTCCCACGTCGGAACCCGCGGCCCGCTCTACGGCCGGAAGGACCTCGACGACGACGCGAAGATGGGCTTCGGCATCGTCACCTCCGCCGACGTCATGCGCCGCGGCGTCGACGAGGTCGTCCAGCAACTGCGCGAACGGATCGGCGACCGCCCCCTGTACGTCTCGGTCGACATCGACGTCCTGGACCCCGCCCACGCTCCCGGCACGGGAACTCCCGAGGCCGGCGGCCTCACCTCCCGCGAACTCCTGGAGATCCTGCGCGGCCTGGCCGGCTGCCACCTGGTCTCCGCCGACGTGGTGGAGGTCGCCCCGGCGTACGACCACGCGGAGATCACTGCCGTTGCCGCCTCCCACACCGCCTACGAGCTGACGACGATCATGGCGCGGCAGATCTCCGCCACCCGCTGAGACCGCCCCTGTCCCTTTTTCGCCCCGCAGCGGATCACTCGAAGTGATGAGGACCAAAGTCGTACTCATGTGCGACTTTGGTCGTTGGATTTGTTGCGGGAGGATGAAACGCGCGGTCAGGCGCGTTGGGCCTCAGCGGGTCAGGCGGTCGCGGACCGCGGGGACGAACGTGGTGGAGGACAGCGTGGCGAAGGCGAAACCGGGGGAGCCGGCCGAGGACGGCTCCGGGCAGGGCTGGCTTCGAAGGCTCAGCGGCTATGCGTGGCGCTACAAGCGGAGCGTGCTGCTGTCGTTCGGGGCGTCCCTGGCGGGCATGGGCGTCACCGCCCTGGTGCCGCTGGTGCCCAAGCTGATCATCGACGACGTCATCGTCACGCACGACCGGCAGCTCATGCCGTGGGCGATCGCCCTGGTGGCAGCCGCTGCCGTCGTCTACGTCCTCACGTACATGCGCCGCTTCTACGGCGGGCGGCTGGCACTCGACGTCCAGCACGACCTGCGTGACGAGATGTTCCGGTCGATCATGCGGCTCGACGGCCGCCGCCAGGACGAACTGAGCATGGGGCAGGTCGTCGGCCGCGCCACCAGCGACCTCCAGCTGATCCAGGGGCTGCTGTTCATGCTGCCCGTCATGATCGGCAACCTGCTGCTCTTCCTGCTCTCCCTCGTCGTGATGCTGCTGCTCTCCCCGGTGCTGACGCTGGTGGCGCTCGCCGTCGCCCCCGCGCTGTGGTTCATCGCCGACCGCTCCCGCAAGCGGCTCTTCCCCGCGACCTGGTACGCCCAGGGCCAGGCCGCCGCGGTCGCCGGGATCGTGGACGGGTCGGTCACCGGCGTCCGCGTGGTCAAGGGGTTCGGCCAGGAGCAGCAGGAGATGGACAAGCTGCGGACGGTGGGCCGCCGCCTGTTCGCCGGGCGGCTGCGTACCGTCCGGCTCAGCGCCCGCTACACACCGGCGCTCCAGGCGGTCCCCTCGCTCGGCCAGATCGGCATGCTCGCCCTGGGCGGCTGGATGGCCGCCCGCGGCCAGATCACCCTGGGCACCTTCGTGGCGTTCTCCACCTACCTCGCGCAGCTCACCGGCCCGGTCCGGATGCTGACGATGATGCTCACGGTCGGCCAGCAGGCACGCGCCGGAGTCGAGCGCGTCCTCGAACTCATCGACACCCGCCCGACCCTCGACGAAGGCACCAGGGCCCTCCCGCCGAGCGCCCCCGCCACCGTCGACTTCGACCACGTCACCTTCGGCTACAGCGCCGAGCGCCCGGTCCTGGACGGCTTCGACCTGAGTATCGAACCCGGCGAGACCGTCGCCGTGGTCGGCGCGTCCGGCTCCGGCAAGTCCACCGTCTCCCTGCTGCTGCCCCGGATGTACGACGTGACCGGCGGCGCCGTGCGGATCGGCGGGGTGGACGTCCGCGAGCTGACCTTCGCCTCGCTGCGCTCCGCGATCGGCCTGGTACCCGAGGACAGCTTCCTGTTCTCCGACACGGTCCGCGCCAACATCGCCTACGGCAAGCCCGACGCCACCGACGAGGAAGTCCTGGCGGCGACCCGCGCCTCCCAGGCGCACGAATTCATCAGCGCCCTGCCGGACGGCTACGACACGGTCGTCGGCGAGCAGGGGCTGACGCTGTCCGGCGGCCAGCGGCAGCGCGTCGCCCTGGCCCGCGCGATCCTCACCGACCCCCGGCTGCTGCTCCTGGACGACGCCACCTCCGCGGTGGACGCCCGGGTCGAGGCGGAGATCTTCGACGCCCTGCGCCAGGTGATGCGCGGCCGCACGACGCTGCTGATTGCCCACCGCCGCTCCACTCTCGCGCTCGCCGACCGGATCGCCGTCCTGGACGCGGGACGGCTGGCCGACGTGGGCACCCACGAGGAACTCCAGGCGCGCAGCCCGCTCTACCGTGCGCTGCTCACCGACCCCGAGGCGCTCGGCGCGGACGTCATGGAACGCGACCCGGCCGGCGCCGCCGCGGAGCCGGGCACGCGGACGGCCGCTCTTGCGGGCGACGCCCCCGTCACCCCTGATCTGTGGCCGGAGCGGCTGCGGGCGACCGACCAGGCCGGTGACACTGCCGGTCGGGGCGGGACCGCGGTGGCAGGCAGAGGTCCCGGCGGTCCCGGCGGTCCGGGCGGGGGGATGGCCGGCGCGCTCGCCGGCATGCCCGCCACCCCGGAACTCCTCGCCAAGGTCGCGGCCCTGCCGCCCGCGCTCGACACCCCGGACATCGACGAGGAGCAGGCAAGCGCCGCCGACCAGCGGTTCGGCCTGGGCAGCATGCTCCGCGGCTTCCGCACTCCGCTGCTGCTCAGCCTGCTGCTGGTCGCGGTCGACGCCGTCGCCGGGCTGCTGCTGCCGGTCCTGATCCGCCACGGCATCGACGCGGGCGTACGGCGGCACGCGCTGCACGCGGTCTGGATCGCCTCCCTGGTCGGCCTGGGACTGGTCCTGCTCCAGTGGGCGGTCGAATGGGGCTCCACCCTGCTCACCGGCCGCACCGGCGAACGCGTCCTGTACACGCTGCGCGTGAAGATCTTCGCCCACCTGCACCGGCTCGGGCTGGACTTCTACGAACGGGAGCTGTCCGGCCGCATCATGACCCGGATGACCACGGACGTGGACGCCCTGTCCACCTTCCTTCAGACCGGCCTGGTCACCGCGCTGGTCAGCCTGCTGACCTTCGTCGGCATCCTGGTCGCCCTGCTCGCCATCGACGTCCAGCTCGCCCTGATGGTCTTCGCGACCCTTCCCCTGCTGGTCCTCGCCACCTGGGTCTTCCGCCGCAAGTCGGTGCGCGCGTACGAGTCCGCCCGCGAACGGGTCGCGGTCGTCAACGCCGACCTGCAAGAACACGTCGCGGGCCTGCGCGTGGTGCAGGCGTTCCGCGGCGAGGAACTCGGCGCGCAGCGCTTCCTGAACCGCAGCGACGAGTACCGCACGGCCCGGGTCCGCGGTCAGTTCCTGATCTCGGTGTACTTCCCGTTCGTCCAACTGCTGTCCAGCGTGGCGGCGGCACTGGTGCTGATCGTGGGCGCCCACCGGGTCAACGCCGGCACCCTCACCGCCGGCGCCCTCGTCGCCTACCTGCTCTACATCGACCTGTTCTTCTCCCCGGTCCAGCAACTCTCCCAGGTCTTCGACGGCTTCCAGCAGGCCACGGTCTCGCTCGGCCGCATCCGCGAGCTGCTGCGCCAGCCCACCACCACCCCGCAGGCCGCCGACCCGCGGACGGTCTACCGCCTGCGCGGCGAGATCACCTTCGAGGATGTCGACTTCCGCTACGGCAGCGCCGACGCCGACACCCCCGACGCCCTGGCCGGCATCCAACTGCACGTACCGGCCGGCCAGACCGTCGCCTTCGTCGGCGAGACCGGTGCGGGCAAGTCCACCCTGGTCAAGCTCGTCGCCCGCTACTACGACCCGACCGGCGGTGCCGTCCTCGTCGACGGCACCGACATCCGCGCCCTCGACCTGACCGGCTACCGGCAGCAACTCGGTGTCGTCCCCCAGGAGCCCTACCTGTTCGCGGGCACCGTGCGCGACGCCATCGCATACGGCCGGATGGACGCCACCGACGCCGAAGTGGAGGCCGCCGCCCGCGCGGTGGGCGCCGACGGGATGATCGCCACCCTCGAAGGCGGCTACCTCCACCAGGTCACCGAACGCGGCCGCAACCTGTCCGCCGGACAGCGCCAGCTCATCGCCCTGGCCCGCGCCGAACTCGTCGACCCCGCCATCCTGCTCCTCGACGAGGCCACCGCGGCACTCGACCTCGCCACCGAAGCCCTGGTCAACCAAGCCGCCGACCGCCTCGCCGTCCGCCGCACCACCCTGGTGGTCGCGCACCGGCTCAGCACCGCCGCCCGAGCCGACCGGGTCGTGGTCCTCGACCACGGCCGCATCGTCGAGGACGGCACCCACGACGAACTCCTCGCCCAGGACGGCCGCTACGCCGAACTGTGGCGCACGTTCACCGGCGAAGTCCGCTCCGCCGCCTGACACCCACCACCGCCCACCTCATCCGAACCCCGCTGCCCCGGCAGCGGGGTTCGCTCACTGCGTGTCCCTCCAGTGCGTCCGCAAGGCCTCGACCGCGGCCATGATCGACGGTCGCCGCGCGGCCCCCTTCCGCCACAGCGCGTACAACCGCCGTACCGGTGCGGGCTCCAACCGCACCACCCGCACCCCTGCGGGCAGCGGACCCCGGCCCAGCCGCGGCACCAGCGCGATACCCAACCCCGCCGCCACCAGGGCGACCTGCGTCCCGTACTCACCGACCTGGTACGCCATGTCCGGCTCGGTGCCCGCCTCCCGCAACGTCCGCACCAGCCAGTCATGGCACACCGAACCCGGCGGCTGGCAGATCCACCGCTCCCGCGCGATGTCCGTGCGCAGCACCGACTCCCGCGCGGCCAGCGGATGCCCGGCGGGCACCAGCACGTCGCACCGGTCGTCACCGATGACCGCCCGCCCCAACCCCTCCGGCACGGGCAGCGGCGCGATGTCCCAGTCGTGCGCCACCGCCAGGTCCACCCCGCCCCGCACCACCAGGTCGACCGACAGGTGCGCGTCGACCTCGACCAGCCGGAGGTCCAGTGCCGGGTACGCGTCCGCCAACCCGGCCAGCACCGGCGGCAGCAACCCGCAGGCCGCAGTGGGGAACGCCGCAACCGTCAACCGCCCGCCCGGACGGCCGCGCTGCTCCTCCAGCGCCACCTCGGCCGACTCCACCACCCGCATCAGCTCCTGCGCCGCGGTCACCAGGAGCTGCGCGGCATCCGTCAGCACCACGCCGCGGCCCTGCCGCTCCAGCAGCACCGAGCCGGCTTCCCGCTCCAGCTTGGCGATCTGCTGGGACACCGCGGACGACGTGTATCCCAGCGCCGCGGCCGCCGCACCGATCGACCCATGCGTGTGCACCGCGTGCAGCGCCCTCAACCGGCCCAGATCGAGCACACCCGCACGCTCCCTTCCCACTCCCACGGGCCGGAGCCCGGTCGACTTCCCAGGGCTCGGCCCCCGGCCCCGCTGCCTCGCCCGATCAGGCAGGTCAGGCCGATTCGGACAGCAGCCGGACCAGGTGCTCCCGCCCGGCGCCCAACATGCCCGGCAGATCCTCCGCCTGCGGATTCCACCGCTTCTCGTACTCCCAGCACAGCCAGCCGTCCCACTGGGCCCTGCTGAGCACCTCGATGGTCTCGGCCAGGGGCAGCACGCCCTTACCGAGCGCCAGCGGCGTCCGATCCTCCGCCGAAGCGATGTCCTTCACCTGCACATAGCCCAGGTACGGGGCCAGCACGGGATACGTCGAGGACGGCTGCTCCCCGGCCAGCCAGGTGTGCATCACGTCCCAGATCGTGCCCACCGAGTGGTGCCCGACGGCGCCCAACACCCGAGCCACATCGGCGCCGGCCCGGTGCGAGTCGTGCGTCTCCAGCAGCACCCGGACCCCGCGGTCGGCCGCATACGGTGCCACCGCGGCCAGCCGCCGTTCGGCCAGCGCGTCCGCCTCGGCGGCCGGAAGGTCCCCGCCGCCCGGGAACACCCGTACGTAGGACGCGCCCAGGTCAGCGGCCAGGTCGACCGCGGCCTCGGTCTCGGCCAGCACCGGGCCGTCCTCGCCACGCGCGGCCACCCGCGCATAGGCGGCCACGGTGAGGATGTCGATCCCGGCTGCCGCGAACTGCTCGACCACCCGGGCCCGTTCATCCGCGGCGAGCCCAGGGTGCACAGGTTCCTCGTCGCTCGCGCGCAGCTCGACGCCGTGGTAGCCGTTTTCTGCCGCGAGGCGCACCACCTGGTCGATGGGCAACGTGGGAAGTCCGAGGGTGGAGAAGGCGAGTCTCATTTGCCGGACACTAGGCACGGCTCCCGCACGGGGTCAACCGGTGCCACGCGTCCCCGCTCCGGCGTGTCGCCCCCGCTTCCCTGCAACCCAGCCTCCTTTCGATGACGGGAACTTCACCCTCGGACCCCACTGGAGCGCCACGGGTACGGGCGCATCAGCGGTCCCACCTTCACATCCGGCTCCGGGCTCCGGCTCCGGCTCCGGGTCTGGCGTCGGCGTCTGCTCCGGGTCCGCTCGCAGGCCAGCCCGTCACAGGACCAGCCGCCAGTCCTGGCCCACCAGGTCCTGACCGAAGCTGTGATGGGGTTTCTGCGCCACCAGTTCGAACCCGGCCCGCTGGTAGATCCTGCGGGCACCCGCGAGTACGTCATTGGTCCACAGGACCATGTCGCGGTAACCGGCCTGGCGGGCGAAGGATATGCACGCGTCCACCAACCGCCCCCCTATCCCGTGCCCGCGGGCAGCCGGGTCGACCAGCAGCAGGCGCAACCGCGCCGTGTCGGGCGCGTCGTCCCGCACGCAGAAGACGCACCCCGCCCGTTCCCCGTCCAGCTCGGCCACCCACATCCCCTCGCGCTCCGGGTCATGGTCGGCCGCGTAGTCCGCGACGATGCGCGCGACCAGCGCTTCGTACCCCTCGTCCCAGCCGTACTCCGCCGCGTACACCGAGGCGTTGCGCTCGATCGCCCATCCCAGGTCGCCGGAGCGCGGAACGCGCAGTATCACGCGCGGACCGGTGGTGACGCGGTGGTCGTCGTGCAGGATCTCGCGGACCGTGCGCATCGCGGCGGTGAGCCGTGGCCGGTCCTCCGGCGTTATCCGGCCGACCAGTGAACCCACGGCCTCCTGGGCGCGCTCCTCCAGCAGTGACGCGGCTTCCTTCCCCTGTTTGGTCAGTTCGATCCGCTGTCTTCGCGCGTCCTCCTCGGAAGGCCTGCGGGTGACGAGTTGCCGCTCCTCGAACTTCGACAGCATCCGGCTGAGATGGCCGGCGTCGAGCGACAACTCCACGCGCAGGTCGGCCGCGTCCGTGCGTCGCGCGTGCGCGAGTTCGTACAGCACACGCGCCTCCGTGAGCGTGAACGGCGTGTGGAGGTGGCGGCTGTAGTCGAGCGCGCCGATGAGGTTGGTGTAGAAGCGGTTGAACTCGCGGATCTCCTGGACTGCCATGACGACTCCGGCCTTTCCGTTTTTCTTTGCCTGAGTCAAAGGTATGCCCGTGGCGGAGCCGAGCGAAAGCCCCGATTTCCGGTCTGTGGATAACCCCCGGCGGGCTCAGCGGGCGGCGTGCGCCGGTGGCGCCGTGGAGTCCCGGACCATCAGTTCCGTGGTCACCGTGGCGACCGAACCCGGCGGTGGAGCCGACCGGCCCAGTACCAGTCGGCCCGCGCGTGCGCCGGCCTCCTGGAGCGGGATGCGGACCGTGGTCAGCGCCGGTGAGGCGTCCACACTGAAGGGAAGGTCGTCGAACCCGGCCACGGAGATGTCTCCGGGGACGCTGAGCCCTCGGTCGCGGAGGGCGGCGCACACGCCGAGCGCGGCCGCGTCGTTGGCCGCGACGATCGCGGTCACGGAGGGGTCCTTGCGGAGCAGTTCCAGCGCGCCGTCGTAGCCGGACGCGCGGTCGTACCCGCCGTGCACGACGGGCTGGCCCGGCAGATCGGCGAGGTCCGCGCCGTCGTCGGGCCGCGGGGCGAGCCCGCGTGCGGCGAGCGCCGCGAAGTGGCCTTCGAGGCGGTGCCGCGTCGTGCTGCGTTCGATCGGGCCGGCCACGCAGCCGATCCGCCGGTGGCCGAGCGAGAGCAGGTGCTCGGTCAGTCGCCGGGCCCCGCCGTGGTTGTCGAAGGTGAGGGTGGTGATGCCCGGCGCCGGGCCGGGCAGCGGTGGCCGCCCGCACAGCACGATCCGTGTGCCGGACGACGCCAGCCGGGCCAGCCGGGCGGACACGGTGGCCGTGTGCGGGCCGTCCTCGACCGCTCCTCCGGTCAGCACCACGCCGGCCGCGCGCTGGCGTTCGAGCAGGGTCAGATAGGTGAGTTCGGACTCGGGGGAGCCGCCGGTGTTGCAGACCACCGCGAGTTTCCCGCCGCTGTTCGCGTTGCCGGACCCGCCGGCGATCTCGCGTTGGAGTGCACTGGCGATCAGGCCGAAGAAGGGGTCGGCCACGTCGTTGACCAGCACGCCGACGAGATCTGAGCTCGCCGCGGCGAGTGCTCGCGCCTGCCCGTTGACGACGTAGTCCAGCTCCGCCACGGCCCGCTGCACCCGCTCCCGGGTGCTGCCGGCCACGGGGTAGTTGCCGTTGAGCACGCGGGAGACCGTTGCCGACGACACTCCCGCGCGCGCCGCGACGTCGGCCAGTGTCACTGCCATGTCGCTCCTGACCTCCTCGTACGGCGACCGGACGTTCGACCGCCCTGACCGGCGCCCTACCGGCGCTCGGCCGTCGCGGCACATGCTCTCACTTCGCCGCCGTGCGCGGCAGCGGCAGTGCCGTTCCGCAGGCACCCTCTCAGCAAGCGCTTACTTTCGCATCCTGGAGAGTCTTGTCGACAGCCACTCATGCAAGCTAGCGTGATGCGGAAGAAAGCGCTTGCTATGGTGCGAGCGCATCGTAGTCGGCCTTCGTGCCCACCCCCCGACCGCTCAGGAGAGGCCCATGACACGCAAGACCGTGAGGATCGCCATGAACGGCGTCACCGGACGAATGGGCTATCGACAGCACCTGGTGCGGTCGATCCTCAGCCTGCGCGAACAGGGCGGCCTCGACCTCGGCGACGGCACCGTGCTGTGGCCGGAGCCCGTCCTGGTCGGCCGCCGCGAGCACGCGCTGCGCGCGATCGCCGAGCAGCACGGCCTGGAGCACTGGAGCACGGACCTGGACGCGGTCCTGGCCGACCCGTCGATCGAGATCTACTTCGACTCCCAGGTGACCTCCGCCCGTGAGGAAGCCGTCAAGCAGGCCATCGCGGCAGGCAAGCACATCTACTGCGAGAAGCCCACCAGCACCTCGGTGGCCGGCGCGGTGGAGCTGGCGCGGCTGGCCACCGAGGCCGGCGTCAAGCACGGCGTGGTGCAGGACAAGCTGTTCCTGCCCGGTCTGCAGAAGCTCCGACGCCTGGTCGAGGGCGGCTTCTTCGGTCAGATCCTCTCCGTGCGCGGCGAGTTCGGCTACTGGGTCTTCGAGGGCGACTGGCAGAGCGCGCAGCGCCCGTCCTGGAACTACCGTGCCGAGGACGGCGGCGGCATCGTGGCGGACATGTTCCCGCACTGGGACTACGTGCTGCATGAGCTGTTCGGCCGGGTGCGCAGCGTGCAGGCGCTCACCGCGACCCACATCCCGCAGCGCTGGGACGAGCAGGGCAAGCCGTACGACGCCACGGCGGACGACGCGGCCTACGGCATCTTCGAACTGGAGGGCGGCGCCGTCGCGCAGATCAACTCCTCCTGGGCCGTGCGCGTCAACCGCGACGAACTCGTCGAGTTCCAGGTGGACGGCACCCACGGCTCCGCCGTCGCAGGGCTGCGCAAGTGCCGTGTCCAGCACCGCTCGGCGACTCCCAAGCCGGTCTGGAACCCTGACCTGCCGGCCACCGAGACCTTCCGCGACCAGTGGCAGGAAGTCCCGGACAACGCCGACTTCGACAACGGCTTCAAGGCGCAGTGGGAGCTCTTCCTGCGGCACGTGGTGCTCGACGAGCCCTGGCAGTGGGACCTGCTGGCCGGGGCCCGGGGCGTCCAACTCGCCGAACTGGGCCTGAAGTCCTCCGCGGAGGGCCGCCGCTTCGACGTCCCGGAGCTTTCGCTGTGACCATCCTGCTGCCGGACGCGTCCGGCACGACCCGTGCCTACGAACCCCGGTCGGAGCCGATGCACCACAAGGCGGGTCTGCCCCTGCGCAGCAGGGTGGTGTATTCGGCCGCTCATGTCGTCGCCGACCCCTTCCACACCGCCGCCGACGCCCCCGCGGCCGTCGACTGGGACGCGACCCTCGCCTTCCGCCGCCACCTGTGGAGCCAGGGTCTCGGAGTGGCCGAGGCCATGGACACCGCGCAGCGCGGCATGGGCCTGGACTGGCCGGTCGCGGCCGAGCTGATCCGCAGGTCCTCCGCCGAGGCACGGACGACGGGCGGCCGCATCGCGTGCGGTGTCGGCACGGACCAACTCGTCGGCCCCGCCGCCGCACAGGCCACCCTCGCCGAGGTCGTCGCCGCCTACGAGGAGCAGTTGGCCGTGGTGGAAGGGGCCGGCTCGCAGGCCATCATCATGGCCTCGCGCGCCCTGGCCGCGGTCGCCAAGGGGCCGGACGACTACCTGGAGGTGTACGGGCACCTGCTGCGGCAGTCCGCGGACCCGGTGATCCTGCACTGGCTCGGCCCGATGTTCGATCCCGCACTCGCCGGCTACTGGGGCAGCGGCGATCTCGACATCGCGACCGAGACGTTCCTCGAGGTGATCGCCGCCCACCCGGACAAGGTCGACGGCATCAAGATCTCGCTGCTCGACGCGGGCCGCGAGGTCGCGCTGCGCCGCCGCCTGCCCGAAGGGGTGCGCTGCTACACCGGCGACGACTTCAACTACCCGGAGCTGATCGAGGGCGACGACGAAGGCTTCAGCCACGCCCTGCTCGGCATCTTCGACCCGCTGGCTCCGCTGGCCTCTGCCGCGGTCAGCGCCCTGGACACCGGGGACGCCGCGGGCTTCCGGGCACTGCTGGACCCCACGGTCGGCCTGTCGAGGCACCTCTTCGAGGCGCCGACCCGCTTCTACAAGACCGGTGTGGTCCTGCTCGCCTGGCTGGCCGGATACCAGGACCACTTCACGATGGTCGGCGGACTCCAGTCGGCCCGCTCGCTGCCGCATCTCGCGCGGGCGTATGAACTCGCCGACCAGGTGGGGATCTTCGCCGACCCCGCACTCGCCGAGGCCCGGATGCGCGGGCTGCTGGCCGTATACGGAGTGGACGCATGACCGGAGACCTGGGCGCCATGACGGACCTCGCGCGCCTGAGCATCAACCAGGAGACCATCAAGCAGTGGTCGCTGCCCGAACTGGCCGCGGGCTGCACGGAGGTCGGCATCACGTCGGTCGCCCTGTGGCGCGCACCGGTCCAGGAGTACGGCGTGTCGGAGGCGGCCGCGCTGATGCACGACCACGGGATCACCGTCACCTCCTTGTGCCGCGGCGGCTTCTTCACCGCCTCCGACCCGGCGCAGCGGGCGGAGGCACTGGTCGACAACCGTGCGGCGATCGACGAGGCCGCGACCCTGGGCACCGGCACCCTGGTGCTGGTCTCCGGCGGCCTGCCCGAGGGCGAACGCGACATCGCGGCCGCCCGGGAACGGGTCGCGGAAGCGATCGGCTCGCTCGTGCCGTACGCCGCGGAGCACGGCGTGCGGCTGGCGATCGAGCCACTGCACCCGATGTACGCCTCGGACCGCTGTGTGATCTCGACGTTGGAACAGGCCCTGGACATCGCGGAGCGCTTCGCGCCCGAACACGTCGGCGTCGTGGTGGACACCTACCACCTGTGGTGGGATGACCGTGCGCCGGCCGGGATCGCGCGCGCCGGCGAGGGCGGCCGGATCGCCTGCTTCCAGGTGGCCGACTGGGTGACGCCGCTGCCCGAGGGCGTACTGCTCGGGCGCGGTCAACTCGGTGACGGCTGCGTCGACCTCAGGGGATTCCGCGTCCTGGCCGACAAGGCCGGCTATCAGGGCCAGGTGGAGGTGGAGATCTTCAACCCCGGCCTGTGGGCGAGGGACGGGGCCGAGGTGCTCGCCGAAGTCGCCGACAGGTACCGGAGGCACGTGCTCTGACGTGCCCTGACGGGGCCGGAAAAAAAAATCTTCGAATTTTGCCGTTCCGCGGTGCAACCCTTTCGGGCCGTGGTGTGTCGTACATGGCATCGGGGCTCCCGGAGGGGGTTCAGGGAGCCCGGCTGGTACGCCCGAGGGGGGTTTCGGGGGTACAGGGGGAGGGATGAAGAGGGGCCCGGCTTCGGCCGGGCCCCTCTCGCTTTCCGCCCGCCGGCTTCGGAGTTGTCCACAGCCGGGCGGGTGACCGCCGCCGCGCTGTCGGCCGCTGCCGGTACCTTCGGAGCAGATCACCGACCGGCCCGAAGGGAGCTCGCAGATGGGTGAGGCACCGCACCTTTCGGTCCTGGAGGGCGTCCTCGAACGGATCACGTACGCCAACGAGGACAACGGCTACACGGTCGCGCGGGTGGACACCGGACGCGGTTCCGGCGACCTGCTCACGGTGGTGGGCGCCTTGCTGGGCGCGCAGCCCGGCGAGTCCCTGCGGATGAACGGCCGCTGGGGCTCCCACCCGCAGTACGGCAAGCAGTTCACCGTCGAGAACTACACGACGGTCCTGCCGGCCACGGTCCAGGGCATCCGGCGCTACCTCGGCTCCGGGCTGATCAAGGGCATCGGGCCGCGCATCGCCGAGCGCATCGTGGACCACTTCGGCACCGACACGCTGGACGTCATCGAGACAGAGGCCACCCGTCTCGTCGAGGTGCCCGGCCTCGGGCCAAAGCGGACGAAGCTGATCGCGGCCGCGTGGGAGGAGCAGAAGGCGATCAAGGAGGTGATGGTCTTCCTCCAGGGCGTCGGGGTGTCCACCTCCATCGCCGTGCGCATCTACAAGACGTACGGCGACGCCTCGATCTCCGTGGTGAAGAACCAGCCGTACCGGCTCGCCGCCGAGGTGTGGGGCATCGGGTTCCTGACCGCCGACCGGCTCGCACAGGCGGTGGGAATTCCGCACGACAGCCCCGAGCGGGTCAAGGCCGGCCTGCAATACGCCCTTTCGCAGGCCACGGACAACGGCAACTGCTTCCTGCCGGAGGAGCGGCTGATAGCCGACGCGGTGAAGCTGCTGCAGGTGGACACCGGCCTGGTGATCGAGTGCCTGGGGGAGTTGGCCGACGAGGAGGGCGTGGTGCGTGAGAGCGTCCCGTCGCCCGACGGGGACGGCGAACCGATCAAGGCGGTGTACCTCGTGCCATTCCACCGGGCGGAGATCGCGCTCGCCGCCCAGGTGCTGCGGCTGCTGCGCGGACCTGAGGACCGTATGCCCGCCTTCCAGGACGTCGACTGGGACAAGGCGCTGGCCTGGCTCGCCGAGCAGACCGGCGCGGACCTCGCCCCCGAGCAGCAGGACGCCGTGCGCTTGGCGCTCACACAGAAGGTCGCGGTACTCACCGGCGGCCCGGGCTGCGGCAAGTCGTTCACGGTGCGCTCGGTGGTCGCCCTGGCGGTTGCCAAGAAGGCCAAGGTGGTGCTGGCCGCGCCGACCGGCCGGGCTGCCAAGCGGCTCGCCGAACTGACCGGGGCCGCCGCCTCGACGGTGCACCGCCTGCTGGAGCTCAAGCCGGGCGGGGACGCGGCCTACGACCGGGACCGGCCGCTCGACGCGGACCTGGTGGTCGTCGACGAGGCGTCCATGCTGGACCTGCTGCTGGCGAACAAACTGGTGAAGGCGGTGCCACCCGGAGCGCACCTGCTGTTCGTCGGCGATGTCGACCAGCTGCCGAGCGTGGGAGCGGGCGAGGTGCTGCGGGATCTGCTCACCCCGAGCGGCCCGGTGCCGGCGGTGCGGCTGACCCGCATCTTCCGCCAGGCCCAGCAGTCCGGTGTGGTGACGAACGCGCACCGGATCAACTCGGGCACCCCGCCGGTCACTCAGGGACTGGCCGATTTCTTCCTCTTCGCCGAGGAGGACTCGGAGGCGGCGGCCCGGCTGACAGTCGACGTCGTGGCCCGTCGAATTCCGGCCAGGTTCGGTCTCGACCCGCGCCGCGACGTCCAGGTGCTCACCCCGATGCACCGCGGGCCGGCCGGCGCGGGCGTGCTCAACGGGCTGCTCCAGCAGGCTGTCACCCCGGCCCGCCCGGACGTCGCCGAGCGCCGCTTCGGCGGGCGCACCTTCCGGGTCGGCGACAAGGTCACGCAGGTCAGGAACAACTACGAGAAGGGTGCCAACGGCGTCTTCAACGGCACCGTGGGCGTGGTCACCGCCCTCGACACGGTGGAGCAGAAGCTGACGGTGCGGACCGACGAGGACGAAGAGGTCGGATACGACTTCGACGAACTGGACGAGTTGACCCACGCCTATGCCGTCACGATTCACAGGTCGCAGGGCAGCGAGTACCCCGCGGTGGTGATCCCCGTCACTACCGGCGCTTGGATGATGCTCCAACGGAACCTGCTTTACACCGCGGTCACACGGGCGAAACGCCTGGTCGTGCTGGTGGGGTCCCGCCGGGCGATCGGCCAGGCGGTGCGCACGGTCTCGGCGGGTCGGCGCTTCACCGCTCTCGACCATCGGCTTGATCTGGGCGCAAAATAGGCACTCCGTGCCACTTTTCGGCCCGATGGCCGACCCCGAGTGCACACCCCAGTGCCAAATGGGGGACAGTGGACGTAGTCAGGGCACCTCGAAGAAGAGGCAAAACCGTCGGTGAGGGAATGACGTGAGCGACAACTCTGTAGTACTGCGGTACGGGGACGGCGAGTACAGCTACCCCGTTGTGGACAGCACCGTCGGTGACAACGGCTTCGACATCGGCAAGCTGCGTGCCGATACCGGGCTGGTCACCCTGGACAGCGGCTACGGCAACACCGCGGCGTACAAGTCCGCGATCACCTTCCTCGACGGTGAGCAGGGCATCCTGCGCTACCGCGGGTACCCGATCGAGCAGATCGCCGAGCGCGGCTCCTTCCTGGAGACCGCGTACCTGCTGATCAACGGCGAGCTGCCGACCGTCGACCAGCTCTCCTCGTTCCAGGGGCAGATCACGCAGCACACGCTGCTGCACGAGGACGTCAAACGGTTCTACGACGGCTTCCCGAAGGACGCCCACCCGATGGCGATGCTGTCCTCCGTGGTCAGCGCGCTGTCGACGTTCTACCAGGACAGCCACAACCCGTTCGACCCCGAGCAGCGCGACCTGTCCACGATCCGGCTGCTCGCCAAGCTGCCGACGATCGCGGCGTACGCGTACAAGAAGTCCGTCGGCCAGCCGGTGGTCTACCCGCGCAACGACCTCGGCTACGTCGAGAACTTCCTGCGGATGACCTTCTCGGTCCCGGCCGAGGAGTACGAGCTCGACCCGGTCGTGGTCAACGCGCTGGACAAGCTGCTGATCCTGCACGCCGACCACGAGCAGAACTGCTCGACGTCCACGGTCCGGCTGGTCGGCTCCTCGCAGGCCAACCTGTTCGCGTCGATCTCCGCCGGCATCAGCGCGCTGTGGGGGCCGCTGCACGGCGGTGCCAACCAGTCGGTGCTGGAGATGCTGGAGCGCATCAAGGCCGAGGGCGGCGACGTCGACTCCTTCATCCGCCGGGTGAAGAACAAGGAAGACGGCGTGAAGCTCATGGGCTTCGGGCACCGCGTCTACAAGAACTTCGACCCGCGGGCGAAGATCATCAAGGCGGCGGCGCACGATGTCCTCTCGGCGCTCGGCAAGTCCGACGAGCTGCTCGACATCGCGCTCAAGCTGGAGGAGCACGCGCTCAGCGACGACTACTTCGTCTCGCGCAAGCTCTACCCCAACGTGGACTTCTACACCGGCCTGATCTACCGCGCGATGGGCTTCCCGACCAGCATGTTCACCGTGCTGTTCGCGCTGGGCCGGCTGCCCGGCTGGATCGCCCAGTGGCACGAGATGATCAAGGAGCCCGGCTCCCGCATCGGTCGCCCGCGGCAGATCTACACCGGCGTCGTCACCCGCGACTACGTCCCGGTCGAGGCCCGCTGACCTGGGCCCACGCGTAAAGAGAGCGCCCCGCGACGGATCCCCCCACGGGTCCGGCACGGGGCGCTCCCGTTTCCCGGAGCGGATCCCCCCACGGGTCCGTACCGGGCGTTTTTCGGCGGCCGCGCCAAGCCGGGACGAAGCGGCCGGGAGGGCCGCTCAAGCTCCCCGGAGATCGCCCCGGCGACGCAACTCGATCCATCCCCCAAGATGGACCGTACCTCAACTCTCTACACCGGCTCCGCCGGGGGCCGGTGTTCAAGACATAAGACCCACGAGACGCCGTATTGGTTACGCTCTCGGCGATGTGATCTACGTCTCTTCGCTGTGGGTGTTTGTGCTGGCTACCCCGCTCGCGGCCGGTCCGGCGTGATCCCGTAGCGTGCTGTTTCTCCTCGAGGGGCGGAGCACATGGCAGAGAACGCGACAACGGTCCGGAACATCGTCGTGACCGGCGGAGGCACAGGGATCGGCCTGGCCATCGCGATCCGGTTCGCGGAGGACGGCCACCGCGTCACGATCGTCGGCCGCCGCCGCGAGGTCCTGCACGCCGCCGCGGACGAGCTGCACACCGAGCGCGGGCTGGACGTCACTCCGGCCGTCTGCGATCTGGCCGATCCCGACGACGTCGAGAGGGTCCTGGCACAACTGCCCGAGCGGGTCGACGTTCTGGTCAACAGCGCGGGCAGCCGCGAGCTGGCCGTGGGAGCCGGGCCGCACGGTCTGCTGGCGCGCTGGCGCGGTGACTTCGAACGGAACGTCCTGACGGCGGTGCTGCTCACCGAGTCGCTGCGGGACCGCTTCTCCGACGCCGGCCGGGTGGTCACCGTCACCTCGGTCGCGGCGCTGCGCGGCGGTGGCTCCTACGGGGCCTCCAAGGCCGCCCTGCACGCCTGGAACCACTCCCTGGCCGCCCAGCTGGGTCCGCAGGGCGTCACGTGCAACATCGTGGCTCCCGGGACCGTGGCGGGCACCGAGTTCTTCGGGTCGCGGCTCAATGACGCGGAGCTGACCCGGCGCGCGGGACGCACGCTGGTGGGCCGGGTCGGCAGGCCGGCGGACGTGGCGGCGGCCGTGCTCTTCCTGGCCTCCCCGGAGGCCGGCTTCATCACCGGCGAGATCCTGCAGTGCAACGGCGGCGAGTTGCTCGGGCGTTGACGGCGACCAGTGGTTTCCGGGCCTCCACCCACGGGAGTAGGCCCGCTGCATCCCGAGGATGAGATTTCCGGGGAATCGGCGGAGAAGTACCCCTACACCGCCAAACCCGCTTGCCGAGCCGAGGGAACCGCTGGGAGCGTTGATCCCAGGGGGTGGGAAGAGGGGCGGTGGTATGGACGTTGCACTGAGCGTGTCGTCGATCGACTTCACCTCCGGTCTCGCCGAGCACCTGCGGGGTGGCAACGTCTTCTGGGCGTACGCGCTGCTGGCCGCGACGACGGCCCCGCCGCTCGTACCCAACGCCGTCCTGCTCGTCACGGGCGGTGTGATGGCCGCTGAGGGCCGTCTCAGCATCGCCCTCGTGCTGCTGGTGGTGGCGGGCAGCGCCGTTGTCGGTGACATGCTGCTGCACCGCGCCGGGCGGGCACTGAGCGGCCGGGTGCTGCACCGCATGCGCCGCCGGCCCCGCCAGGCGGCACTGCTCAAATGGGCCGCCCTGCGCATCCAGCGGCATGGTGTGCCCTTTGTCATAGGCGTCCGCTTCCTGCCCAGCGGCCGGGTGATCGGCGGGCTGGCCGCGGGCGTCGTGCGGTATCCGGCACGGCGGTATGCCGTCGGCGCGGGTGTCGCGGAGGCGGTGTGGGCGTCGTATTCCGTCGGTGCCGGATACATCAGCGGCCGGGCAGCCTCGAACTCCTTCTACGCGCTGTCCCTCGGGCTCGGCATATCCCTGCTGGTCGCCGGGGTCGGCACGGTGGCGCAGTGGGTTTCACGCGGGCGGGACCGACGGCATGGCGACGGGGGCAGCCCCCCGTCCGTCGTGGTCGCGTCCGCCGCCGGGGGGTGTGAAGGGCCGGGCGGACCGACTGCGGCGGGTGTCGAGGGCGGCACCTCGGCGGCGTCCGCCCCGCAGCCGTCCGCAGCCACGGGTGCCGTGATCGTCCCGCCGCCTGCCGCGTCCGAGCGTCCTCCCCCGGTCTCGGTGCCCGAGGACGGCCGGGAGATCCTGCCGTCTCCCGTGCCGCCGCCGGACAACGATGCGGGCGACAGTTCGCGTCCGCTGACCGGGCGCGGCACTTAGCGGTGAGCTGCGCCGCGGCGCCGGGTCAGCCGGGGTCCCGGCGCCCCCTGTTGCCCGGGCGGCGGGCGCTCCACGCCCGGATCGTGTCCGCGTACCAGAACGGTTTCCCGCGTTCGACGACGTCGGGGTCCGGCAGGTGGCCGTGCTTCCGGTAGGAACGCACGGTGTCCACCTGGACGCGGATGTGGGCTGCGATGTCCGCGTACGACCACAGGGTCCGATCGGTCATGAAGCACCTCCATGCGACGGCGATATCGATCAGCACCTTCGTCCGGACAACGACGGGGCGCGACGCGCGCATGCGGTTGTTGATCTTCTGTGACACGGAACCCGCGTAACGGTGACAAACCGCAGGTCACGGCCAGTATTACCGAAGTATTGATCACATCGAAGCGCACTCGATCACTCGTTCGAGTTGCTTGTCGGTGGAGATCGTTTCGGACCGGCCGGACTGCGGCAGAATTACCGTGCGTGACAATCCCGCTTCGGGTCTCAGCCTTCTTGCTCGGGCCCGCCGGCCACCACTCGCAGCAGGTGGGCGGCGGTAGCGGTCATCGCGTCGCGACCAGGGCGGAGGTAGCGGCGCGGGTCGACGGCTGTGGGGTCCGAGGCGAGGTAGTCGCGTACGGCGGTGGTGAAGGCGATGTTGAGCGCCGTCCCGATGTTGATCTTCGCCATGCCTGCGGTGACCGCCTGCCGCAGTTCGCCGTCGGACACGCCGGACGAGCCGTGCAGGACCAGCGGCACGCCCACGGACTCGCGCAGCCGGCCGATGAGTTCGTGGTCGAGCCGGGCGGTGCGCTCGGTCATCGCGTGCGAACTGCCGACCGCGACGGCCAGCGAGTCCACACCGGTGGCAGCGGTGAAAGCCGCGGCCTCCGCCGGGTCGGTGCGCACACCCGGGGCGTGCGCACCGTCCTTGCCGCCGACCTCGCCGAGTTCGGCCTCCACCCACACCCCGTGGGTGTGGGCCCACTCGGTGATCCGGGCAGTGGCGCTGACGTTCTCCTCGTAGGGCAGGACCGATGCGTCGAACATCACCGAGGTCACGCCGGCGGCGACCCCGGCGCGAAGGAGTGCCTCGTCCTCCACGTGGTCCAGGTGGAGGGAGACGGGTACGGCGGCCGCTTCGGCGGCGGCCGCCGCGCCCGCGAGCACACCATCGAGGCGGCCGCCGTGGAACTTCACGGCGTTCTCGCTGATCTGGAGGATGACGGGCAGACCGGTCTGCTCGGCGGCGGCGGTGATCGCTTCGGCGTGCTCCAGGGTGATCACGTTGAAGGCGGCCACGCCACCGCCGGACGCGTGTGCGGCGAGGACGAGTTCGGCGGTGGCGGCGGTCGGCATGCGGCTTCCTCGGGTCCGGGTCCCCGGGGTCGTTCGGGGACCGGTGGGCCGGCACGCGGCGTGCCGACGGTGCAGGTGGGTCGGTCCGCCGTGGCAGCGGCGGACGGATGCGGAGCGGGTGCCGACGGATGCGGAAGCGCCGTCAGCGGGAGAAGCGGAGAAGGGCGGTGGATGGAGATGGGGTCAGCCGAGGATGACCGATCGGGTCAGGTTGCGCGGACGGTCCGGGTTGTAGCCCTTGGCCTCGGCGATCGCGACGGCGAGGCGCTGGGCGCGGACGAGGTCGGCGAGCGGGTCGACGCTGGGCCGGTGCTCCAGGTGCCCGCCGACGGCGGCGACATTGTCGGCCAGCCCCTCGGGCAGTGGGCCGAAGGACCAGGCGACGCGGCCGGGGCCCGTGATGCTGATCGGGCCGTGGCGGTACTCCATGGCCGGATATGCCTCGGTCCAGGCGCCGGCGGCCTCCCGCATCTTGAGCGCGGCCTCCTGCGCCAGCCCGTAGGTCCAGCCGGTGCCGAGGAAGGTGACCTGCTCGGCGGCCAGTGCCTCGGGTGACAGATCGTCGCTCACGGCGGTGCGCGCGTCGGCGATCGCGGTGGTGAGGTCCTCGCCGAGGTGGGCACGGAGCAGCGCCAGCGCGGTGGTGGCGAAGCGGGTCTGCACCACGGACTGCTCGTCGGCGAAATCCAGGACGACGATCTCGTCCGCGGCCTGCATGACCGGGGTCTTCGGGTCGGCGGTGATGGCGGTGACCGGGGTGGAGCCGAGCAGTTGCTCGCAGGCCCTGAGCACCTCGGTGGTCGTGCCGGAGCGGGTGATCGCCAGCACACGGTCGTAGCTGCGGCCGAGCGGGAACTCGGAGGCGGCGAAGGCGTCCGTCTCACCCTGACCGGTGCTCTCGCGCAGGGTGGCGTAGGACTGCGCCATGAACCAGGAGGTGCCGCAGCCGATGACCGCGACCCGCTCACCACGGGCGGGCAGCTTCCCGGACTGCTCCGGAGCGAGCTCGACCGCGCGCTGCCAGCAGTCGGGCTGGGTGGTGATCTCGGTGGTGGTCAGTGACGGGGCGGCCATAAGGGCTCCTCGGGCAGGCGGCGCGCGGGGCTGCGCGGTCGGGTGTCGTGCGCGTACTTCGGTCAGTGTAGATGATTGATTCTGCTTGAAGTGAGGGTGTAATGAACAGGAGTGCGCAGTTCGGTTGCTCTATCGGGTGGGCGGGCGCCGCCGTGGGGGCGGGAAGCACAAAGCCCGGCCCCTGCGCCTGGGGTGGTGGAGTTGCTGGCGCAGGGGGCCGGGCCGGTGTGGAGGCGGGTGGATCAGCTCTTGGTGAGTTCGTCGGTGGCGGTCCGTCCCGCCTCGGTGCTGCGCTGCAGGAAGTCGGCGATGGTGGTCAGGGCGTCATCGTCGTAATCGGCGCACACGCCGTCCATGGCATGGCTGAGGCCGGAGAGGAGATAGCCGATTTCGGCTTCCTTCTCCTTGATTACCTGGACGAGGATCGCTCGGCGGTCGCTGGGGTTGGGGGTGCGGACAACCCAGCCGCCTCGTTCCAGCCGGTCCAGCACGCCGGTGAGGGTGGCGGGGTGCAGGCCCGCGCGCCGCGCCAGTGCTGTCGGGCCCATCGGGCCGTGTCGGCTGATCAGGTCCAGGCACTCCAGATCGGCGTCCCGAAGGTCGAGGTGCGCACCTATCTGGTGGTTGAGAAGCGTGAGTTGGGCATGGAGGTCCCGCACATGCTCCTTGATGTGGTTCGTCAGCCGTCTGCGGCGTCGGGCTGTCGAAGTCGCCCCGGACAGGGTGGAGTCCATACGCAACGATCCCTCGCATCGTTTGCTTGATCGCCGGGGTGGCCCATAGCTGCCAGCGCGCTCGCCCCCGGCGGCGAGCGCGGTACCGGCAGGTGCTCGAAGCCTGCTGGGGACAGCTCAGGCGCACACTTTCTCACACCGTCTGTTCACCCTCGTAGCCCTTTCTGGCAAAAGCATGCCTGGTCCTGGACAGGGGAGTTCGGGCCGCCGGGAGGGAGGATGCGCTGGTGGAGAGCAGGGGCCAGGGAGGCGGCAGGGGCGGTGCCGGGAGTGGTCAGGCAGCGCGTCTGTGCGGTGCGGCGGCGTTCGGAGCCGGTGTGTGATCACGGCGGTGCAGGGTTTGCTGCGAGGCGGCGTCGGGGGCGCCGCGTTCGAGGGCGTCCACTGCGTGTTCGGCGCCGACGACCTCCTCTCGGATCGCCGAGCAGGACCGGGCGATCAGGCGGGATACGTGCATCTGCGAGATGCCGAGCCGGTCGGCGATCATGCTCTGCGTCATTCCGTGGAAGAAGCGCAGGTAGAGGATCTGGCGTTCGCGCTCGGGAAGGCGGCACAGTTGCGGTTTGACCGCTTCGCGGTCGAGTACGACGTCGAGCGCGGGGTCGGGGGCGCCCAGAGTGTCGGCCAGGGACATAGGTCCGGAGTCCAAGGGTTGCCGGCACTGGGCGTCCAGCGACAGGGAGCTGAAGCTCTCCAGGGCTTCCAGGCCGGCGGCGGCTTCCTCCTCGGTGAGGCCGGAGTGCTCGGCGATCTCCCGGGCGGTGGGTTCGCGTCCCGGCCGGGTCTGGGTCAGCTCCTGGTGTGCGGCGCGGACGCGGGCTCGTAGGGCCTGGACCCGGCGCGGTACGTGCACCGACCACATGCAGTCGCGGAAGTGCCGTTTGATCTCGCCGTCTATGGTCGGCACCGCGTAGCTCTCGAAGGCGGTGCCGCGGTCCGGGTCGTACCGGCTCACGGCTTTGACCAGGCCGAGGGCGGCCACTTGGCGCAGGTCGTCCAGGGACTCGCCGCGGTTGCGGTAGCGCCCGGCCAGGCGGTGAGCCATCGGCAGCCACTCCGTGGCGATCTGCTGCCGAAGATGTTCCTTGGAGGCGCCGTCCGGCAGCCGGGCGAGCAAGCGGAACGCCTCGGCCGTGTCGGGGGCGTCGTCGTGCGGGTGCCGGCCCCGGGGGGAGGCGTGTGCGGATGTGTGACTGGAAGCGGGGACGGAAGAGGCCATCAATCACCAGCTCCTCGCGCTGCGACCCCTCAGGGATACGGTCGGTCACGGCCGGGGGAGGGGCCGAAGGTGGTGTGCCCGGTGAGATGTGGGACAAACCACCTTAAAAGGATCAAATAGTCAAAAGGGCGACCATCTGCGTGTGGCGCCCCTGGTCGGGCTGCGTGTGCGGCGCGGCCGTGCGCCGGGGTTCGTGTGCCGTAGTGCTGCGGGTGCGGGGCGTATGCGGAGAGCTCCGGGTGGGGCGCCAACACTCCTGTGTGCGGGGGGAGTTCGTCGCAGACTGGTGATGGCGGTACGCATCCGGGTCCGGCTGGACGAGGCCCTCCGCGCTTGGGGACTTTGCCAAGCCGAGTCCAGGATTTCGCCTGGACTGTGGAGATCGCCGAGGCGGGTCGTGATGTCCTGTACATGCCACATCGGACGACCTATGCGAGGTTCGCATGTCCCGCCCGTACATCCGTCCTGCCTGTCTGCTCGCCGCCGCCGCTCTGGTCGCTGGGGCTGCCGGAACCGCCGGTGCCGCCACGTCCGGTACTGCTGCGACCGCTTCCGCCTCGGTCGCCCCCTCGGCGGTCACCTACACCCTGGTCACCGAGCCGTCCGCCGGTTACGGCGCGATCTACGACCTGATCGGCTCGGCGACGACCAGCATCGACCTCACCATGTACGAACTGACCGACACCACCGCCGAGCAGGATCTCGTCGCCGCCGCCAAGCGCGGGGTGACGGTCCGGGTGATCCTCGACCAGAACCTGGAGAAGTCGAACAACACCGCGGCCTACACCTACCTCAATGCCAACGGCGTGCCCACGCACTGGGCTTCCACCACGTACGCCGCCACCCACCAGAAGACCCTCACGGTGGACGACGCCACCACCGCCATCATGAGTGGCAACCTGACCAGCCAGTACTACTCCACCAGCCGCGACTTCGCCGTCATCGAGAACAACTCCCTGGACGTCAAGGCGATCGAGAAGGTGTTCGCGGCCGACTACGCCGGTACCGCGATCACCCCGACCGACGGCGACCACCTGGTGTGGAGCCCGACCGACGCCCAGTCGAAGATCCTGGCGATCATCAACGGCGCCACCACCAGCCTGTCGGTGGAGAACGAGGAGATGGGCTACGCCACCGTCGTCACCGCGCTGGAGAACGCCGCCAAGCGCGGGGTGAACGTGGAGGTCACCATGACCAACGACGACAACGAGTACGCCGACGAGTTCGATGCCCTCACCGCGGCCGGCGTCCATGTGCACACCTACGCCTACACCGCGTCCCTGTACATCCACGCCAAGGCGATCGTCGCCGACTACGGCACCAGCGCCGCCACCGTGGACGTCGGCTCGCAGAACTTCTCCAACGCCTCCCTCAACAAGAACCGCGAGCTGGGCTTCATCACCACCTCCACGTCGATCATCTCCGGCATCAACACGGCGCTTGCCTCCGACTACGCGGGCGGCGCGGCCTGGTCCTGATCCACGGGAGTGCGGGTCGGCGGTCGAACGGGGCTTGCGGACGGCGCGACTTCGCCGTGCGCGAGAATCCCACCGACGGCGCCGGGCACGGCCGCCGCGCACGACGGACCGGACAAGGAGCTGATCGCATGGCCACCGCCGACCTCGACGGAGTCGCCCTGAACTACGAGGTGACGGGCAAGGGGCCGCGGTTGCTGTTCCTCAACGGCTCCGGCGGGACGCTCGCCGAGGCGGCCGTGCTGATCATGCGCCTGTCCGGCCGGTTCGAGGTGGCCGCCTTCGACCAGCGCGGCATAGGCAGGTCCGGGCCCGCCGCCGGGCCGTACACCATGGCGGACCTGGGCGCGGACGCGCTGGCACTGGCCGACCACCTCGGCTGGCCGTCCTTCCGCGTGCTCGGGTTCAGCTTCGGCGGGATGGTGGCGCAGGAACTGGCCGTCACCCGGCCGGAGCGGGTGGAACGGTTGGCGCTGCTGTGCACGTCCTCCGGGGGCCGCGGCGGCTCCTCCTACCCGCTGCACACGCTGCCCCTGCTTCCGCCGGAGGAGCGGGTGGCCCGGTACACGAGCATCCTCGACACCCGCTTCTCCGCCGAGTGGCTGGCCGCCCACCCCGGCGACCGCGCCGTGGTCGAGTCGATGCGCGGGCGGCTGGCGTCGGACCGGCCGGCCGGCGTACAGCGGGGCGAGGAACTCCAGATGAGGGCCCGAGCCGCGCACGACGTGTACGACCGGCTCGCAGCCGTCACCTGCCCGACGCTGGTCGCCGCCGGGCGCTACGACGGCATCGCCCCGGTCGCCAACAGCGAGGCCATCGCCCGGGCTGTCCCGGACGCCGAGCTGCGGGTCTTCGAGGGCGGACACATCTTTCCCTTCCAGGACCCCGGCGCGCTTCCGGCCGTGATCGACTTCCTCGCACGGTGACGCCCTCGGGCGGGCCGCCACGATCCGGGATGTAGCCGCAGCAACCGCGTCAACAGCGGCCTTGGGGGCTGAAACCAGCCATCTGAGGCAACGGTTCGCCAGGTCGGAAATCGCCATAAAAGCGAAAAAAGAGGATGAAATGACTCCGTGCGTGGCCTGCGGGCTCTCGCTGTGGTGCCCCCGGCAGGACTCGAACCTGCGGCCAAGTGCTTAGAAGGCACCTGCTCTATCCACTGAGCTACGGGGGCCGGACAGTGGCCGCGGCTGTCTCCGCCCCTGGGTGGTTCCGTGACCTCGTACCGGGGTCAAGGATAGGGCGACAGATGCCCGCTGCCGCATGCTTCACCCGCGTGACACGTTGTGGAGGTTCGGTGAAGCGGTCCGATAATCCCAGGTGACCACTGAAGCCGCATCGCTTTTGACGGGTCGAAATGCTGCTGTTGTGCACTCGTTATGCCGGTGGCTCATTCCGTCCCCTGGTCCACATGCGTCCCATCGGGGTCTCGTGGCGGGCGAATAGGGCAAACCCGCTCGAATACGCTTCAAAATCACGCC
Source organism: Actinacidiphila sp. bgisy144 (assembly GCF_057708105.1). Taxonomy (NCBI): domain Bacteria; kingdom Bacillati; phylum Actinomycetota; class Actinomycetes; order Kitasatosporales; family Streptomycetaceae; genus Actinacidiphila; species Actinacidiphila sp. bgisy144. The sequence continues at coordinate 35,399 of NZ_JBYIRM010000042.1, read as the reverse complement.
AATATGGGGCATTGTGCCATTGTGGTGATCTTGGACGTACGGCCCGAGCTGCTTGATGCGCTGTCCGCACTGCGTGATGGTGTCGACGCCGCGCGCTTCCCCTTCCCACTGCCCGGGGCCGAACGGGCTCGCCGGACCCGGCAGGAGCTGCTCACCCAGCTCGACGACTACCTCGTCCCCCGGTTGAAAGCCCCGGAAGCGCCGCTCCTCGCGGTCGTGGGAGGGTCCACGGGGGCGGGAAAGTCCACCCTCGTCAACTCGCTGGTCGGCCGCCGGATCAGCCCCTCCGGAGTGCTGCGCCCCACCACCCGCACACCGGTGCTCGTCTGCCACCCCGAGGACCGGGCGTGGTTCGCGGACCCCCGGGTGCTGCCGGGGCTGGCCCGCATCTGGTCCGTCCGTCAGCGTTCCCGGGCGGACGAGGACGGACCGGACCGCTCCGACGCCGAGCGCCTCGGACCGGAGCGGGCCGAACTCCGTCTGGAGGCGGACGACTCCCTGCCCCGCGGCCTCGCCCTCCTCGACGCCCCGGACATCGACTCGCTGGTCAGCCACAACCGCGAACTCGCCGCCGAACTGATCTGCGCCGCTGACATCTGGATTCTCGTCACGACCGCCTCCCGCTACGCCGACGCCCTGCCCTGGCACCTGCTGCGCGCCGCCAAGGAGTACGACGTCACCCTCGCCACCGTCCTGGACCGGGTCCCGCACCAGGTCGTCGAGGACATCAGCCGCCACTACAGTGCCCTGCTCGCCAAAGCCGGGCTCGGTGACGTGCCCCGCTTCACCGTGCCGGAACTGCCCGAGTCGGCTGCCGGCGCCGGCCTGCTGCCGCAGACCACCGTCGCCTCGCTGCGCGCCTGGCTGGCGCACTGCGCCGAGGACCCCGCCGCGCGGCAGCACGCCGCCCGCCGCACCGCCGTCGGCACCCTCGACTCGATGAACGAGCGACTGCCCGCGCTGGCCGCCGCCTCCGCCGCCCAGCATGCGGCCGCCCAGCGGCTGACCCGCGCCGCCGAGGAATCCTACGAGCAGGCCGCATCCCGCACCGCGGCCGCGATCGAGGAGGGCAGCCCACTCGCCGGAGAGGCGCTGGCGTACTGGCAGAGTTATCCGGCCTGCGGCCCCGACGCGCTCCAGCGCGCCCTGGCCGAGGAACTGGCCGCCCTGCTGCGCACCGAGACCGACGCCGCCGACGACCGCGTGGCCGAGGCGTGGCAGCGCGAGCCGGCCGGAGCCGCGCTGCTCGACGAACCCACCTCCCGCCCCGACCGGGACCGGGTGGCCGTCGCGGCCCGGATCGACAAGGGAGTACGGCGCTGGCGGCGCGGTGTGACCGAGCTCGCCTACACCGAGGCCCGTGCCGCCCGCTCCGCCGACCGGCCGGCCACCGACCCGGAGGACATCGCCGCACTCCTCGCCACGGTGCTGCTCGGCGGCAGGGCCGGTCGGCCGGCCGGCGAGCAACTGGCCGAAACCCTCGGCGCCCAGGCCGCCGTACGGCTGCGCGACGCCGCCCGCGCCCTGCTCGACGACGCCGTCGCCGGACTGCTGTCCCGCGAACGCGAACGCCGGCTCGCGCCCATCGACGGCTACGACGTCACCGCCGGACAGCAGTCCGCCCTGATCGCCGCCCTGTCCGTACTGCAGAAGGAGAGGTGAACCCGGTGGCCACCAGCCCCTCGGCCCTGGACGACCCGAACGCATCAGTCGAGCCGACGGTGGCCGACCCGCTGACCGTGCGGGTCGAAGCCCTCGGCGAACTGCTCGGCCTGTCCAGGACCCGGATCAGCCCGGACGAGCTGGCCGACAGCAGCGAGCTGCTCGCCCGGGTCGGCGAGCGGCGGCGGCTGTCGCTCGACCACACCGTGGTCGCCGTGGCAGGGGCTACCGGTAGTGGCAAGTCCACGCTCTTCAACGCGCTGACCGGGCTCGAACTGTCCGCCACAGGTGTGCGCAGGCCCACCACCTCACGACCGGTCTCCTGCGCGTGGCAGCCGGAGCGGGCGGCGGGACTGCTCGACCGGCTGGGTGTGGCCCCGCAGGACCGCTACGCCCGCTACGGGCTGCGGGACACCTCGGCCCCGGCGTCCGGGGAGGCAGGCGCGGCAGCCGAGGCGGACGCGGAAGCACCGGCCGACGGGCGGGACGAGAAGTATCCCGGTGGCCAGGCGCCCTGTCTGCCCGGCCAGGCCGCGGCCGCGGACGACGCTTCCCACTGTGCAGTTGGCGACAGCGCCGAGATCGGTGGCGACCTCGGTGCTGCCAAGGAGCTGAGCCTCGACGGGCTGGTGCTGATCGACCTCCCCGACCACGACTCCGCCGCCCCCGGGCACCGCGAGCAGGTGGACCGCCTGCTGCGGCTGGTGGACGTCGTCGTGTGGGTGCTGGACCCGGAGAAGTACGCCGACGCGGCACTGCACGAGCGGTATCTGCGGCCTCTGGCGGGGCACGCCGATGTCACCGTGCTGGTGCTGAACCAGGTCGACCGCCTCCCGGGGGACACGGCCGACCTCGTCCTCGACGACCTGCGGCGGCTGCTCGACGAGGACGGGCTGGCGGTCGGCGAGCACGGCGAAGCGGGGGCCGTCGTGCTCGCCGCCTCCGCGCTCACCGGGCAGGGCGTGCCGGACCTGCGCGCCGTGCTGGCCCAGATCGTCTCCGAACGCGCCGCTGCGGGGCGGCGGTTGGCGGCGGACATGGACCGCATGGCGAGCGGGCTCCAGCCGCTCTACGTCGGCGAGGGCGGCGCCGGGCTCACCGATCCGGCGCGTGAGGAGTTCGTCGACCGGCTCGCGGACGCGGTGGGAGCGGCCGGCGCCGGTCAGTCGGCGGAAAAGGAGTGGGCGAGCGCCGCATGGGACGCCTGCGGCACTCCGTGGAGTCGACTGTTGGGGGAACGGGCCGGAGCCGCGAGCTGTTCCCGTTTCGCCCGGAAAATGACCGGTTCACTCGGTCGAGGGAAAACGGTGCCGCGGCAGCCCATTGCCCGCCCGTCCGTTGTCCGCGCGCCCGCGCGTGCGGGCGCGGACAAGGAGGAAGCGCCGGCGCGGCCGACGGCGTCGCGGCCGGTGATCGACGAGGCGGTGCGCGGACTTGCGGCCGACGCCGCGCGCGGACTGCCCGCGCCGTGGGCCAGGGCGGTGCGCGACGCGGCACGGCGGGGCGGGGAAGGGCTGCCGGCGGCGCTCGACGCCGCGGCGGTCCGGGCCCGGCCGCGCACGCCGGAGCGGCCCGGCTGGTGGTCCGTGGCCGCGGCCGTGCAGTGGCTGCTGATGGCGCTCGCGCTGGCCGGGGTGGTCTGCCTGTCCGCGGTCGGCTCCGGCTCGCTGGACATGTCGTGGTGGCCGCCGCTCGTCACGGTCGCGGTGGGCGGGCTCGGCGGTCCGCTGGTCTCCGGCACCTGCCGGATCGCCGCGCGCGGACCGGCCAGGAGGTACGGCCAGGCCGCCGAGCGGCGGCTGCGGGATGCGGCGGCCGACCGCGGTCGGGCCCGGGTCCTCGAACCGGTCGCGGCCGAGCTGATGCGTTACCGCGAGGTGCGCGAGCAGTACGCGGTCGTGGCCGGCTCCGCTCCGGCGCCCGCCCGGCTCGTCCCGGCCGGCAGGTCCGCGGAGGGCTCGACCGGTGCGCCGCTGCCGCTCGGGCGGGCTGTGGAGCGCTCGTCTCACTCGTCCGGGTGACGAAGTTATCCACAACAGGCGGTCTATCCACATTTTCCGGATCTTTTTTCCTCAGTCGTCCGATTTCGCGCAAGATGGTCTTGCCGCGTTCCACACGGGAGCGCGGCGGACGAAAGGAATGCGCGATGAACGAGACGCTGGTGACGGTTGTGGGAAATGTCGCGACCGAGCCCGAGAGCCAGGTGACGGCCACCGGTCTGGTCGTGACCCGTTTTCGGCTCGCGACCACCACGCGGCGCTGGGACGCCGAGCGCGGCGCCTGGACCGACGGCGCGACGAGCTTCTACACCGTGCGTGCGTGGCGGAACCTCGGAAGCAATGTGAAGGAGTCCGTCTGCCTCGGTGAACCGCTGGTCGTGCAGGGCCGGTTGCGGATCAGGGAGGACGAGAAGGACGGCCGCCGCTATCTCGCGGCGGAGTTGGAGGCGGTGGCGATCGGGCACGACCTCGCCCGCGGTGTGGCACGATTCAGCCGTTCCGGCGGCCGCGGCGGGGCGACCACAGGTGCGGGGGCGGAAGTCCGGCCGTCCGCACCGGAGTTGACGGCTGCCGTGCCGTGAGCGGGGTTGACGTGGGCCGTGCGGCGTGCGAGCGGCGGGTGAATACCCGCGGGTATTCGTGGCGTGAATTGTGTCAATGATTTATCGACAATGACAGAGACACGCCCTTCGCGCATAACGATTGAGATTCGAATGCCGCTCGGGCGGCTCTCGACTGTGGGGATCACATGCGCGGTTCCTAGGATTTCGGCGTTCGTATGTACGGGGGCTCGGCACAGGCGGGGTCAACCCCTTCATCACGACCAGGTACCTCGCCCGGAGGGGAAAATTCATGTTCAACACCTACAGACGGGGTGCTGCCCGCTTCGCGGCGGCCGGTGTCACGGCCGGCCTGCTCGCGGCCGGCGTGTTCGCCGGCGCGACCACGGCCGCCGCCGACGGCGGCAACTCCGGTGACAGCACAGCCACCACGACGTCCGGCGGCGCGACCGGCAAGCTCGGCGAGCTCGCACCGGGTATGTACGGCGGCGCGACCGTGACCGACAAGAGCGGCAAGTCCGCTCCCGAGCTGGCCGGCCTGTTCCAGCTGAAGCTCGACGACGGCACCAGCGTCTACACCTACTGCATCGACCTCTACAGGGGCGCCGACACCAGCGGCAACGCCGTCTACCACGAGGTCCCCTGGAGCGCGACGTCCCTGACCCAGGAGGGCCGGGACAAGGACGTGGCCGGGAAGATCACCTGGATACTCCAGCACTCCTTCCCGACGGTCAACGACCTCGGCGCGCTGGCGACCACCGCGGGATCGGGTCCGCTGACCAAGGAGTCGGCTGCGGCCGGCACCCAGGTCGCGATCTGGCGGCTCTCCGACGACCCGAAGGCCGCCGCGAACGACCCGGCCGCGGAGAAGCTGGCGGACTACCTCGACCAGTCCGCGCAGGCCGTCGCCGAGCCGTCGCCGTCGCTGGAGCTGACTCCGCCGTCGGTGTCCGGCAAGTCCGGCGGGCGGATCGGCCCGATCACCGCGCACACCAGCGCGACCGGTGCCCAGGCGGTCCTGGCCGCTGACGCGCCCGACGGCGTGAAGCTCGTCGACGGTGACGGCAAGCCGGTCACGTCGGTCTCGGACGGCAGCCAGCTGTACTTCGACGTGCCCGCGGGCACCAAGGAGGGCAGCACCTCGGTGACGGTGTCCGCGACGACCAGCGTGCCGGTCGGTCGCGCCTTCGCGGGTACCAACTCCAAGAACAACGGCCCGAGCCAGACCATGATCCTGGCCGGCACCAGCCAGTCGGAGATCCAGGCCACCGCGACGGCCACGTGGGCGGACCAGGGCCCGATACCGGCGCTGTCGGCGCAGGTGAACTGCTCCAAGTCCGGTGTGGACGTCAGTGCCAGCAACAAGGGCGACGAGTCCTTCACCTTCACGCTGGAGGGGAAGACCTACACCATCGCCCCCGGCGAGTCGCAGACGATCACGGTCCCCGTCGCCGAGGACCAGGGCTACAAGATCGACATCGCGCTGCCCGACAAGTCGGTGAAGACGTTCAAGGGCGTGCTGGACTGCAAGGCGGCCACCGCGCCGCCGACCATTCCGGCGACCAACCAGCCCAGCCCGGCGTCCGCCTCCGACACCGGCAACCTTGCCGAGACCGGTAGCAGCAGCGCCACCCCGATGATCGCGGGCATAGCGGTCGCCCTCGTGGTGGTCGGTGGGGGAGCGGTCTTCTTCTTCCGCCGCAACGCGCGCAAGAACTCCGCCGCCTGATCGGTGTGAGCCGGCTGGACGGGCGGGCGCGCCTGTCCGTCCAGCCCGCCTGACCGCCCGGTCCCGCCTGACCGCCCGGTCCGGCCGGACCCGGGACGGTCAGGCCCGGTCGGCGCAGGCACGGAAGTCCCAGGCTCGGCCGGCTCCGGTGCGGCCGAACCGGTTGGACCGGCTCCGCCGGGGCCGGACCGGGCCGCGGGGACGGGCAGGGCGGGCCGGGAACGGTTCGGGTACGGGGCGGGGCTGACCTACCCGTTCGCCCCCTGGGGTGGACGGCTGGCAAGATGGGGCGTATCTGCCCTCACGCGGCGGAGCCGCACATTGGCCCTTCTCGATTGCCGGACGGTTTCTCTTGGCTGAGTACATCTACACGATGCGCAAGACGCGTAAGGCGCACGGCGACAAGGTCATCCTCGATGATGTGACGCTGAGCTTCCTGCCGGGCGCGAAGATCGGTGTGGTCGGCCCGAACGGCGCCGGTAAGTCCACCGTGCTGAAGATCATGGCGGGGCTGGAGCAGCCGTCGAACGGGGACGCGTTCCTGTCGCCGGGCTACAGCGTGGGGATGCTGCTCCAGGAGCCGCCGCTCGACGAGTCGAAGACGGTCCTGGAGAACGTACAGGACGGCGTCGCGGAGACGAAGGCGCAGCTCGACCGGTTCAACGAGATCGCCGAGCAGATGGCGACGGACTACTCCGACGCGCTGCTGGAGGAGATGGGCAAGCTCCAGGAGCAGCTGGACCACTCGAACGCGTGGGACCTGGACGCTCAGCTGGAGCAGGCGATGGACGCGCTCGGCTGCCCCCCCGGGGACTGGCCGGTGACGAACCTGTCCGGTGGCGAGAAGCGCCGGGTGGCGCTGTGCAAGCTGCTGCTGGAGGCGCCGGACCTGCTGCTGCTGGACGAGCCGACCAACCACCTCGACGCGGAGTCGGTGCAGTGGCTGGAGCAGCACCTGGCGAAGTACCCGGGCACCGTGGTGGCCGTGACCCACGACCGGTACTTCCTGGACAACGTCGCGCAGTGGATTCTTGAGCTGGACCGCGGCCGGGCGCTGCCGTACGAGGGCAACTACTCGACGTACCTGGAGAACAAGGCATCCCGGCTGAAGGTCGAGGGGCAGAAGGACGCCAAGCGGCAGAAGCGCCTGAAGGAGGAGTTGGAGTGGGTCCGCTCCAACGCCAAGGGGCGGCAGGCCAAGTCGAAGGCCCGACTGGCCAGGTACGAGGAGATGGCCGCCGAGGCCGACAAGATGCGGAAGCTGGACTTCGAGGAGATCCAGATCCCGCCGGGTCCGCGGCTCGGGTCGGTCGTGGTCGAGGTGGACCACCTGCACAAGGCGTTCGGCGAGAAGGTGCTGATCGACGACCTGTCGTTCACGTTGCCGCGCAACGGCATCGTCGGCGTCATCGGGCCGAACGGCGCCGGCAAGACCACGCTGTTCAAGATGCTGCAGGGCCTGGAGCAGGCGGACTCCGGCACCATCAAGGTCGGCGAGACGGTGAAGATCTCGTACGTGGACCAGGGCCGGGCGAACATCGACCCGAAGAAGACGCTGTGGGAGGTCGTCTCGGACGGCCTGGACTACATCAACGTCGGACAGGTGGAGATGCCGTCGCGGGCGTACGTGTCGGCGTTCGGCTTCAAGGGCCCGGACCAGCAGAAGCCGTCCGGGGTGCTGTCCGGTGGGGAGCGCAACCGGCTCAACCTGGCGCTGACCCTCAAGCAGGGCGGGAACCTGCTGCTGCTCGACGAGCCGACCAACGACCTCGACGTGGAGACGCTGTCGTCGCTGGAGAACGCGCTGCTGGAGTTCCCGGGTGCGGCCGTGGTCGTCTCCCACGACCGGTGGTTCCTGGACCGGGTGGCGACGCACATCCTGGCGTACGAGGGCGACTCGAAGTGGTTCTGGTTCGAGGGCAACTTCGAGTCGTACGAGAAGAACAAGGTCGAGCGGCTGGGGCCGGACGCGGCGCGCCCGCACCGGGCCACGTACAAGAAGCTGACGCGCGGCTGATGGCCCGGCACGTCTTCCGCTGTCCGCTGCGCTGGGGCGACATGGACGCGTACGGGCACGTCAACAACGTGCTGTTCCTGCGGTATCTGGAGGAAGCGCGGATCGACCTGATGTTCCGGCTGGCGGACAGGGAAGGCGGGGGCACGTTCTCGGGCGGGTCGGTGGTGGCCCGGCACGAGATCGACTACCTGCGGCCCCTGGTGCACCGGTACGAGCCGGTGGCGATCGAGACGTGGGTGGACAGCATCAACGCCGCGTCGATGACGGTCAGGTACGAGGTGAAGGACGACGAGGCGGTGTACGCGCGGGCGGCGACGGTCGTGGTGCCGTACCTGCTGGCCGAGCAGCGGCCGCGGCGGATCACCGAGGAGGAGCGGGCGTTCCTGGAGCGCTACCGCGACGAGGGGGCCGTGGTCGGGTGAGCGTGCGGCTCGGCTTCGCCGAGGGACCGGGCGGGGCGGCCGTGGTGGAGGCCGACCTCGCCGCGTTTCTGGGGCGGTTGGTGAGGTGGGACAAGGCCGCGGTGGTGCGGTTGCGTTCCGCGGCCGGGGAGGCGGCGCTCGGCGTGTTCGGGCAGCCGCCGTTCGGCGGGGTGCTGGCGGTCAAGAGCCTGGCGCTCGGCGGCGACGGGATAGCGGCGGCGGTGGACGCGACGGTGTCGGCCGGGCAGTTGCTGGAGGCGGTCGGCGAGGCGGTCGGGGGCGGGCGGTTCACGGTGCCGCCGTCCGTCACGGGTCCGGCCTGGGCCGGGCTGCTGCCGCCGCGGGAGGGCTGGCGGCGCGTCGCGGAGCTGGAGGCGGCCGTCGTACGGGAGGTCGCGGCGAGGGCGGTCGCGGAGTTCCGGGCGCGGACGGAGGCGCTGGTGCCGGAGCGGCGTTCCCGGGCGGAGCTGGACGCGCTCGCCGAGGAGCTGTGGAGCCGGCCGCTGCCCGGCGGCGGGGCCGGGGTGACCCTGCGCGTGGTGCACGCCGCCCACGCGCTCGGGTTCCTGCCCGCGCGGCGTTCCGGCGAGGCCGCGGGTGAGGCGGTCGCGGTGCTCGCGGCCGGCCCGTGGCTGCGCTTGCGCACCGGCTACGGCTCGGTGGCGACGCGCTCGGCGTCCGGGGCGTCCGGGCTGACGGTCTCGCCTTCCTGACCGGGCCGCCGGCGCGGCCCTACTGCTCCGGGCGGTCCGGCCAGACCCCGATGTGGTCCTGTTCCAGCTCCAGCAGCACCCGGGAGCGGATGTCCAGGGCGTCGGTGTAGTCGCGGGGCAGCTGGAGCCGCCCGGCGCGGTCGACGGTGGCGTACTCCCGGGCGACGACCGACTCCTGGCCGTGCTCGTCGACTTCGGTGCGGCGGACCACCTCGGAGGCGGTGCGGCCGTCGCGGATGGCGACCGTGCGCCGGACGGAGCTGGAGACCGCGTGGTCGTGGGTGACCACGACCACGGTGGTGCCCAGTTCCTCGTTGGCGGTGCGGAAGGACGCGAAGACCTGCTCGCCGGTGGCGGAGTCCAGCTCGCCGGTCGGCTCGTCGGCGAGGATCACGGCAGGGTCGTTGGCCAGCGCGACGGCGATCGCGGCGCGCTGCTGCTCGCCGCCGGACATCTGGCCGGGCTGCCGGTCGCGGCAGTGGCCGACGCCGACCATGTCGAGCAGTTCGGCGGCCCGGGCGGCCCGGTGGCGCTTGGCGCGGGGACCGCCGCGGCCGGCGAGCTGCATGGGCAGCACCACGTTCTGGGCCGCGGTCAGGTAGGGCAGCAGGTTGCGGGCGGTCTGCTGCCAGACGAAGCCGACCACGCGCCGCCGGTATTCGAGGCGGGCGGCGGCGTCCATGGCGAGCAGGTCGTAGCCGCCGACGGAGGCGGCGCCCGCGGTGGGGACGTCCAGGCCGGCGAGGATGTTCAGCAGGGTGGACTTGCCGCTCCCGGACGCGCCGACCAGTGCCATCAGCTCGCCCTTGCCGACCAGCAGGTCCAGGCCCTGGAGCGCCTGCACCTCGACGCCGTCCGCGGTGAAGATCCGTACCAGGCGGTCGCAGCTGATCAGCGCGTCATGCCCGTAGGCGGGGCCGTCCCGGCGGGCGGCGGCCTGCTGTTCCAGGTCGGCGAGGCTGCGTACCGCCGGCCGCCCGTCCGCACCGGCCGCACCCGCACCAGCCGTACCCGCACCGGCCGCACCTACACCCGCCGGACCCGTGCCCCCCGCCCCCGCGCCCCGCACATCCCCGCTCATACCCGGTCCCCCGCTCTCAGTTCCGTGCTCTCCCGCCGCCGTCCCGACAGCCATGTCTGCGCCAGCAGCACCGCACACGCCAGTATCAGCAGCCCCGCCGACGGCAGGGCAAGGGCCCAGGGGTTCGCCCGCAGCCCCAGCCCGAAGTCGACCGGGGTGAAGTCGCGCGGCCCGGTCCCGAACGTCAGCGCCCGCAGGTCGATGCCCGGCCCGAGCAGCGGCACCACCGCCAGCCCCACCAGCACCCCGCCGACCGCCGCCAGCAGCACCTGCGGCAGCGTCTCCAGCAGCACCAGCCGCCGCGCCTGCCGCCGCGTCATGCCCATCGTGCGCAGCCGGGCCACCACGGTGGCCCGCCCCGGCGCCGCCTGGAGCAGTGACAGCAGCAGCGCCAGCGCGCTGTAGCCCGCGCCGGCCGCGACCGCCGCCAGGTACAGGTTCCGGGCGCCGCGCTGCAACGGGGTGTCGGCGAGCGCGGCCCGCTCCTGGCTGCGCAGCAGGACCGACACCGACGAGGTATCCATGGCCGCCACCTTGCGCAGCGCCGCCGCGTCGATGTGCCGACCGGGCGCCGCCATCGCCAGCAGCGTCGTGGGCTCCTCCAGCGTGTCCGCCCCGGCGACCGGGTGCAGCGCGGCGACCGAGGCCGCCGACACGAGCACGAACTCGCCGCCGGGCGCGGCCGGTGTGGTCGGCAGTACGCCCGCGGCGCGGATGTCGGTGCTGCCCAGGCCGGTGCTGAGCGACACCGTCTCCTGGCCGACCTGCTCGGCCAGGCCCGGCGAGAGCACCGCGGGCAGCACCTCGTCCGCCCCCGTGCCCCGGTGCCCGGACAGGGCGCCGGACCGGAAGGACGGCAGCCCCACCGCGCGGGTCAGCTTGTCGTACGAGGCCGGGTCGACCAGCACCACCGCGTACGACTCGCTGAAGGTCGCGTCGGCCGAGTTCTGCTCCACCCGCGCCGTGGTGGTCAGACCGACCCCGGGCACCTTGCGTACGGCGCCCGGCAGCCGCGGGGACAGCGTGGAGGTGGCCGCGTCCAGCCGCGCGTCGGCGCCGACCGTCGCCGCGGCCGCCCGGTCCCGGCCCTGGCTGATCCCCGCCAGCACCGAGCCGCCGAACGACGTCACGGTCAGCGCCACCAGCACCGCCAGCAGGGGCAGTTGGCCCCCCGTCGAGGAGCGGCCCGCACGGGCCAGGCCGAGGTGGGTGACCGCGCCGCTCAGCCGCGCCGCCGGACGCGCCAGCAGCCGCAGCGGCACCGGGTACAGCCGCAGCAGGACCAGCGCGGCAGCGATCGCCACCAGCACGGGAGCCGCGGCCAGGAACGGGTCCGTGCCCGAACCGCCGCCCCGCTGCCGCAGCGCCGCCACCGCGCCCACCGTCAGCACCACCACCGTCAGTTCGACCACGAGCCGGCGCCGTGACGGGCGGGCCGTCGCCACGTCCTCCCGCCCGCCCGGCCGCGGCCGCCGCACCGCGAACCCGGCCCGCACCGGCAGCGCCACCACGACGACCGCGGTGGCCAGCGCGGCCAGCAGCACCGGCAGCAGCCAGCGGCCGGTCGGCAGCAGCACCACCGCGAGCAGCGCGCCGACCACCCCGCCCGGCACGGCCGCCGCGGCGGTCTCCGCGGCGAGCCGCCCCGTCACGGCGCGCAGCGAACCCCCGCGCGCCCGCAGCAGCACGATCTCGGCGCGCCGCCGTTCCGCCGCGAGCCCGCCGGCCATCAGCAGCACAGCCAGCGCCGTGGTGCCGACGCCGACCGCGGCCACCAGCACCAGCGGCGCGGTGGCGTCGCGCTCCCGGACGAACTCGCCGAGCACGGTGGCCAGTCCGTCGCCGATGTCCACCGGTGCGCCGACCGTGTCCTGGAGCCGGGCGGCCAGCGGGCCGCCGGACAGCGAGTCCAGCGTGCCGCGCAGTGCCGGGACGCCGTGCGCGGTCAGCCGGCCGACGGCCATCGGCTCGTACCAGTAGAGGGTGACGCCCGCGCCGAGCCGCGGCAGCAGGACGGCGGCGGCGGGGTCGGTGAGCAGCGTGAAGTGCCAGTAGGTGTGGGGCGCTTCGCCGACGCCGGCCGGCTGCTCGTTCACCACCGGGCCGAGCATGTCGCCGTCCTCGTTCCAGTACGCGGCGGCGGGGTCGCGCGGGGCGACGATGCCGGTGATGCGCACGGTCAGCGGGGTCGGGCTCAGCCCCTGCGGGTGGAGGGTGCGGCCGACCTTCAGATGGAGCACCTGGGCGGTCCGCTCCGTCACGGCCGCCTCGACGACCGGCGCGGACGCGTCCTGGGCCGAACTGCGCGGGGCGTGCGGCAGCCGGCCGGACAGCAGCCGCGCGTGCGCGCCGACATCGGCCTGCGCCACGAGGTCGGCGGTCGGCAGGTGCGAGGAGGTGAGCGGCAGGCCCTGGTCGGGGACCCCGGACTCCTTGGCGGTCCGCGCCCCGTACACCGCGGCGCCCGGCGCGAGCGGCGCGGCGCCGGCCAGCAGCGAGCGGACCGAGGACTGCACGCTGCCGATGCCGGACGGGTCGAGCGGCGAGGTGCCGCCGAGCCCCTGCCGCGCGTCGTAGTCCTCGGTCAGCGCGACCCCGCGGTCCGGGAACTGCCCGGCCAGCACCGTCTGCCGCAGCGCCCGGTCCTCGTAGCGGTCCACGGCCCGCGGCAGCGCGGCGGCGAGGAAGGCGGTGGCCAGGACCAGCGCGAACGTCGCGAGCGCCGCGCCGCGGGCCGAGCGCAGCCGCACCCGTACCCAGGCGAGCCGCACGCCCCCGCCGTCCCCGGCCGTACCAGCGTCGCCGGCCGTACCAGCGGAACCGCCCGCGCCACCGGCACCCGCGCGCGCACCGTCCCCGGCTACGACCCCACCGTCCGGCTCCGGTACGGCAGATCCCTGTTCCCGTGCCGCCGCCATCTCAGTCCTCCCCCTGCCGCCGCAGCGCCGTCGCCGGATCGCCGCGCCGTACCGCCGTCGCCAGCACCACCAGCACCGGCACCACCAGGACCTCCGCGAGCAGTTCCAGTACGCGCCCGGCCGGCAGCCGTACCAGCAGGGCCGGCGTCGGCGTCGTGGCCTGCGGGGTCAGCACGATCAGCGGGGCCACCAGCCGGGTCAGCAGCGCGCCGAGCGCCACGCCGACGACCACCGACACCAGCACCAGCAGCCCCTGTTCGGCCGCGATCACCCGGGCCAGTTGGCGCCGGGGCGCGCCCAGCGCCCGCAGGATCGCGAACTCCGCGGTGCGCTCCCGCACGGCGCCGGCCGCGGAGACCGCGAAACCGACCGCGGCCAGCACCGCCGCGGCCACCACGGCGGCCGGCAGCGCCGACTGCGGGCCCGCGCCCAGCGGGTCCGCGCGCAGGTCGGCGGCGGTCTCGTCGGCGACCAGGACGGTGTCGACGTCGGTACGGGCGCGCAGCGCGGCGGCGGTCCGCGCGACCGCGCCCGGCCGGGCGGCGACCCACCACTCGGTGGGCTCCATGGCCTGGCCGTCGTGGGACTGGAGGTACTGGTTGACCGCGCGCAGGTCGACGACCATGCCGCCGACGTCCTGGTCGCGGCCCGCGTCCGCGCCGCCGTCGTCCGCGCCCGACCCGGTGGAGGAGGACCCGGAGGATGCGGCCGAGGAACTATCCGCCCCGGACCCCGTGCCGTCGCCCAGCCCGGGGATCGCGCGGACCGCCCCCACGACCCGCACCGGCACCTGGATGCCGCCCAGTTGCACGGTGACGCGGCCGCCGACCTTCGCGTGCTGCGCGGCGAGGAAGTCGTCGGTGGCGACACCCGCCACGGCGGCCGGGTCGGCGCTGGGCGCGCGGACCAGCACGGTGCCGGTCGGTGCCGAGTCGTACGCGTTCGAGGCGACCCGCACCGACCCGGTGCCGTAGCCCAGGGACAGCGTCGCGGCCCCGCCGACCCGCGGCACGTCGGACGACGGGGCGTGCGCGCCGGGCAGTTCGGCGAGCGCCGGGTCGTCGTAGGAGGGCGCGGCCGACCACTGCTGCGCGGGCACCGTCAGCGTACGAACCGCGCCCGAACCGCCGGTGACCTGCGGGGCCGACAGCGTCAGGGCGTAGGTGCCGCCCTGGGCGGGCATGTCGAAGCCGACGCTGACGGCGGTGACGTGCAGCGGTCCGGCGGGTGCGCCGTCCGTGGTGCCGGCCTGCGCGGCGAGGTCCAGGAGCAGCCGGTGCTGCTTGCCGTCGGCGGGTACGTCGCCGAGCGGGACGGAGTACGGGACGCCGTCGGCGTCCAGGACGGTGACGCCGACGTGGTGGACGACCGCGGCGCCGCCGGGGGAGCCCGCCGCGGGCCGCAGCACCGCCTCGAAGGCGGCCTGCCGGGTGCCGGCGGGCAGCGCGAACCCGCCCCCGGCCCGAACCCCCTGGCGCAGCGGCGCCAGCACCGCGGCGGCCGACCGCCCCCCGGTGAGGTCGGAGCGGAACCGCATCGCCTTCCCGCCCTGCTCGGAGTCGATGGCCAGCACGCTCGCCGTACGGTTCTGGTCGAGGTAGAGGCCGGTGCGGGTGGCCGGTGCCGCCGCCGCGACGCCCGCCTGCCGGGCGAAGATCCCGGGCTGTCCGAACGGCGGGGTGGTCATGCCGGTCACCCGCAGGTCGGCGCCGACCGCGAACTGGGCCTGGTCGCGCTGCGAGCGGTCCCAGCTCGCGCTCTGCCCGATGGAGAAGACGCCCATCGCGATCGCCAGCACCAGCAGCAGTGCCGCGCCCGCGCCGCGCCGCGGCCGCCGCGCGAGCTGCCACCCGGCCAGCGCCAGCGGCAGCGCCCGGCCGCGCTCGGCCCGCCGCTCGCCGAGCCGCGCGACCAGCGGCAGCAGCCGCAGCACCAGCACGGTGCCGGCCAGCAGGCACAGCGCGGGCGCGGCGACGAGGATCGGGTCCACCCCCAGGCCGCCCCCTGCGTTCGTGCTCAACGCGCCGCTGCCCGACGCGCGCCGGTCCAGCTGCCAGTAGGCGATGGCGGCGACGACCAGCAGCCCGACGTCGGCGCCGGCCTGCATCGCGCCCGGCAGGGAGCGGCGCCGGGAGCGCGCGGCCCGCTCGGCGGAGTCGGCGCCGCCGGTGCGCAGCGCGGGCACGATCACCGCGCCGGCGCAGGCGAGCGCGGCGGCCCCGGCGACCAGCCAGGCCAGGCCGGTGCTGCCCGAGCCGAGGCTGACCCCGGTACGGGCCATGGCGCCGGTGCCGGCCAGCAGCCGGGTGATCGGCCCGGCCAGCAGCGGGGCGAGGACTGCCGCGGGCACCGCGAGCAGCAGCGCCTCCGCGCCGGCCAGCCGGGCGACCCGGGCCCGTGAGCCGCCGCGGGCCCGCAGCAGCGCGGTCTCCCCGGCCCGTTCCTCGGCGAGCAGCCCGGCCACCAGCAGCAGCGCGAACCCGGCGAGGATCACCAGTTGCAGCGCGCCGATCAGCAGCGTCGAGCGGGTCACCAGCATGCTGCGGCGCAGCGCGTCGAGCAGCGCGGGCAGGTCGCTGGTGGCGGTGGTGGTGGAGGTGGCCTGGTCGTCGTGGAGCGCGTAGAGGGTCTGCCGGACGCCGTTCTCCAGCCGGTCCATGTCATGGCTGCCGGCCTGCCGGAAGTCCCCGGTGGCCTGCCAGGACATCGCGGCGGCGGTGACCCGGCCGGAGCCGAAGCTGCCCGGGTCGGCGAGCATCGGCCCGTAGGTGGTGAAGGCGACGGTGTGCGCGCCGCGCCCGCCCAGCGGGTCGAGGTGCCAGTATGGGGAGGCCGGGTCGCGTGGCTGGAAGACGCCGCTGACCTGGATCGTCAGCGGGGCGCCGCCCAACCGGTCGGTGAGGGTCAGGACGTCGCCGGGGGCGGTGCCCAGCGCCTGCGCGGCCACTTCGGGGACCGCGACCTGCACCCGCGTCGCGCCGCGTGCGGCCGCGGTCGGCCAACTGCCCTTCACCAGGCGGACCTGGGCCCGGTCGAAGGTGGCGAGCAGGGTCAGGTCGGGGTCGCCGTCCGCGGGCTTTCCGGTGGTCCGGGGCGTCTTCGGCAGGCCGTACGGGCCGGAGCGGGTGCTGCCGCGCACGGTGGTGGGCAGCCCGGCGAACGAGGTGCGCAGGTGCCGCCGTACCGCGGTGTCGACGGCGCCCGTGGTCGTGCCGTTCAGGTCGCTGGTGACCTCGACGGTGGCCTGCCCGGCGGCCTGGTGCTGGAGGGTGCGGCGCAGGGCCGCGTCACCGATCGCCCCCGTGAAGGCGGTGAAGGTCGCGAGCACGCACGTGGTGAGCAGCACCGTCAGGAGCGCGGCCGCGAGCAGCAGCCGGTGGGCCCGGACACGGAGCAGCACGAATCCGGTCACGTGTTCCCCCCGTCAGATGCTGACGAGATGCTCTCAAAGAGAGCTGCGGCGCAGAAGCGGTGCGGCGTATGTCGCAATCCGATCGTGATGGTCCGGCCAGCGGACGGATCGGGCGCCGCCGAGGGGACGGCCGGGGGTCACACGGGGGCAGAGGGGGGCCGGCGGCCGGGGTCAGCCGGGGGTGTTGACCATGGAGGCGGCGGCGTAGACGAGGTAGTCCCAGAGCTGGCGTTCCTGGTCGGCGGGGAGCTGGAGCTCGTCGACGGCGGCGCGCATGTGGCGCAGCCAGGCGTCGTGGGCGGCGCGGTCGACGGCGAAGGGCATGTGCCGCATCCGCAGCCGCGGGTGGCCGCGCTCGTCGCTGTAGGTGCGCGGGCCGCCCCAGTACTGCATCAGGAACAGGGTGAGGCGCTCCTCGGCCGGGCCGAGGTCCTCCTCGGGGTACATCGCCCGCAGCTCGGGGTCGTCGGCGACGCCCAGGTAGAAGCGGTGTACGAGGCGGCGGAAGGTCTCCTCGCCGCCGACGAGTTCGTAGAACGTCTGCTGCTGCAACTCGCCGCGCCGGATCTCATTCACCCTTCCATCGTCGCAGACGCGGCGCCCGCTTCCGAAGGGGAAGGGAGGCGGGGAAAGGGCGGGCGGAAGGCCGGCAGGCGGGGCGGTTCGTGTCGGCGGGCCTTCCGGCGCACCATGGAGGTATGGCCGGGACCTGGCCGGAGGACGGGCGCTACTGGCGCCACGGGCAGCGGCACGCCGCCGCCCCGGGCGAGCTGCGGGCCCGGATGGTCGACCGGATCGTGGCCGGGGGCGGCCTGACCGACCCCGCCTGGCGGGCGGCCTTCGCCGAGGTCCCGCGGGAGCTGTTCGTGCTGGAGGAGGGCGAGGAGCGCACCGGGCGGCTGCTCGCCGGGGCCTACGAGGACCGGCCGATCGCCACCCGTGTCGTCGGCGGCGAACTGGTCTCCTCCAGCAGCCAGCCGTCGCTGATGGCGCTGATGTGCCAGGCGCTGGAGGTGCACGGCGGGGAACGGGTGCTGGAGATCGGCGCGGGCACCGGCTACAACGCGGCGCTGATGGCCCACCGGCTCGGCCCCGGCACGGTCACCACGATCGACCTGGAGCCGGAGATCACGGCCGCGGCCCGCGCCCACCTGGACGCGTACGGCACCGAGACGGCCCGCTCGGTCGAGGTGGTCACCGGCGACGGCGCGTTCGGCCACCCGCCGGGCGCCCCGTACCAGCGGGTCATGGCGACCTGCGAGCTGCCGTCGGTGCCGCCGGCGTGGCTGGAGCAGTGCGTGCCGGGCGGGCTGGTGCTGCTGCCGCTGGCCGCGGGGCTGGTGGCGCTGACGGTGTACGGTCCCGGGCGCGCGCAGGGGCGGTTCCTGGACACTCCCGCGTACTTCGTGCCGCTGCGGGGCGCGGCCGGCGCGCCGGCCGGGGCACCCGAACACGGCCTGGCCGCAAGGGTGTTCGGCGGGGGCGCGGACCGGACCCGCTACGGCCTGACCGTGGACGGGACGCACCAGTGGATCTGGCGGGACCGCCCCGACGGCCCGCTGACCTGGCCGCTCACCGGCGGTTGACCGGCGGCCGGCCGGCTCGCGCGGGCGGCGCTCAGGCCCTGCGCAGCGTGATCGTCGTCCACGCGCCGACGTGCACCCGGTCCCCTTCGGCGAGCGGCACCGGCAGGTAGGGCCGGATGGACTCCTCGGCGAGGTTGACGGTGGTCCCGTTCGTCGAGTCCTGGTCGACCACCGACCAGGAGCCGTCGGGCTGCTGGACCAGCACCGCGTGGTGGTGCGAGACCCCCGGGTCCTCCGGGGAGCGGGACAGGTCGATGTCGGGCGCCTCGCCGGTGCTGTGCCGGCGGCGGCCGATCGTGACCTGGTGCCCGGTGAGCGGCAGCTCCACCTCGGGGGAGAACGCCGGGAAGTACAGCTGCCCGGCGTCCGGGCCGCTGCGGGCCATCATCGCGGTGAAGTACGCCCGGTCCGCCGCGATCACCGCCACCCAGCCGGCGCTGGTGCCCGCGGCCGCGGAGGACGACCGGCCGCTGCTGGTGGAGCCGGTCGGGCCGCTCCCGGTGCCGCCGGTGTCCGAGCGCCGGGCGGGCCTGGACGGCGGCTCCAGCTCGAAGTCCCCCGAGCCGGAGCCGACCGTGACCGAGCCGTCCGGCACCGACTCCGCCGGGCGGTTGACCTGCGAGGGCCGCGAGGCCTGCGAGTCCTCCCGCTGGTACGGCGGGTAGTCGGGCGGCGGGACCGGCTGCGGAACCGGCTGCGACGGCACCACGGTCGGCGTGTGGGTGAGGAAGTTGTAGCGGCAGCCCTCGCAGAACAGCGCCGCCCCCTCCCGCGGTGTCCCGCAGCTCGGGCAGTGTTCGCCGCCCTCGCCCTCGCCGCCGAAACCGGGGGGCGAGGGCGAGGACGGCGGCGTCGAATACGGCGAGGACGAGGACGACGTCGCGGAGGACGCCGGCCGCGATCCCGCGGCCGGTGCCGTCAACAGCACGCCGCAGACCTCGCACCAGTCGGTGGCGCTGTTCTGATGGCCGTTGGCACAGATCGGCATGGTGTCGGCTCCCCCTCCGCCGGATTCGGGCGGCTCCAAAGGTTGTGCGCGAGCACGTTGTACCCGATGGCTACTTCTTCACGCGTACGGTCTTCGTCGACCGCGTTTCCAGGGTCATCTCGTCCGCGTCGGCGACCTTGGGCTTCAACCGCACAGTACCGTTCGCGGCGTCGACCACGTCCACCACCTTGGCCAGCAGCTTGGCGGTGTCCTCGTTGCCGGAGGCGTTGGCGAGCTGCACCGCGCGGCCCAGCTTGGCCGTGGCGGAGTCCATGTCCCCGGACTTGCGGGCCTCCAGGCCCTGCTGGATCACCTGCGCCAGCTCCGCCTGCCCGGTGTAGTGGGCGACCTGCGGGCTGATCCGGGTGGAGGCCGCCATGTCGTCGGTGCCCAGCGCCCGCACCAGGCCCTGCGCCAGCACCTGCGTGCTGCCGTCGGGCTCCGGGAGCACCAGTGACACCCGCGCGGCGAGCATCTCCTGGCCGACGACGACCGGCGGCACCTTCACACAGACGTGGTAGTCGCGCGACTCGTCGCCCCATGACCCGGTCGGGTAGTCCCCGATCCGTGGGCCGGCCTGCGTCCGCCGCCCGGTCAGGTCCTCCACGGTGGGCGCGACCTGCTTGACGAAGGCGATCTCGGCGTTCTGCGGGGTCCACACCCGCAGGCTCACGTCGGCGACCTCCTTGCCCATCGCGTTCTCCATCATCGCCTGGAAGTCCGCGGCCAGACCGGCCGGGTCGGCGACGATGTCCACCGAGCCGAGCAGCGCCGAGGCGATCCCGGTGACCTCCTTGACCTCCCAGTCCGTGCCGACCCCGCGCGCGTCGCAGGTGAAGCGGCCGGCGCAGTGGTCCAGTGCGCCGCGCAGGTCCTCCGGCTTCTCGTGCTCGTTGCGGCCGTCGGTGAGCAGGATGCCGTGCCGTATCGCGACGTCGGAGCCGGACAGCAGCCGGTCGGCCAGCCGCAGCCAGGTGCCGATCGCGGTGCCGCCGCCCGAGGTGAGCTTGCGCAGCGCCTGCTTGGCCTGCGCGCGGGTGTGCGCGTCGGCCACCGCCAGGCCGCCGTCGGCCGGGTAGACCTCGCGGGCCTGGTGGGTGCCGGCCACCACCGCGAACGACACCCCGTCGCGCAGCGTGTCGATGGCGGCCGCGGTCGCGTCCCGGGCGTTGCGCATCTTCGTCGGCGGGTACTCCATCGAGCCGGAGCAGTCGACCATGATGACCACGCCGGCCGACGGCGCGCCGCCCGGCAGCGGCAGGCCGCCGGACGTGCCGCCGCCGGTCGAGGTCACCGTGACGATCGCGTTGACCTCGCGGCCGCCCTCGGGCAGGTACGCGTTCTGGTAGACGTCCACGGAGAACTGCGGCACGTTCGACTTCGAAAGACTGGGCATCGCTTCCTGTACTCCTTCACGCTGTGCTCGTCCGCCCCCGCCGTGCGCGGTGCGCCTGCGCGCCGCGCCCGGACCGGCTACGCGGAGGGTGATCCTGCCCCTGCGGCCGCTGCCGGGAACGGCAGCACCGCGACCGTTACGTTGTCGTGGCCGCCCCCGTCCAGCGCCATGCCGAGCAGCGAACGCGCGCTCGCCAGCGGCCTGGTGCGGGCGTCGGCCGGTACCGCCTCGGCCATCTCCGCGGCCGACTCGGCGTAGTTCCACAGCCCGTCGGTGCACACCACGACCACGCCCGGGCACTCCGGCTGGAAGGCGGCCACGTGCGGGTCGACCTCCGCGGCGTCCGCGCCGAGCCAGCCGGTGATCGCGTGGGCGCGCGCGTCGGCGTACGCCTCGGCCTCCGACATCAGCCCGGCCTCGACCATCCGCGCTGCCCATGAGTCGTCCTCGGTGAGGCGGGCGGCGGGCCGCTCGCGGTCGTCGGGCACCCAGTACGCGCGGCTGTCGCCGATCCAGCCGACGGTGAAGACCTGGCCGGTGACGACCGCGCTGACGTAGGTGCACGCCGGGGAGTTGCGGTGGATCGGCTCCTTGGGCTCCTCCGCGGCGAGCGCGCCGACCGCGTCGAAGGCGGTCAGCAGCGCCTCGCGCATCGCGTCGTCGGGCGCGGTGCCGCGTTCCAGGGCGGCGACCAGGGCGTCGCTGCCCGCGGTGGCCGCGGCGGCGGAGGCGTCGTCGGGGCGGTACGCGGTGGACACGCCGTCGCACACCACGGCCGCGACGGCGGCGGCGCCCCCCGGCAGGGCGGCGGTGGCCAGGGCGAAGGCGTCCTCGTTGCGGTGGTGGCGCAGCCCGCGGTCGCTGACCGCGGCGACGCCCGCCAACTCCCGTTCCTGGTGGTCGCGCTGGCGGGGCTGGGCGTGCCCGCAGTGCTCGCAGTAGCCGTCGTCGTCCACGCCGCCGACGCCGCAGGCCACGCAGACCGGGCCGTACGGTGCCTCCGGGTGGCCGCTGCCCGTGCTGTCCTTGCCCGTACCGCCGTTGCCCGTACCCCGGCTGCCCGTAGCACCGGTGCTGTCGGCGCCGTGGGCGGAGAAGCCGAGCGGGAGTGTGGCGTCGGAGGAGGGCGGCGGGGAGGCGGCACCCCGCGGGGGAGCGAGCACGAAGGAGCTGGTGGTGTCGCCGCCGCCCGAACCGCCCGCGTCGTGCGAGCTGCCCGCGCCGTCCGAACCGCCCTCGCCGTCCGCCCCGTCCGCCGGCTCCCCGGCGGCCTCCGGGGAGACTGGCGCGACCGGCGGCGGCGCGCTCAGATCGCGGCCGCAGGCACCGCAGAACCGGTCCCCGGGGTCGTGCGGTTCGGAGCAGCCCGGGCAGATCGCCGGGCGGGCCGCGGGCGCCTTGTGCGCCGACTCGGGCAGTGGTGGCATCGGTTCACACCCAGGTCCTGGGGCGGAAGCGGTTGGCCCGCTCCACCAGTTCGATCCTCGTACCGGTCTGGCCGGCCAGCCGGGCGAGCACCCGGTAGGACCGCTCCAGGCCGAACCGCAGTCCGCGCTCGTCCAGCGCGACGCCGAGCAGCGGCACCGCGGGCGCGCCCTCCGCACCCCCCGCGCCGGCCCGGCCGGCCAGCTGCCAGTCCAGCGCGCTGCCGTACACCTCGGTGGCGAGCTGTTCGCGGCGGTCGTGGTCCAGGCCCTGCCGCTGGAGGGCCTCGACCTGGTGGGCCGCGGAGTACAGGTCCGGCAGCAGCGGTTCCTGCGGGCCCCGGTCGCGCAGCCGGGCCCGGACGGCGGCCACCCGGGCGGCGGTGTAGTGGATGGACGACTCGGGCACCGACTCCAGCGCGCGCACCGCCCCGGCCCGGTCGCCGGACTTCAGCAGCACCCGGGCCAGCCCGAAGGCCGCGCTGACATAGCTGTGGTCGGTGGTCCACACCAGGCGGTAGTACTCGGCGGCGTTGTCGAGCTGCCCGAGTACCTCCGCGCAGATGCCCAGCGCCAGCTTCGGCGCGGGCTCGCCGGGGAACGCGTCGTAGACCGCGTCGAAGCTGAGCGCCGCGGTGGCGTGGTCGGCGGTGCACAGCGCGACCAGCCCGCGGTGCCAGACCACCCGCCAGTCGGCGCTGTCCTCGGACTCGTCGAGGCCGCGCAGCACTTCGCGGGCGCCCGGCAGGTCGTCCAGCTCCAGGTGGGCCCGCACCGCGCGCAGCCGCTTCTCCACGGAGTCGACCGGCGCGGACCGGAGCGCGGCCACCGCCTCGCCGGGTGCCGCGGCCGCTATGCCGGCCAGGAAGCCGGCGTTGGGGTCGGCGGTGTCGACGTGCGGGACGGGCAGCGCCAGGACGGCCGCGGCCGCGTCGAGCCGGGAGACGATCGGCCGCCCGGGGACGGGGACGGGGACGGGGACGGCGCCGGGCACGGCGCCGGGGACGGGAAGGGGGCCGCCGCCCGCCGCACCGGGTACGGCCGGGGCGCCCGCGGGTCCGGCCTGCGCCGGGATCGCCCGCCTGCCCCGGTCCGCGCGGGGCCGGCGTGGCGCGTCCGGCGGCCGCGACGCGCCCAGCCGCGAGGTGTCACCGGTCAGCGGCCGCACCAACTCCGTGTCCACCACCCGCAGTTCCGGCCCGAACAGGGTGGACAGCGCCGGGCGCGGGGTGCCCGACTCCAGGGCGACGACCTCGCGCAGCACCCCCAGCAGCTGGTCGGACATCTCCTCGGCCGAGGAGAACCGCTTGTGCGGGTCCGGGTCGGTGGCGCGCACCAGCAGCCGGTAGAACGACTCGTAGCGCTGGAAGACCTCGATCTTGTCGGGGTCGGGCAGGCTGTCGACGAAGATGTTGCTGTAGCCCTGGAAGTCGAAGGTCAGCACGGCCAGGGTGCGGGCGACGGTGTACAGGTCGGAGGCGACGGACGGGCCGACCTCCGCGATCTCCGGCGCCTGGTAGCCGACCGTGCCGTAGATCGCCGACTCGGTGTCGTCCATGCGGCGCACCGCGCCCATGTCGATCAGTTCGAGCCGGTCCTCGGTCTGGATCGCGTTGTCCACCTTGAAGTCGCAGTACAGCAGGTTGCGGCTGTGCAGGTGGCCGAGCGCGTCCAGCGCCTCGATGGCGAACGCGATCGCCTGGGCGACCGGCAGCGGTTCGCGCCTGCCGTCGGGGGTGCGGCGCTCGTTGGCGATCTGCTTGAGCGACTTGCCGCCGACGTACGCCATGACGATGTAGCCGTCGAGGGTGCCGGTGCGCTGGTCGAGGTGCTCGACGAAGTTGTAGATCCGCACGATGTTGGGGTGCTCGATCTCGGCGAGGAAGCGCCGCTCGGAGACCGCGGCGGCCAGCGCGTCCTCGTCGCCGGTGTCGAGCAGGCCCTTGAGCACGACCCAGCGGTTGGCGACCGCGCGGTCCCGGGCGAGGTAGATCCAGCCGAGGCCGCCGTGCGCGATGCAGCCCGCCACGTCGTACTGGCCGCGCACCACGTCGCCCGGGCGCAGCTTGGGCGTGAAGGAGTACGGGTGCCCGCACTTGGTGCAGTAGCCCTCGGTACGGCCGGGCCGCCCCTCGCGGCTGCGGCCCACCGGCGCCCCGCACTCGCCCTTGCTGCAGAAGCGCTTGCGCTCGGGCACCTCGGGGTTGGCCAGCACGGCGGCGGCCGGGTCGGCCCGCGGCACCGTGGGTACCGGGACCAGGCCGGCGCCCAGCTTGCCGCGGGTGGGGCCGGAGCCGCTGCCGCGGGTGCTGCGCACGGACACCGAGCGGCCGGTGGAGCTGCCGGCGAGGGACTGGGAGAGCCGCCCGGAGACCGACCGGCGGGAGGCCTGGGAGGAGCGCGAGGAGCGGGAGGAGGGTGCGGAGGGTGCGGAGGACGTGCCGGGGACGGAGGTGCCGCCCGAGCCGCCGGAGCCGCCCGAGCCCGCACCGAAGCCTGCACCGGAGCCTGAGCCGCCCGCCGCACCCGATCCCGCGCCCGCACCCGCGCTGCCCACCGGGGCGGCCGGTGGCGCGGCCGCGGCCGGAGCCAGCCCGCAGGTGTCGCAGTACAGGTCGCCGCCGCCCATGTCCTCCAAGGTCCCGCCGCAGCCGGGTCGCTGGCACTCGCTCACGGTCTCCCCCTCAGCCTTCCCTGTTTCTGTCCCGGTCCCTGACTGCCGCTGCCGCACTGCCGCTCATGATGCCGACCGGTACGCCGGTCGTGGTGACGCTGCCGATTCTCGCGCGCCGGCCCGCGATCGCACGCGAGCCCGCATTCGTAGACGTGTCCGAGGCAGTCCCCGATGCCGCACCCGAGGCCGTCCCCGGTGCCGTCCCCGCGGGCGCCTTCATGCCGGGCTCCGGTCGGTGGGGGTGCGCGGGGTGCCGCCCAGGTCGCTGACGGCCTGCTGGTAGCGGCGCACCGCCCGTTCGGCCGCGCCCAGGTCGCAGGGCGCGGTCCACAGCAACCGCCGTGCCTGGTCGTACCGTTCGATCAGCACCGGGTCCTCGGCCATGCCGAGCCGGGCCACCTTCGCCCGGTAGGCGTCCAGGCGGCCGCGCAGTTCCGCCCGGACCGCCAGCGGGGCGGTGACCGCGGTCAACGACTCGCGGGCGCGCAGCAGTTCCTCGTCCGCGTGGCCCTCCAGGCTGTCGAGCAGCGGGGAGAGCCGGTGCCACTGCGCGGTGCGGGCGAACTCCTCGGCCGCGGCGAGCCGTTCGTGCAGTGCGGCGGCCGGGCCGCTGACCGCGGGCACGTCGGAGGCGAGGATCTTCGAGAGCACCTCCACCCGGGCGCCGCGCGCCTCGGTGAGGGTGCGGTCGGCCCGTGACATCACGTCCCGCAGCCGCCCGAGCCGGTGCTCGGCGTCGTCGCGCACGTGCAGCACCGCCTCGACCTCGCGCCGGATCTCCTCCAGCCGCCGCCCCGCGTCGTCGTAGCCCGAAGTGTCGGGGCGGCCGGGGGCCGGCCGCGGGTTCCAGAAGGCCAGCGGGTCGGCCACCGTACGGGCCCGCAGCTCCTTCAACTCCGCTACCAGCGACTCCAGTTCGTCCCCGGCGGGGTGCTCGCCCGGGCGGACGCCCACCGAGTGGGCCAGTGAGCGCACCCGCTGCGTCTCGGCGGCCAGCAGGTCGATCCTGGCCGGCAGCGCGGACCACACCGCGTCCGCGGCGGCCACGGTCTCCATGGCCTGGTCGTACCAGGTGTTCATCCGGCGGACCAGCTCGTCCAGGCTCAACTGCTCGGTGGCGCGGGCCGGTCCGGTCAGCGAGCGCTCGTGGTCCGGCACGGCCGCGCCGACCACGGTGATGCCGTCGCCGCGCAACAGCTCGGTGAGCCTGGCCAGTTCGGTCTGGGTCGGCCAGCGGCGGCGGGCCCGCAGCTCGCGGGCGGTGTCCAGCGCGGCGGTGTACGCGTCGAAGTGCGCCCACAGCGCGGTGATCGCCGTGTCGGTGCGCTCCCACCGCTCCTTGGTGACGCCGGTCAGCTCGGCGCCTTCGAGCAGTCTGCGCCCGGAGTGGTCCTGGAGGGCGAGTAGGGAGGTCTCGACGGCTTCGTGCTCGGCGCCGAGCCGTTCCAGCGCAAGATCGACATCCTCCCGGCCCATGACCGGGCCGGAGGCTCCCGCGACCGCCATCACACCCTCTTTCTCTTCCCGTCCGCCGGTCGGCCTTACTGGTACGTCCTACGGGTACGTCCTGCTGATATGTCCTACCGGGCGCTTCCTGCCGCTACTTGTACGTCGGCGCCGGCGGTCCGGTGACCCCCGGCAGGTCCTTGGCGAGCCAGGTCTCGTACGCGTGCATCCAGGCGCTGTCCGCGCCGCCCGCCTCATAGGCCGCCAGCACCTGGTTGACCCGGCGCACCAGGTCCTGGTCGTCCAGGTTCATGGCCACACCGTACGGCTCCTTGGTGACCGGTTGGCCGACGAGGTGCACCGTCGGGTCCTGCGCGGCCTGTCCGGCGGCGAGCGCGTTGTCGGTGAACACCGCGTCGACCTGGCCGAGTTGGAGCAGCACCAGGCAGTCGAGCTGGTTGTCGACGGTGGTGACGCGCGCGCCGTGGGCGCCCTGCTGGAGTTTCGCGTACCCGGTCGAGCCGCTGGCGGTGCACACCCGCTTGCCGGCCAGGCTGTCGTCGAAGCCGGTGATCGCGGAGTCCTTGGGCACCAGCAGCTGCTGTCCCGCCTCGAAGTAGGCGATGGAGAACGCGACCTGCTTCAGCCGGTCGCAGGTGATCGACATGGTGCGCACCACCATGTCGACCTTGTGGTCCTGTATGTCCGGCACCCGCTTGTCGGTCGGCACGGTCAGGTACTGCACCTTCGCCGAACTGCCCAGGATGTTCTGGGCGATGGCCTTGACGATGTCGATGTCGAAGCCCGTGATGGCGCCGGTCTCCGGGTCGCGGAAGCCCCACAGGTAGCTGTTCTGGTCCACGCCGACGATGAGCCGGCCGCGCTTCCTGATCCGCTCCACGGCGGCGCCGTCGGTGCTGCCGGACGACGGCGACAGGCTCGCCTCGGGCGTGGTGCAGCTGCCGGCGTCGGTGGCGGCGGCGTCCTGGACGTGCACGGTCCGGCCCGTGGCGACCCCCGGGGTGTCCCCGGCGGCCGAACCGCCGCCGAGCGGCCCCACGCCCAGCGGGCCCAGCGCCGCCGTGACGGTCAGCGCGCACGCCGCCGCCATCGCCGCGACCCCGCCCCATCCGCGTGCTGTACGGCTCATCGCGACCTCCCTGCTCCCGGCCCGGCCGGACCGGCCCCGCCCCGGGGTACGTGTGTCCGTGCGCATGGCGCTCACCGGTACTCCGACAGGCGCCGCCCGACGCCGATGACCGCCGCGCCCGCGGCGAGCAGTGCGAGCACCCCGGCGCCGACCGGCAGCAGGGCGAGCGCGCCGCGCCCGTCCGTCGCGGCCTGGTGGAACTCCTGCTGCTCCTGCGCGACGGCCTTGCCCAGGCTGGTGTCGACCGCGTCGAAGGTCTGCGCGGTGGTCTCGGTGACGGTGGCGCCGCTGCTCTTCTTCCCGCCGATCACCTCGGCAACCGCGGTGGTGTAGTCACCGCTGTCGTCGGCCGACCGCTCGTCGGTGTGGCGCTGCCGCCACTCGGCCACGTTCGCGATCGCGGAGCGTACCGGGGCGCGCCCGGCCTCCTTGTCGGCCAGCGCCAGTGCCTGCGCCAACTCGCTGCCCCGGCCCGCCCGGTCGCCGGCGGCCGGCCCGGCCAGCGCGTCCATCTCCTTGCTGAAGCTCTCCTCGTACGCGTCGCCCGAACCGCGCGCGACCAGCGTCAGGTTCTCGTCGCCGCGGGCCTGGAGCACGTCGGTCCTGGCGTTGTTGAGCACCTGCATCGACTGCGCGCCGTGGTGGTAGGAGTCCGCGAGGTCGGTACGGGCCACGGTGTGCGCGGCGACCAGCCACAGCAGCACCACCGACGTCGCCGCCGTCGCGGTCAGCATGCCCTGGTTGAACACCCGGTTGGTGCGGCGGTAGTGCCGCCGCTGCGCCCACACCAGCGTGCCCAGCGCGATCACCCCCAGCGCCCACGACGCGTACGGCAGGGCCTTCGCGTCGGCGTAGTCGGCGCCGAGCCGGCCGTTCTCCGCCTGGTAGAGCTTGTCGGCCGCGTCCAGCAGGCCGCCCTGCTTGCGCATCTGCTGGTCGGCGTAGCGCAGGTAGGCGCCGCCGAGCGGCAGGCCCTGCCGGTTGTCGGCCTGCGCGGTCGCCACCAGCTCGGTGTAGTGCGGGAGTTGGCTGTTGAGGGCGGCGATCTGGGTGCGCGCCTCCTTGGACCCGGCGCTGTTCGCGGCGGCGTCGGCGATGAGTTCGGCGGCGGTGGTGATGTCCCGCTGGTAGCGGTCGGAGACCGCTTTCGGCTCCTCGCCGCCGACGAGGAAACCGCCCGCGACGGTGGCGTCCGCGTCGGCGAGGGACCGGTAGATCTCGGCGGCGTTGGCGCTGAGCGGGCCGCTGTGGTCGATCACGTTGCCCGCCGCGGACTGCCGTTCGGCGACCTGCCACGCGGTGACGGCGCCGAAGGCGACCACGACGACGGCCAGTACCGCGCCGACCACCCGCAGCCGGCCCGGCTCCGTGGTGGCCGCCGCGCGCACCCGGGTGAGGGACTCCCGCCAGGCGGCGCGGCGCGGGGCGTGCGCAGCCGGCGGCAACGGGTGGGCGGGGGCGCCCTGGTGGCCCCGCGCCTGGCCCGGTACCGGCGCCGGCACCTGTGCCGTGCCCGTGGTGTTGCCGGTTGGCGTCTGCGTCACGCACCCTCCCCACAGAGCGTTCGGTGTGCAGCAGCAGTATGGCTGCCGTCTGCTACCTCTGCACACGCCTGGGGCCGCCGCGCGGTTCCTGGCCACCCTGTGCCCCGGGCCCGGCCCCCGGTCCCCGCTCTAGCGGTAGTGCGCGCGCAGCGCGGTGTGCGCGTCGGGCGGGGCCGCGGTGCGGTCCAGCCCGAGCAGTGCCGCCCCGAGCACCGGGGGCGCGGTGACCACGTGCGCGCGGGCCTTGGGCGCGGCCGCGGCGAGCCCGGCGGTGACGCCGTCCAGCAGCCGAGCGTTGCCCGCCGCCAGCACTCCGCCGCCGAGCACCACGTCCACCTCGTCGTCGAGGAGTTCCAGCCGCCGCAGCGCGACCGTGGCGAGCGCGACCACCTCCTCGGCCTGCCGGTCGACGACGGACCGGGCCACCGGGTCGCCCGCGTCGGCGGTCGCGAAGAGCACCGGCGTCAGCTCGTACCGCCGCTCGTACGGGATGTGCGCCAGGTGCAGCGCCTCGATCAGCTCGTACATGGTGCGCAGCCCGAAGTGCGCGGGCAGCGCCGCGGCCAGCGCGGTCGGGCCGCCCCGGCCGTCCTCGGCGCGCGCGGCGAGGTACAGCGCCTCCTCGGCCAGGCCCGAACCGCCGCCCCAGTCACCGGAGATCTTCCCGATCGCGGGGAAGCGCGCGGTGCGCCCGTCCGGCAGCAGCCCGACGCAGTTGATCCCGGCGCCGCACACCACGGCGACGCCGCGCGGCTGCGCCACGCCCGCCCGCAGGACCGCGAACGTGTCGTTGGCGACGTGGGTCTCGCGCGCCCAGCCGCGCGCGTGCAGCGCCTGCCGCAACTGCCGCTCCTCGACCGGCAGATCGGCGTTGGCCAGGCACGCCGAGGTGTGCTCGGCCAGTGGCCGGCCGCCGCGGTCGCCCGCCGCGGGCAGCCCGGCGGCCGCGGCCGCGCGCTCCACCGCGTCGGCGACGACCGCCACGGCCCGGTCGACCCCGGTGACCGGCGGCTGGAAGCCGCCGGCGCGGGCGCCGCCCAGCACCCGTCCGTCGGCGGCGACCAGCGCCACGTCGGTCTTGCTGTTGCCCGCGTCGACGGCGAGGACGCCGCCGGGGACGAGCGGCTCGGATGTCACGCCCACGCGAAGTGCTCCCGGTTGTGCGCGATCAGCCGGTCGGTCAGGCCGTCGGCGTACGCGTACTGGCCGATCAGCGGGTGGGCCAGCAGCGCGGCGAAGACCCGGTCCCGGCCGCCGCGCAGCGCCGCGTCCAGCGCCAGGTCCTCGTACGCGGTGACGCTCGCGACCAGGCCGGCGAAGAGCGGCTCCAGCGGCGGCACCGGCAGCGGGGTGGCGCCGGTGCCGTCCACCCGCGCGGGCACCTCGACGACGGCGTCGTCCGGCAGGAAGGGCAGCGTGCCGTTGTTGTAGGTGTTGACCACCTGCACGTCGCCGGTCCACGACGGCGACGGCGGGCGCAGCAGCGAGGCGGCGAGCGCGACGGCCGCCTCGGAGTAGAAGGCGCCGCCCCGCTTGGACAGCAACTCCGGCTTCTCGTCCAGCGCCGGGTCGCCGTACATCGCCAGCAACTGCTTCTCCATCGCGGCGACTTCGGCGGCCCGCGACGGCTTGGTGCCCAGCTCGCGCACCACCGCGTCGTGCGCGTAGTAGTAGCGCAGGTAGTACGACGGCACGACGCCGAGCCGGTCCACCAGGGTGCGCGGCATGTGCAGGTCCTCGGCGATGGCGTCGCCGTGCTCGGCGAGCAGCCGCGGCAGCACGTCCGCGCCGTCCGGTCCGCCCAGCCGCACCCCGCGCTCCCAGGTGAGGTGGTTCAGGCCCACGTGGTCGAGGTGCACCTGCTCGGGGGTGACGTCCAGCAGCCGGGCGAACTTCCGCTGGAAGCCGATGGCCACGTTGCATAGGCCGACCGCCTTGTGCCCGGCCTGGAGCAGCGCCCGGGTGACGATGCCGACCGGGTTGGTGAAGTCGATGATCCAGGCGTCCGGGGCGGTCCTGCGCACCTGCTCGGCGATGTCGAGCACCACCGGCACGGTGCGCATCGCCTTGGCGAGCCCGCCCGCGCCGGTGGTCTCCTGGCCGACGCAGCCGCACTCCAGCGGCCAGGTCTCGTCCTGGTTGCGCGCGGCCTGTCCGCCGACGCGCAGTTGGAGCAGGACCGCGTCGGCGCCGGCCACGCCCGCGGCGACGTCGTCGGTGGTGACGATCCGCCCGGGGTGCCCCTGCTTCGCGAAGATCCGCCGGGCCAGCCCGCCGACCAGCTCCAGCCTTTCGGCGGCCGGGTCGATCAGCACCAGCTCCTCCACCGGCAGCGTCTCCCGCAACCGCGCGAACCCGTCGACCAGTTCGGGCGTGTAGGTGGAACCGCCGCCCACGACTGCGAGTTTCAACCTTTGACTCCTGTCAGCGTCACACCTTCGATGAAGGCTTTCTGTGCGAATGCGAGGAAGAGGACCACGACCACCGGGGCCGTCACGAGAACGGCGGCCGCCGGGTCGGATTCCCGTGGGTGTGGTGGCCGCCACGGGTGCGGTCGCGGGTGCGGGGTCAGCGGGAGGTGTCGAACACCTCGTCGCGGGTGGTGGCGAGCGCGCTCTCCAGGGCGCCGCTCAGCACGGGGTGCAGCGCGACGGTGCCGAGCACCAACCGAGGCCGGGGTACGGCCAGTTCGGCCAGCTCGGACTGGATCAAGGCGCGCAGCGGCTCGCCGCCGGAGACCGTGACGTCGCCGGCCAGCACGATCAGTTCAGGGTCGAGCACCGCGACGATCGAGGCGAGGCCGATGGCGTGCCCGGTGGCGCAGCGGGCCAGCAACTCCGCGTACGGGCCCGCGGGTTCGCCGCCGCCGTCCGCGCCGGCCGCCTCCTGGTGGAAGTCCGCGGCCCGGCGCAGCAGTTCGGCCGCGGCGTCCTCCAGGCTGCCGTCCGGCACGTCGATCCCGAGTTCGCGGGCGATGCGCAGGACCGCGTTGCACCCGGCCAGCTCCTGGAAGCCGCCGTTGTTGGCCTTGGCGACGTTGCGGACCAGGGGGGTGCCGGGCACCGGCAGGAAGCCGACCTCGCCGGCGCCGCCGGTCCAGCCGCGGTGCAGCCGCCCGCCGAGGACGAAGGCCGCGCCGATGCCCTCCTCGTTCCACAGCAGCGCGAAGTCCCCGTGGCCGCGGGCCGCGCCGAGGCGCTGCTCGGCGATCGCGGCGAGGTTCACGTCGTTGTCGTACTCCAGCGGGATCGGCAGCGCCGCGGCCAGCTCGTCGAGCAGGCTGGGGGAGTGCCAGCCGGGCAGGTGGCTGGCGTAGCGCAGCCGCCCGGTGCTCGGGTCGAACGCGCCGGGGGTGCCGATCACCACCCGGTGCAGGTCGGCGCGGCCGAGCCCGGCGGCCTTCAGCGCGCCCTCCAGCGCCTGCACCACCTGCGGCACGGCGCTGCCGGCCGGGTGGGTCGGCGTGGGCAGCCGGAAGTCGCCGACCGTGCGGCCGGTGATGTCGGCGACCGCGGCCCTGATCCGCTCGGTCTTCACGTCGAGCCCGGCGACGTAGGCGGCCGCCGGGTTCACCGAGTACAACTGGGCGTTGGGCCCCGGGCGGCCCGCGGTGGTGCCGGTGGCCAGCACCAGCCCGGCCGCCTCCAGCCGCGCGAGCAACTGCGACGCGGTGGGCTTCGACAGGCCGGTGAGCTTGCCGATGCGGGTACGCGAGAGCGTGCCGTGCTCCAGCAGGAGGTCGAGCGCGGCGCGGTCGTTCATGGCGCGCAGGACGCGCGGCGTTCCGGGAGTGCCAGCCATGCGCGCCATCCTCCCCCAATTCACTGTTAGTAAACTTTCCTATCTGCATGTCAAAATAGGCCCGCCCCCAGCCAAGCGTCAAGCCCCCCGCGGCCCCGCCCCCGCCCAACCCGTGATGAAGCGGTGTCAGCGCGCGCGGGTGGCGGTGAGGCCGAGCGCCTGGCGGACGGCGCGCTCCTGCTGCACCGAGTCCTCGCTCCGGAGGGCACGGGTGTCGCGCCTGATCGATGCGCGGGTGCTGTCCTCCGAAGCGTCGCGCCACCGCCCGGCGAGCAGGTCGACGCGGCGCAGCAGCGCGTCGAGCGGGCCCCTTGCGCGTGCGGGCCAGGTGCGCCGGCGCAGCAACTGCGCCTCGATGGTGAGCGAGTCGGCCATGCCGCCCGCCCACAACTGGTAGGAGGACAGGTCGTTCTCGCCCTGCGACGCCGGGTCCTGCGCGAGGGCGGTCTCCGGCCGGTCGGTGGCGTCGAGGTAGGCGTACTGGTCGGGGTCGAGCGTGGTCCGGTCGCGGCGCAGCGAGACGTCGCTCGTGCCGTCGCGGTGCGTCCAGTAGCAGATGATGTCCTGGTCGCCCGCGGCCCACTCCGCCCGCGTCGGCAGGAGGGAGCGGGCCAGGACCTCCGTCGGGGAGAGGGTCCAGCTGTCCATGTCGTAGGGCGTCACGAGGTTCTCGCAGTCGCCCTCGGCGGTGTCCGTCAGGTCCTCCGAGGAGGGGTAGGGCAGGCGGCCCTGGTAGAAGGTGAACCGGCCGTACACCTCGGCGTCGTGCCGGCTCGTGCACGGCACGATGTGCACGGGCGCGAGGGGCATCGTCGCACCGATGAGGGTGAGCGTGCGGTCCGCGGTGAAGCAGTCGCCCAGCGCCAGATGCCGCGGGTCGGGGTCGGCGGTGTGCGGGTCCGCCGACGGCGTGGGGCGCGCAGTCACGTGACCCCGGTGGTTCGAGGGCGCGGAGCCCTGGCACGACGCCAGCGCCAACGGCACGAGAAGGGCCGCCGCCGTGGCCGTGGACACGCGTCGGACGATCGACCGGCTGCTCACAGATCCCCCCAGATCCTCGCGCTCCCGCGGCCGTGCCGCACGGCGGGAGTGACGACCGTACCAACGGGGAAGCGGCCGTGTCCCGGGCGTTGTCCGGGCGGAAGAGGTGCGGCGGGAGCACCGGGCCCAAACCGGGCGGGGGCTTACGGGGTGGGGGAGGAGCTGCGGCGGTCGGCGTAGCTGCGGACGGCGCGGAGGAAGTCCAGTTCGCGGAAGGCGGGCCAGTAGGCCTCGCAGAAGTACAGCTCGGCGTGGGCGCTCTGCCACAGCAGGAAGTTGGACATCCGCTGCTCGCCGCTGGTGCGGATGACCAGGTCGGGGTCGGGCTGCCCGGCGGTGTACAGGTGCCGGGCCACGTCGTCGAGGTCGATCTCGTCGGCGAGTTCGCCCAGGGTGCGGCCCGACTCGGCCTGCTCGTAGAGCAGTTCGCGCAGCGCGTCGACCACTTCCTGGCGGCCGCCGTAGCCGATGGCGAGGGTGACGTGCGCACCGGTCGCGCAGCCGCTCGTCGCGGCCACCGCCTCCTTCAGCACGCGGGCGGTACGGTCGGGCAGCGCGTCCAGCGTTCCCGCGACGTGCAGTTGGCGGCGGGCGCCGGCCCCGGCCAGGCGCCGGCCGACCAGGTCCTCGATCAGGCCCATCAGGAACGCCACTTCGGCGCTGTCGCGGCGGGCCAGGTTCTCCGTGGAGCACACGAACACCGTCACGTGGGTCACGCCCAGCCGGTCGCACCAGCCGAGCACCTCCTCCACGTGCTCGCCGCCCGCCCGGTGCCCCTGGCTCGGGCTGGCCAGGCCCATCTGCCGGGCCCAGCGCCGGTTGCCGTCCATGATCAGCCCGATGTGCCGCGGCAGCGGCCCGGACGCGGCGACCTTGCGGCGCAACCGCCGCGTGTACAGGGCATACAGCGGACCGGCCATGCGCATGCCGCGCTCCTTCCGGGACAGGCCGCGGACCCCTTCGTCGGACCCGCTACAACACGAAACGATGCCACGCCCGACCTGTTACGTCCCCCGGTCCGGCCGGAACCGCGGCCGCGCCCGCGCCCCCCGCGGCGTCAGGGGATCGCGGAGGCGGCGGGGAGGAGCGCCGTCGGCCAGCTGGCGGAGGAGGTCCACCGGTGCCAGCCCGCGGCGGGGGCGAAGGGCCCGTCGGCGCTCTTGATCATGGCCAGCACCTGGTCGCGGGCGGCCTCGACGGCGGCGTGGTCGGTGTCGTCGACGACGCCGAGCCGGCGCCCCTGGGCGTACTCGTCCTCGTCCTTCCAGGTCCACCGGGAGAGGTCGGGGCTGACGACGAGGTCGAGGAGGAGGTCGAAGGTGTCGAAGCCGAGGCCGGTGCGGCGCAGCGGCCGCTGGAAGTTGACGTACCAGTGGTCGAGGCGGTGGTCGCCGTCGGGCGTGTAGAAGGCGTTGACGCTGAAGTACGTCGCCGGGGGGTTCCAGAGCAGCAGGACGGTGTCCTGCCAGGTCCAGCGGCCCAGCCGCCAGTCGCCCGAGGCGAGGTCGTCCAGCGCCCGCATCCGCCCGACCCGCTGCCCGGACACCTGCGTCGCGATCCAGGCCGCCGGGGCCAGGGACTGGGCGCCGGGGCGGCAGGCCGCGACCAGCGCTTCGGGGTCGTCGTTCACCACGCGGAGCGCCTGGGCGCTCCAGACCCTGCCTCGGAAGACGTCCCTGCGGACGACCGTCGTTCCCGGGGCGAACGGTGCCATGTCGCCACCTCCTCGGCCGGATTCCTGCCCGGCGCCTGCGGCGGCCACCCCGGCGGGCGGAGGCACGCGACCGGCGCGGGTGGCCGCGGGGGGGGGGGGGGGGGGGGGGGGGGGGGGGGCG
>NZ_JBYIRM010000041.1:0-74909 GCF_057708105.1 Actinacidiphila sp. bgisy144 | reverse complement strand
GCCTACGACGGAAAGTGACGGGGCGTCGGAATGCGGACCCGGTCCGGTGGGGCGCCGTACCTTCGGCGCCGTCCGCCGCGCCTTGTCCGGCTCTGTCCGGCTCGGTCCGCATTGCGGCCCGGACCGGGGAAGTTTTCCGGAAAACCTGATCCCCGCCGGATGATCCGGCGGGGATCGGTTGTTGTGGTGGGGTGTTGTCACCCGCTGAACGGGGCGCGCCCCCCGCGTACGCCGGGTAAGCCTCCGACGTAAGCTGTACCGGTGCTGGGAGCCTGCTGATGATCGATATCCGCGTACGGGTGTCCGTATGCGAAGGTGCGGCGTGTCCGAAATGGGAAGTTTCGACGGGGCAGTGTAGAACGGGGGATGTGGCGGCCATGAAGATCGGGACCATCCTGCTCCGGGGCGCGCTCGCCGCCTGTGCGCCGGGAAGCCCGCGGTGACCGGGGACGTCGCCTCCCGTGCCGTCCTGGACAAGGCCGCGCGCGAGAACTTCCCCGTGGCACCCCGGATTCTTCCGCGTGCCTGGCGCCAGGACCTGATGGCCGTCTACGGGTTCGCCCGGCTGGTAGACGACATCGGGGACGGCGACCTGGCCGACGGCGGCCGGCCCGACGCGGTCCGGCTCGGCCTGCCCGCCGAGGCGGCCGGCGACCGGCTGGCGATGCTCGACGCCTTCGAGGCCGACCTGCACCGGGTCTTCGACGGCACCCCGCGCCACCCGCTGCTGCTCGCGCTGCGCCCGACGGTGCGTCAGCACCGGCTCACCCCTGAGCCCTTCCTCGGCCTGATCGCCGCCAACCGGCAGGACCAGCAGGTCAGCCGGTACGCCACCTACGCCGACCTGCTCGCCTACTGCGAGCTGTCCGCCAATCCGGTGGGCCGGCTGGTGCTGTCCATCACCGGCACCTCCACCCCGGAACGGGTCAGGCGCTCGGACGCGGTGTGCACCGCGCTGCAGATTGTCGAGCACCTCCAGGATGTCGCGGAGGACCTTGGCAGGGACCGGGTGTACCTCCCGCAGGAGGACATGAAACTCTTCTCGGTGGACGAGGCCGACCTCGCCGCGCCGAGCGCGGGGGAGAAGGTGCGCGAGCTGGTCGCGTTCGAAGCCGGGCGGGCCCGTGACCTGCTGGGCGAGGGCGGTGCCCTGGTCCGCAGCGTCCGAGGCCGGCTCAGACTGCTGCTCGCCGGATTCGTCGGCGGTGGCCGTGCGGCACTGCGGGCGGTGGAGGACGCGGGATACGACGTGCTGTCGAGTTCCCCGAAGGCCACCAAGTCCGTCCTGCTGCGTGAGGTGGGGTCGACATTGCGAAGAGAGGGGTGACCCGGACCGTGAACGGTTCCGCGCACACGTCCGGACAGGTGCTTGCTGCATACAAGTACTGCGAGACCGTGACCGGGCACGAGGCCCGCAACTTCGCCTACGGAATCCGCCTGCTGCCCACGGCGAAGCGCCAGGCGATGTCGGCGGTCTACGCGTTCTCCCGCCGGGTCGACGACATCGGGGACGGCGGGCTGCCGCCGGAGGAGAAGCTCCGCCGGCTGGAGGAGGCCCGCACCCTGCTGCACCGTGTGGAGGCCCACGAGGTCGAGGAGGACGACACCGACCCGGTGGCCGTCGCCCTCGCCGACGCCTGCGCGCTCTTCCCGATCCCGCTGGGCGGGCTCGGCGAGCTCATCGACGGCGTCCAGATGGACGTCCGCGGTGAGACCTACGAGACCTGGGACGACCTGGCCGTTTACTGCCGCTGTGTGGCGGGAGCTATCGGTAGGGTCTCATTGGGCGTTTTCGGCACGGTGAATGGGCACGATCACGCACGTGCCGCCGAATACGCCGACACGCTCGGCCTCGCCCTCCAGCTCACCAACATCCTGCGCGACGTCCGCGAGGACGCCGGCAACGGACGCACGTACCTGCCCGCGCAGGACCTGGCGAAGTTCGGCTGCGCCGACGGCTTCCACCACGACACCCCGCCGGCCGGCTCTGACTTCGCCGGCCTGGTCGAGTTCGAAGTACGCCGGGCCCGCGCGCTGTTCGCCACCGGATACCGGCTGCTGCCGATGCTCGACCGCCGCAGCGGCGCCTGCGTGGCCGCGATGGCGGGGATCTACCGGCGGCTGCTGGAGCGGTTCGCCGCCGACCCCGCGGCGGTGCTGCGCGGCCGCGTGTCGCTGCCCGGCCGGGAGAAGGCGTACGTCGCCGTCCGCGGCCTGGCGGGGCTGGACGCCCGCCGCACCGCCCGTACCGCTGCTCCCGCCTCCGCCGCCGATCCGCGGAGGGACGTGTGAGACCGACCCGCGTGCACCAAGCGGGTTCCACCGCGCCGTACGCCCTTGCCCGCTCCCGGACCGCGCCGCCGGCCCGGGAGGCTGCTCTCCGTACGGGTGTGCGGCGGCTGCCCGCGTGCCCGCGGCCGGGCCGGGCAACCCTGGCGGCGCGTACGGCGTCACCTTCCGCGACGGTCCGCCGTACCCCGCCTGGTACGGCCCGAGGAGAGCGCGCATGACCACGACCCGATCCGGCCCGCAGGCCGCAGCAGCCGGCGCCGGCGCGGACCGGCCCGACCGCGGCGGGTCCGGCCGTACCGCCGTCGTGGTCGGCGGCGGCCTGGCCGGGGTGACCGCGGCGCTGGCGCTCGCCGACGCAGGGGTGCGGGTGACGCTCACCGAGGCCCGGCCGCGGCTGGGCGGCCTCGCCTTCTCCTTCAAGCGCGGCGAGTTGACCGTCGACAACGGCCAGCACGTCTTCCTGCGCTGCTGCACCGCCTACCAGTGGTTCCTGGACCGGATCGCGGCCCGCGACCTGGTGACGCTCCAGGACCGGCTGGACGTGCCGGTCCACGACCCGCGCAGCGGGAAGACCGGCCGGATCGGGCGGGTGGCGCTGCCGGTGCCGCTGCACCTGGCGCCGAGCCTGCTGCGCTACCCCCATCTGTCGGTGGCCGAGCGGGCCTCGGTCGGGCGGGCGGCGCTCGCGCTGCGCGGCCTGGACCTTAAGGACCCGGCCCTGGACGGGATCAACTTCGGCGAGTGGCTCGCCGCGCGCGGCCAGTCCGCGCGGACCATCGAGGCGCTGTGGGACCTGGTCGGCGTGGCCACCCTCAACGCCACGTCGGACCAGTCCTCGCTGGCCCTGGCGGCGAAGGTGTTCAAGACCGGACTGCTGTCCGAGCCGGGCGCCGCCGACATCGGCTGGGCCGCGGTGCCGCTCGGCGACCTGCACGACGGCCGGGCCCGCGCGGCCCTGGACGCGGCGGGGGTGCGGGTGCTGCTGCGGGCCCGCGCGACCGGTCTGACGGCCCGTCCGCAGGACGGAGCACCCGCCGCCGGCGGCGAGGAGGCGCGTGACGTCGCCCACGCCGGGTGGTGTGTGGACGTGGAGACCGGGCCGGGCCGCGGTGAACAACTGACGGCCGGCACCGTGGTGTTGGCGGTGCCGCAGCAGGAGACGCACGAACTGCTGCCGGCCGGCGCGCTGGAGCAGCCGGAAAAGCTCTTGCGGATCGGCACCGCGCCGATCCTCAATGTTCATGTGATCTACGACCGGCAGGTGCTGAGGCAGCCGTTCATGGCGGCGATCGGCAGTCCGGTCCAGTGGGTGTTCGACCGCACCGCCAGTTCCGGGCTCACCGGCGGCGGCCAGTACGTGGCGCTGTCCCAGTCCGCCGTGCAGGACGAGATCGACCTGCCGGTGGCCGAGTTGCGCCGGCGCTACCTGCCGGAGCTGGAGCGGGTGCTGCCGGCCACCCGCGGCGCCGCGGTCCGCGACTTCTTCGTCACCCGTGAACGCACCGCGACCTTCGCGCCCACCCCGGGCGTGGGCGCCCTGCGCCCCGGGCCCGCCACGCGCGCCCCCGGCCTGTACCTGGCCGGCGCGTGGACCGCCACCGGCTGGCCCGCGACGATGGAGGGTGCGGTGCGCAGCGGCCTGCACGCCTCCCGACAAGCCTTGTCCGCCCTCGGACTGCCCTGCGAACACGGCGTACTGGAGGCGGCATGAGTGCAATTGGTGCGACAAGAGGAGAGAACGTGACCGCTGACAGCGTGATCGCGCTGCTGGAGAACGGCCGCATCCTGACCACCCCCGTGCTTCGCGCGGCCGTCGCACGGCTCGCCCCGCCGATGGACACCGTGGCCTCGTACCACTTCGGGTGGATCGACCAGGCCGGCCGGCCCGCGGACGGCGACGGCGGCAAGGCGGTGCGTCCGGCGCTGGCCCTGCTGTCGGCGCAGGCCGCCGGGGCGCCCGCGGAGACCGGGGTGCCCGGCGCGGTCGCGGTGGAGCTGGTGCACAACTTCTCGCTGCTGCACGACGACCTGATGGACGGTGACGAGCAGCGCCGGCACCGGGACACGGTGTGGAAGGTGCACGGCCCGGCCCAGGCGATCCTGGTCGGCGACGCGCTCTTCGCGCTGGCCAACGAGATCCTGCTGGAGCAGGGCACCGCGGACGCCGGGCGGGCCACCCGCCGGCTGACCACCGCCACCCGCAAGCTGATCGACGGTCAGGCCCAGGACATCTCCTTCGAGCACCGCGAGCGGGTCGCCGTGACCGAGTGCCTGGAGATGGAGGGCAACAAGACCGGGGCGCTGCTGGCCTGCGCCTCCTCCATCGGCGCGGTGCTCGGCGGCGCGTCGGAGTCCGACGCGGACGCGCTGGAGGAGTACGGCTACCACCTGGGGCTGGCCTTCCAGGCGATCGACGACCTGCTGGGCATCTGGGGCGACCCGGCCACCACCGGCAAGCAGACCTGGAGCGACCTGAGGCAGCGTAAGAAGTCGCTGCCGGTGGTCGCGGCGCTCGCCGCCGACGGCCCCGCGGCCGAACGGCTCGGTGAACTCCTCGCGGCGGACGCGAAAAATTCCGGGCAGGCCGAAACTGATGCCTTCAGCGAGGAAGAGTTCGCCCTGCGTGCGGCGTTGATCGAAGAGGCGGGTGGTCGGGAGTGGACGTCTCAGGAGGCCCGGAGGCAGTACACGACCGCCATCGCCGCTCTGGACAAAATGGACATGCCGGAAGAAATCCGACGTAAGCTCGTGGGCCTGGCGGATTTTGTGGTGGTCCGCGAGAAGTAACAAGACAGACGTGGAGCGTATGACGTCGCCGGTTTCACTCTTGTGACGGCGGACGGCCGCCCCCGACACCGCAGAAGTATCAACTGCAAAGGGGAAGCCATGACAGCGACGACCGACGGCAGTCCAGGGACGCCAACCCATCGGACACCTTCGGCCAGTAGCGCCTCGGAGCCGGAGCCTGTTCCAGCCGGCGACACAGAGGCGGCGGCGCAGCGTGCCGTGCAGCGCGCCGCAGACCACCTCCTGGCACGGCAGCACCCTGACGGATGGTGGAAAGGCGACCTCGAGACAAACGTGACGATGGATGCCGAGGACCTGCTGCTGCGGGAGTTCCTCGGCATCCGCGACGAGGAGGTCACCGCTGCCTCGGCCCGCTGGATTCGCTCCCAGCAGCGCGAGGACGGCGCCTGGCCCACCTTCCACGGCGGTCCCGGCGACCTGTCCGCCACCATCGAGGCCTATG
Source organism: Actinacidiphila sp. bgisy144 (assembly GCF_057708105.1). Taxonomy (NCBI): domain Bacteria; kingdom Bacillati; phylum Actinomycetota; class Actinomycetes; order Kitasatosporales; family Streptomycetaceae; genus Actinacidiphila; species Actinacidiphila sp. bgisy144. The sequence continues at coordinate 69,367 of NZ_JBYIRM010000041.1, read as the reverse complement.
TCGCGCTGCGCCTGGCCGGGGACGACCCGGCCGAGGCGCACATGGCGCTGGCCGCGAAGTGGTCCCGCGGCGAGGGGGGTGTGGCCGCCAGCCGGGTCTTCACCCGGATCTGGCTCGCCCTGTTCGGCTGGTGGGACTGGGACGACCTGCCGGAGATGCCGCCCGAGGTCATCTTCCTGCCCAAGTGGATGCCGCTGAACATCTACTCGTTCGGCTGCTGGGCCCGGCAGACCATCGTGCCGCTGACCGTGGTCGGCGCGCACCGCCCGGTGCACCCCGCGCCCTTCGGCATCGAGGAGCTGCACCTCGACCCGGCCCGGCCGAACCCGAAGCAGCGCCGGAAGCCCATCACCACCTGGGACGGCGTCTTCCAGCGCCTGGACCAGGTGCTGCACGTCTACCGCCGGTTCAGCCCCCGGCTGGTGCGCCGCAGCGCGATGAACGCGTGCGCCCGCTGGATCATCGAGCGCCAGGAGGCCGACGGCTGCTGGGGCGGCATCCAGCCGCCGGCGGTCTACTCGGTGATCGCCCTGCACCTGCTCGGCTACGACCTGGACCACCCGGTGATCAAGGCCGGACTGGACTCGCTGGATCGTTTCGCCGTGTGGCCCGAGGAGGGCGTGCGGATGATCGAGGCGTGCCAGTCCCCGGTCTGGGACACCTGCCTGGCCACCATCGCCCTCGCCGACGCCGGCATCGGCGCCGACCACCCCGCGCTGGTCAAGGCCGCGGACTGGATGCTCGGCGAGCAGATCACCCGCCCCGGCGACTGGTCCGTGCAGCGCCCGCAACTGGCGCCCGGCGGCTGGGCCTTCGAGTTCCACAACGACAACTACCCGGACGTGGACGACACGGCCGAGGTGGTGCTCGCGCTGCGCCGGATCGACCACCCCGACCGGGCCCGGCTGGACTCCGCGATCGACAAGGCGGTGCGCTGGAACGTCGGCATGCAGTCCAGGAACGGCGCGTGGGGCGCCTTCGACGCCGACAACACCAGCCCCTTCCCCAACCGGCTGCCGTTCTGCGACTTCGGCGAGGTGATCGACCCGCCGTCGGCCGATGTCACCGCCCACGTGGTGGAGATGCTGGCCGCGCTCGGCCTGGAGCACGACGGGCACACCCGCCGCGGCATCGACTGGCTGCTGGGGGAACAGGAGGACAACGGCGCCTGGTTCGGCCGCTGGGGTGTCAACTACATCTACGGCACCGGGTCGGCCGTCCCGGCGCTCGCCGCGGCCGGGCTCGCCCCGGACCACCCGGCGATCCGCCGGGCCGTCGACTGGCTGCACGAGGTGCAGAACACCGACGGGGGCTGGGGCGAGGACCTGCGCTCCTACGCCGACCGGGAGTGGGCCGGCCGCGGGCACTCCACCGCGTCGCAGACCGCGTGGGCGCTGATGGCGCTGCTGGCGGCCGGCGAGCGGGACACCGAGTCCGTCGAGCGCGGGGTGCGCTGGCTGGCCGACACCCAGCTGCCGGACGGCTCCTGGGACGAGCCGTACTTCACCGGTACCGGCTTCCCGCGTGACTTCTCCATCAACTACCACCTGTACCGGATGGTCTTCCCGCTGACCGCGCTCGGCCGCTACGCCCGCGCCGAGCCCTTCGGCGCCGGCCACCCCGCGGCCCCGGCCGGCCCGGCCGCCGCCCTGCCGAGCACCGGAAAGGGGGCCTAGTTCGTGGGCCCGTCCCGACCCCCGCTGACGGTGGTCTGCGCCCTGCCGATCGAGCGCTTCGCGCTGCGCAGGGGCACCGCCAGGAACACCGCGGAGTTCCCGGTGACCGTGCTGCGTACCGGCATGGGACCCAGGAACGCGGAGCGGGTCGTCGCGCAGGCCCTGAAGGACCCGGCGCTGCACGGGAGTTCCGTCCTGACCACCGGCTTCTGCGCGGGGCTCGCCCCCGGCATGCGGCCGGGTGACGTCGTCGTCTCCGACGACGGTCACGAGAGCGCGACGCTGGCCGCCGCGCTCAAGGCCGCGCTCGCCGACCGGGGTCACACCGTGCACACCGGCACGCTGGCGGAGTCCGATCATGTCGTGCGGGGCGCCGAGCGCGCCGCACTCGCGGCGACGGGTGCCATCGCCGTGGACATGGAGTCGGCCGCGATGCGCCGCGCTGCTCTCGCCGAGGGCGCGCACCGCATCGCGGCGGCCCGCGTCGTCGTCGACACGCCCGAGTTCGAACTCGTGCGTGTCGGCACCCTCCGCACCGGGATCATCGCATTCCGCGTGCTCAGAGATCTTGTTCCCGCCTTTCTCGATTGGCACCGCACTACCGCGCTCCCCTGGAGGTGAGCTAGATGGCCATGCCGCTCCGTCAGACCGTCCGCGTCGCGTCGTACCTCTTCGAACAGAAAATGGTCCGGCGACGCGAAAAGTTCCCGCTGATCGTCGAACTCGAACCGCTCTTCGCCTGCAACCTCAAATGTGAGGGCTGCGGCAAGATCCAGCACCCCGCGGGGGTGCTCAAGCAGCGCATGCCGGTCGCCCAGGCGGTCGGCGCGGTGCTGGAGTCGGGTGCGCCGATGGTCTCCATCGCGGGCGGCGAGCCGCTCATGCACCCCCAGATCGACGAGATCGTGCGCCAGCTGGTCGCCCGCAAGAAATTCGTATTCCTCTGCACCAACGCCCTGCTCATGCGCAAGAAGATGGACAAGTTCACACCTTCTCCTTACTTTGCTTTTACCGTCCACATCGACGGTATGCGCGAGCGGCACGACGAGTCGGTGGCGAAGGAGGGCACCTTCGACGAAGCGGTGGCCGCGATCAAGGAGGCCAAGCGGCGCGGCTTCCGGGTCACCACCAACTCCACCTTCTTCAACACCGACACCCCGCAGACGATCATCGAGGTGCTCAACTACCTCAACGACGACCTGCAGGTCGACGAAATGATGCTGTCGCCCGCATACGCGTACGAGAAGGCACCCGACCAGGAGCACTTCCTCGGCGTGGAGCAGACCCGCGAGCTGTTCCGCAAGGCGTTCGGCGACGGCAACCGCAAGAAGTGGCGGCTGAACCACAGCCCGCTCTTCCTGGACTTCCTGGAGGGCAAGGCGGACTTCCCCTGCACCGCCTGGGCGATCCCGAACTACTCGCTCTTCGGCTGGCAGCGCCCCTGCTACCTGATGAGCGACGGGTACGTGCCGACGTATCAGAAGCTCCTGGACGAGACGGACTGGGACAAGTACGGCCGCGGCCGGGACGAGCGGTGCGACAACTGCATGGCCCACTGCGGCTACGAGCCCACGGCCGTGCTGGCCACCATGGGCTCGCTGAAGGAGTCCATCCGCGCCGCCCGGGAGACCGTCGCCTCCAACCGCGCGAAGTGACCGCCAGGTAACAGCAGTGACGAGCCACCGGCCCGGCCCCCGCGCCCGCCGGTGGCTCGTGTCCGCACTGCCACCGGCCGGTCAGCGGCCGACGATCCACCGCAATCCCGGCAGGAACGAGGTCCACACATGTCGATGCTGGAGCACATCAAAGGCCCGCGCGACCTGAAGGCACTGCCCGACGGCCGGCTCGACGAACTCGCCGCCGACATCCGCCACTTCCTCGTCGACGCGGTCGCCAGGACCGGCGGCCACCTCGGCCCCAACCTCGGCGTGGTGGAGCTGACGATCGCGCTGCACCGCGTCTTCGACTCACCCGCCGACCGCATCCTGTGGGACACCGGCCACCAGGCGTACGTGCACAAGCTGCTCACCGGCCGGCAGGACTTCTCCAAGCTCCGCAGCAAGGGCGGTCTGTCCGGCTACCCCTCGCGCGCGGAGTCCGAGCACGACGTGATCGAGAACAGCCACGCCTCCACCGTGCTCGGCTGGGCCGACGGCCTGGCCAAGGCGAACGAGGTCCGCGGCAGCGACGACCGGGTGGTCGCCGTCATCGGCGACGGCGCGCTGACCGGCGGCATGGCCTGGGAGGCGCTGAACAACATCGCCGCCGCCCGGGACCGCCCGCTGATCATCGTCGTCAACGACAACGAGCGCTCCTACGCTCCCACCATCGGCGGGCTCGCCAACCACCTGTCCACGCTGCGCACCACCGACGGCTACGAGCGCTTCCTCGGCTGGGGCAAGCAGCTCCTCCAGCAGACCCCGGTGATCGGCCAGCCGCTCTACGAGTCGCTGCACGGCGCGAAGAAGGGCTTCAAGGACGCCTTCGCGCCCCAGGGCCTCTTCGAGGACCTGGGGCTGAAGTACCTCGGGCCGATCGACGGCCACGACATCGAGGCGGTGGAGTCCGCGCTGCGCCGCGCCCGCCGCTTCCACGGCCCGGTCCTGGTGCACTGCCTCACCGAGAAGGGCCGCGGCTACGCCGCCGCCGAGCAGGACGAGGCCGACCACTTCCACGCCGTGGGCGCCATCGACCCGGCCACCGGCAGGCCGCTGGCGCCCGCCCAGGGGCCGTCGTGGACCTCGGTGTTCGGCGAGGAACTGGTGGCCATCGGCGCCGAGCGGCCCGACGTGGTCGCCATCACCGCCGCCATGCTCCAGCCGGTCGGGCTGGCGAAGTTCGCCGCCGCCTTCCCGCACCGCGTCTTCGACGTCGGCATCGCCGAGCAGCACGCCGCGACCTCCGCGGCGGGCCTGGCCACCGGCGGGCTGCACCCGGTCGTCGCGGTCTACGCGACCTTCCTCAACCGGGCCTTCGACCAGGTGCTGATGGACGTCGCCCTGCACCGGTGCGGCGTGACCTTCGTGCTGGACCGGGCCGGGGTGACCGGCACCGACGGCGCCTCCCACAACGGCATGTGGGACATGTCGATCCTCCAGGTGGTGCCGGGCCTGCGGATCGCCGCGCCGCGCGACGCCGACCAGCTGCGCGCGCAGCTGCGCGAGGCGGTCGAGGTCGACGACGCCCCGACCGTGGTGCGCTTCCCCAAGGAGACCGCGGGCCCCGCGGTGCCGGCGCTGGAGCGGGTGGGCGGCGTGGACGTCCTGCACCGCCCCGCCGACGGCCTGGCGCCCGACGTGCTGCTGGTGTCGATCGGCGCGTTCGCCGAAACGTGCCTGTCGGCCGCGGAGCTGCTGGCCGGCCGCGGCATCGGCGTCACCGTGGCCGACCCGCGCTGGGTCAAGCCGGTCGACCCGGCGCTGACGGAACTGGCCGCCGCGCACCGGATGGTGGCCGTCGTGGAGGACAACGGCCGGGTCGGCGGCGTCGGCTCCGCGATCGCGCAGGCGCTGCGCGACGCGTCGGTGGACGTACCGCTGCGCGACCTCGGCATCCCGCCGCAGTTCCTCGCGCACGCCAAGCGCGGCGAGGTGCTGGCCGACCTCGGGCTGACCCCGGCGGAGATCGCCGGGTCGGTGGGCGGGTCCTTCCTGCGGCTGGCCGCGCGCACCGCCACGGCCGCCGCGGGGGAGGTCCCGGGCCAGGCCGACCCCGCCGACCCCCGCGGCCGCACCGGTTCCGCCGACCCGGCCGGAGCCAAGGGCGCCGGACCGGCGCATACTTCCGGTGGCAGCACCCCACGCACGCGAGGAGCAGGTGAACGATGACATCGTCCGACCCGACGCCCGAGCCCGGCAGCCCCGCCCCAGGGGCGCAGCCAAAAGGGTTCGACCTCGGCACCCTCCTCGCCGAGCGGGGCGGTGAACGGTACGACCTGCACAGCAAGCACCTGAACCACCAGCTGCCGCGGATGCTGCACACCATCGGCTTCGACAAGTACTACGAGCGGGCCGAGGGCGCGCACTTCTGGGACGCCGACGGCAACGACTACCTGGACATGCTCGCCGGGTTCGGCGTGATGGGCGTCGGCCGCCACCACCCGGTGGTCCGCAAGGCGCTGCACGACGTACTGGACGCGGGGCTGCCGGACCTGACCCGGTTCGACTGCCAGCCGCTGCCCGGGCTGCTCGCCGAGAAGCTGCTGTCCTACACCCCGCACCTGGACCGGGTGTTCTTCGGCAACAGCGGCACCGAGGCGGTGGAGACCGCGCTGAAGTTCGCCCGCTACGCCACCGGCAAGCCCCGGGTGCTGTACTGCAAGCACTCCTTCCACGGCCTGACCACCGGCTCGCTGTCGGTCAACGGCGAGGAGGGCTTCCAGGACGGCTTCGCGCCGCTGCTGCCCGACACCGAGATCGAGGTCGGCGACCTGGACGCGCTGGCCCGCGAGCTCAAGCGCGGCGACGTGGCGGCGATGATCGTGGAGCCCATCCAGGGCCACGGCGTGCACATCCCGCCGGCCGGCTACCTGCGCTCGGCCCAGTCGCTGCTGCGCGCCCACAAGGCGCTGCTGATCTGCGACGAGGTGCAGACCGGCATCGGCCGCACCGGCACCTTCTACGCCTACCAGCAGGAGGAGGGCGTCGAGCCGGACCTGCTGACCGTCGCCAAGACGCTGTCGGGCGGCTATGTGCCGGTGGGCGCCACGCTGGGCCGGGACTGGATCTTCAAGAAGGTCTACTCCTCGATGGACCGGGTGCTGGTGCACTCGGCGAGCTACGGCTCCAACGCGCAGGCGATGGTCGCGGGCCTGGCCACCTTGGCGGTGATGGAGGACGAGCAGCTCGTCGAGAACTCCCGGCGGATGGGCGAGTTGCTGCGCACCCGGCTGGCCGCGCTCGTCGACGAGTACGAGCTGCTCGCGGACGTCCGCGGCCGCGGCCTGATGGTCGCGGTGGAGTTCGGCAAGCCCAGGTCGCTGAAGCTGCGCGGCCGCTGGACGATGCTGCAGGCCGCCCGCAAGGGCCTGTTCGCGCAGATGGTGGTGGTGCCGCTGCTCCAGAAGCACCGCATCCTCACCCAGGTCTCCGGGGACCACATCGAGGTGATCAAGCTGATCCCGCCGCTGGTGGTCGACGAGGCCGACGTCGACCGCTTCGTCACGGCGTTCACCGACGTGATGGACGACGCGCACGGCGGGGGCGGCCTGATGTGGGACTTCAGCCGGACCCTGATCAAGCAGGCGGTCGCCAACCGCTAGGAACCCGCCCCCGTGGCGCCGGCACCGGCGCCACGGGCGGTACGGCCGGGCTTCAGCGGGTGAGCAGGTGCTCCTGGAGCCGGGCCCGGGCCGCGGGCGCCAGCCCCAGGCCCTCTTCGAGGTAGCGGTCCACCGTCCCCCAGCGCTCCTCGATCGTGTCGAACGCCGCCCGCAGGTACTCGATCCGCGCCTCGAAGAGCGGGTCCAGCAGCGCGCTGACGGCGGGGTCGATCGCGGCGCCGGTGCTGCCGTCGCCGCGCACCACCTTGTAGCGGCGGTGCCGGGCGTTGCTCTCCAGGTAGTCCGCCTCGATCGCGGACCGCTCCACGTCGAGGGCGAGCAGGATGATCGCCATGGAGGTGCCGGCCCGGTCCTTCCCGGCGGCGCAGTGCAGCAGCGCCGGCACAGCGGCGGACTCCGCGTCCGCGGCGAGCAGGGCGAGCATCCGGCTGTGCTCCGCGGTGCGGTCCAGGACCAGGCTGCGGTAGGAGGCGGCCATGCGCGCCGCGCCCCGCCCGCCGCCGAGCGCGGCGTCCAGCGCGGCCAGGTCGCCGTTGCGCACGGTGTGCCAGAAGCCGGCGTGCTGGGCGGGGTCGCTGAGCGGGAGGTTGACGTTGCGGGTGCCGGGCAGGGCGACGTCCGGGCCCTCCAGCGCGATGTCGTCGGCGTTGCGGAAGTCGAAGACCGTGTGCAGCCGCAGCGAGGCGAGGAAGTCCGTGTCCCGCGCGTCGGCGTGGGCGAGGTGGCCGCTGCGGAAGAGCACGCCCGGGCGCACCCGCCGCCCGTCGGCGGTGGGCAGGCCGCCCACGTCGCGGAAGTTGCGGACCCCGGTCAGCCGGGGCTCCGGGCCGGTCGTGGCGGGCTGCCGTACTTCCTGCGTCACCCGGTGCTCCCTCGTGTCGCCGTCACCGCGCGCGTGCTCGCCGCACCGCGCGCCCACCGCCGACGATACGGCAGCGCGGGCAAAGGCGTACCGACCGGTACGGGTCCGGCCGTATTCCGCCGGGCGGCCGCGATCCGCGCGCGCCCCGGGTGGGATGAATCACGTGCCGTCAAGCCGTCCTTACGGTCGCGTAGGTCACAGGCGGCGGAGGACAATGCTCCGACGTGGCTGACAATACGCGGACAACAGACGACTACGGAGAGACCGACGCGGACCGGCCGGAGCCGCACCCGCCGACGAGCGTACGGGGCCGCGTGCTCGCGCCCGCCGCGGCCGGGTTCGCCTCCTACGCGGCGGTGGGGGACAGCTTCACCGAGGGGGTCGGCGACCCCGGGCCCGGCGAGGCGTTCGTCGGCTGGGCCGACCGGCTGGCGGGGCTGCTGGCCGAGCGCCGCGCGGCCGAGGCGCCGCCCGGCGACTTCCGCTACGCCAACCTCGCGGTGCGCGGCCGCCTGCTGGACCGGATCATCGAGGAGCAGGTGCCCCGGGCGGTGACGCTCGCGCCCGACCTGGTCACCTTCTGTGCCGGCGGCAACGACATCCTGCGCCCGGGCAGCGACCCCGACGCGCTCGCCGAGCGCTTCGAGGGCGCGGTGGCGGACCTGCGCGCGGTGGTCGGCACCGTGCTGGTCTGCACCGGCTTCGACACCCGCGGGGTGCCGGTGCTGGGCCTGCTGCGCGGCAAGATCGCGACGTACAACGCGCACATCCGGGCGGTCGCGGACCGCTACGGCTGCCCGGTGGTGGACCTGTGGTCGCTGCGGGCGGTGCACGACCGGCGGGCCTGGAGCGAGGACCGGCTGCACCTGTCGTCCGCCGGGCACGCCCGGGTGGCGCTGCGGGCGGCCCAGGTGCTCGGCCTGGAGCCGGCCGCCGACCCGGACCTGCCGTGGCCCCCGGAGCCGCTGCGGGCGCCGGCGCAGGTCCGCAAGGACAACATCCAGTGGGCCCGGGAGTACCTGGTGCCCTGGATCGGCCGGCGGCTGCGCGGGGAGTCCTCCGGCGACCACGTGCTGCCCAAGCGCCCGGAGCTGCTGCCGCTGGCGCCCGGCCGGCTGGAGTCCTGCCGCTGACCGGCCCGCGCCCGGCAGCGCCCGCTGCGCGCCGGCCGCGCCGCTATGTCAACGGGGCGCGTGGTGTACGGCCAGTTCGGCCCACACCACGCGCCCCGCTCCGTCCGCCGCGGGGTCGGAGCCCCAGGCCGCCGCCAGCGCGCTGACCAGCAGCAGCCCGCGCCCGCCCTCCTCGTCGTCGGTCGCCGTACACGGCACCGGGCTCGCGTCGGCGCACCCCTGGTCGGTCACTTCGAGCCGTACGTACGGGCCGATGTCGCGCAGCGCGCACATGATGTGCTTGCTGTCGGTGTGCCGGACCGCGTTGGTGAACAGCTCGGTGACCACCAGGCCCGCGTCGTCCCTCAGCTCGGCGTCGGCGCCCCACTCGCTGAGCCTGGCCCGTATCCGCGCGCGGGCGTCCGCCACGGACGCGCCCATCGCGGGCAACCGGAAGACGTCCTGGCGCGCACAGGCGCGGACGTCCGCCCGGTGTCCGGGCTTGAGGGCGTGAGTAGAAAGGACCACCCCGTAACTATGAGCCCGCCACTGGACACATGGCAAGGTCCGAACTGTAAATTACAGAATCGACAGTGCATGCTGTTCCTGGCGCTGACGTCATGACACACTGCATGTCAGTCAAGGGAGTTGGAGGTTGAGGCACGTGATGGACCCCAGGCCGGGCGGCGCGCCGACGGTCCTGCGCATGGTGCTCGGCAAGCGGCTCCAGGACCTCCGCGAGAAGGCCGGCCTCAGCTTCGAGCAGGCCGGACGCGCCCTTGATGTGACGCACGCCACAATTCGGCGGATGGAAAAGGCCGAAGTCGGGCTGAAGATCCCCTATGTCGAGAAGCTGCTCACCACCTACGGCGTCACCACTCCGGACGAGATCGGCGGCTTCCTCGCGCTGTGCCGTGAGGCCAACCGGCCCGGCTGGTGGCACAACTTCCGCGACGTGCTGCCCGAGTGGTTCAGCGCCTTCGTCAGCCTCGAGGGCGAGGCGTCGGTCATCCGCGCCTACGAACCGCACTACGTCCCCGGACTGCTCCAGGTTTCCAGCTACGCCCAGGCCGTGCTGCGCGCCGGGCTGCCCAACGCCACATCCGAGGAGATCGACCGGCTGGTCACGCTGCGGGTCGAGCGGCAGGCGCTGCTCACCCGCGACGGTGCGCCGCTGCTGTGGGTCGTGATGGACGAGACGGTGCTGCGCCGGCCGATCGGCGGCCCGGACGTGATGCGCGAGCAGCTCGGCGCGCTGATCGACGCCGCCGACCTGCCGAACGTGCGGCTCCAGGTGATCCCGTTCGCGGCCGGGCCGCATCCGGCCATGTACGGGCCGTTCCATATCTTCCGGTTCCAGCTCAAGGAGATCCCGGACATCGCCTACACCGAGAGTCTGGTGGGCGGCGCCTACTTCGACGACCGGGACGACGTGTCCACCTTCCTCGAAGCTCTGGACCGGATGTGCGCGCAGGCAGCGCCGGCACAGAGCACCAAAGCCATCCTCGATGGCATGCGCAAGGAGATCTGAACCATGGATCGCGTCAGCAACGACAGCATCTACAACGGAATGCCCGCCACCGAGCTGGGCAACGACGGCTGGCGAAAGCCGTGGAGCGGCGGCAACGGCGGCTCCTGCGTGGAGGCCAAGCGCCTGGGCGACGGCCGGGTGGCGCTGCGGCAGTCCACCGACCCCGAGGGCCCGGCGCTGATCTACACCAACCACGAGATCACCTCGTTCATCCAGGGCGCCAAGGCCGGCGACGCGGACTTCCTGCTCGGATGACCCGGACGACGCCGATGACCCGCACGACCGGGACGACCCGGATGACCAGCACCCCGCCGGCCCGCCGGCAGCGACACCCCGACCAGGCAGCGACGAAGCGGAGGACCGCGTGACCGACCAGGGCTTTCCCGTCGGGGAGATCGACACCAGCCGTCCGCACCCGGCCCGGATGTACGACTACTACCTCGGCGGCAAGGACAACTACGAGGTGGACCGGGAAGCCGCCGACCGCGTGGTGGACGCCGTCCCGGAGGTCGTGGTCGGGGCCCGGGCGAACCGGGAGTTCCTCCAGCGCGCGGTCCGCCACCTCGTGGAGCAGGGGGCGCGCCAGTTCATCGACATCGGCACCGGCATCCCCACCTCGCCGAACACCCACGAGATCGCCCACTCCATCGCGCCCGACGCCCGGATCGCCTACATCGACAACGACCCGATCGTCGCCACCCACGCCAGCACCCGCCTGCTCGGCACCGGCAACACCGGCTTCTTCCTGGCCGACATGCGCGACCCGCAGACGATCCTGAACCACCCCACGATCAGCGAGCTGATCGACTTCGAGCAGCCGGTCGTGCTGATGCTGGTGTCGGTCCTGCACTTCGTCACCGAGGACGAGGACCCCTACCGCACCGTCGCCACCCTGCGTGACGCGCTGCCCGCGGGCAGCCACCTGATCCTGTCCCACGCCACCGCCGACTTCAACGCCGGCAAGGCCGACGAGGTCACCACCGTCTACCGCAAGGCCACCGCGCTGCTCACCCCGCGCAGCCACGCCGACGTCACCCGGCTCTTCGACGGTTTCGACCTGCTCGACCCCGGCCTGGTCCAGGTCAACCACTGGCGCAACGAGGTGCCCGAGGACACGCCGCCGGTCGGCGTGTACGGCGCCATCGGCCGCAAGCGGTAGGCCCGCAAGGGGCTGGTGCCGCACCAGGACAGGGGCCCTGCCGGGGCGCCCGGACCGTGTCAGGGGAAGGACGCGTCCGAGGCAGCGACCCGACGGGGCCCCACACCTGTTCCCCGCACCTGTGCCCCGGGCTGCCGCGCCCGCCACCGCCCGGCCGCCTGCTCAGCGGCCGGTGTCGACCGAGACGGTCACGTCCTCCAGCGACGCCGCGAAGTCCGCGCCCAGCGCCCGCGACGGGGTCTGGAACCCCGGGGCCAGCTCCGGCAGCCGCTCCACGATCCGCAGCACCGCGTCACTCGTCAGCCGGTACGGGCTCGGCCCGGTCAGCGTCGCGGTCGCCTTGTTCCCCGCAGCGTCGGTGGCCTGCCCCCACACCTCGCTGCGGCCGCCGGCCAGCCGCCGCTCACCCGGCCCGCGCACCAGCTTCCCCACCGCCCCGGACACCGCGCCGCGCAGCGGCCCCAGCCGCACCGCACGGGAGGCGGCCACCACCGCCTGCGGCAGCGCGGTGTACGTGGTGACGTCCGGGATGCCGGTCGAGTGGTAGGCGGTGCTCACATCGCCCCACGGCACCGACACCACCGTCCGCGCACCCGACGGGAAGGCGGCCCGCACCTGCCGTGAGCCCAGCGGCACCGAGCGGATCTCGCCGCCGCTGCGGATACGGCCGCCGTCGGGCGCGCCGGCCACCATGGTCCGGGCGGTGCCCGGGCTCGGCCCGCCGGCGGTCAGGAACGCCAGGTCCAGCTGGGTCGCGTCCGGCAGCCGGGCCGCCAGCAGTGCTGCCACGCAGTCGGTCGGCACCACGTCGAAGCCCGCACCCGGCAGCAGGGTGATCCCCGCGGCCTGCGCCCGGGCGCCGAGCGCGTGCAGCGACTCGAACACGTCGATCTCGCCGGTGATGTCCAGGTACGGCGTCCGCGTCTCCACGCACGCGTGCGCCATCGGCAGCGCGGTGCGCGCGAACGGCCCCGCGCAGTGCGCCACCGCCGTCACGTCCTTCAGCCCGCGGCGGACCGCGGTCGGCTCGGTCAGGTCGAACACCCGGTGCTCCAGGCCGAGTTCCGCGGCGAACGGAAGGAGCTTGGCGGCGTTGCGACCGGCCAGCACGGGGCGCAGGCCCTGCGCGACGGCACGCCGGGCGATCAGGCGACCGGTGTACCCGGTGGCCCCGTACAACAGCCAGGTCATGGAGTGCGATCCTTCCGCGGCGGTGCAGCGAGAGCTGATCGGAACCGTACACGCGCCGTCTGTCGGGCGGCTATCTCGCCGACCGGCAGGTGGACGGCGGGCGGGCGCTGTTCGGACGGCGGGCGGCGTTCGGGATCGCGACGGCGGACGCCGGAGGGGCTGTATAGGGTCGAGAAGTGACCACGAACCCGCTGCTCGAACCGAGCCCGCTGCCGTACGGCCTGCCCCCCTTCGCCGCGCTGACGGACGACCACTACCTGCCGGCCTTCGAGCGGGGCATCGCCGAGCACACCGCCGAGGTCCGGCGCATCGCCACCGACCCCGAGCCCCCCACCTTCGCCAACACCGTGGAGGCGCTGGAGCGTTCGGGCCGGCTGCTGGCGCGGGTGCGGGCGGCGTACGACAACCAGGCGGCCGCCCACGTCACCGACGGCCTGCTCGCCATCGAGGCCCGGGTCAGCGCGATGACCGCCGCCCATGCCGACGAGATCCACCTCGACCCCGCGCTCTACGCGCGGATCGACGCACTGTACGAGGCGCGCGCGGACCTCGGCCTCGACCCGGAGTCGCTGCGGCTGCTGGAGCGCTACCGCACCGACTTCGTGCGCGCCGGGGCGCGGTTGTCGCCGGCGGACCGGGAGCGGCTGCGCGAGCTGAACGCGCGGATCGCCGCCGCCGCCACCGAGTTCGGACAGAACGTGCTGGCCGCGGGGAAGGACGGCGCGCTGGTGCTGGACGACCCCGCGCAGCTGTCCGGGCTGTCGGCCGACGCGGTCGCGGCCGCCGCGGCCAACGCCCGCGAGCTGGGCCGCGAGGGCGGCTGGGTGCTGAGCCTGCGCAACTTCACCAACCAGCTCGAACTGGCGCTGCTGGACGACCGCGACGTACGGCGCCGCCTGCTCGCCGCCGCCATGGACCGCGCCCAGGACACCAACGGCCCGCTCGCGGTCACCCTCGCCACGCTGCGCGCCGAGCGCGCCGCGCTGCTCGGCTATCCCAGCCACGCCGCGTACACCGCCGCCGACACCACCGCCGGCAGCACCGAGGCCGTCACCGACCTGCTGGCGCGGCTGGTGCCGCCCGCCGTGGCCAATGCCCGCCAGGAGGCCGAGGCGCTCGCGCAGGCCGCGGGCGGGCCGATCGAGGCGTGGGACTGGGCGTACTGGTCGGAGAAGGTCCGCAAGGAGCGGCACGACATCGACCAGAACGCGCTGCGCCCCTACCTCGAACTGGAGGCGGTGCTGCGCGACGGCGTCTTCCACGCGGCGCACGAGGTGTACGGCATCACCGTCACCGAGCGGCCCGACCTGGTCGGCTACCACCCGGACGTGCGGGTCTTCGAGGTCTTCGACGCCGACGGCAGCGGCCTGGGGCTGTTCCTGATCGACCTGTTCGCCCGGCCCACCAAGCGCGGCGGGGCCTGGATGAACGCGCTGGTCGAGCAGTGCGGGCTGCTCGGTCAGCGGCCGGTGATCGTCAACAACCACAACATCGCCAAGCCCGCGCCCGGCGAGCCCGCGCTGCTGACGTTCAGCCAGGTCGACACGCTCTTCCACGAGTTCGGGCACGCGCTGCACGGCCTCTTCTCCGACGTGCGCTACCCGTACTTCTCCGGCACCGCGGTGCCGCGCGACTTCGTCGAATACCCCTCCCAGGTCAACGAGATGTGGGCGACCTGGCCGGAGGTGCTGGCGCGGTACGCCCGCCACCACGAGACGGGCGAGCCGATGCCCGCGGGCATGGTCGACCGGATGCTGGCGGCCGCCCGGTTCGGCGAGGGCTTCGCGACCGTGGAGTACCTCGCGGCGGCGCTGCTGGACTGGGCGTGGCACTCGCTGCCGGCCGGCCAGGACCCGGGCGATCCGCTGGAGTTCGAGGCGCGGGCGCTGGCCGCGGCCGGGGTGGACCTGCCGGCGGTGCCGCCGCGCTACCGCACCACGTACTTCACGCACATCTTCGGCGGCGGCTACAGCGCGGGGTACTACTCGTACATCTGGAGCGAGGTGCTGGACGCCGACACCGTCGACTGGTTCGAGACGAACGGCGGGATGCGGCGGGCCAACGGCGAGGTGTTCCGGCGGGAGCTGCTGGCGAAGGGCGGCAGCAAGGACCCGATGGCGGCGTTCGCCGCGGTGCGCGGCCGCGCCCCCCACGTCGAGCCCCTCCTCGCGCGCCGCGGCCTGAACTGACCCCGGCACGCAGGGGGAGGCCCGGGCCGTGCTTCTACGGTGAACTGACGCATGGGGCCGGGGCCGGTCCTGCGCTCCGCGGGGCACTGCGCCGCCGGCGCACGGGCCGCGGACCACTACGTGCCGTCGCACATGCTCGGCGACCCGGCGCTGACGTTGCCCGCCACGGCGGCGGCCGCGCGGACGAAGGCGGCCAGGGCCGGGGAGGTGGCGTCCTCGGGCCAGGCGAGGACGAGCGTGGTGGGCTCGGCATCGTCCACGGGGACGGCGACCAGGTCGTGGCGGAGCTGGTCGCGGATGGAGGAGGGGAGGACGGCGACCATGCGGCGCAGGGCGATGAGGTGGAGGAGCTGCCCGAGGTCGTGGACCTCGGGACCGTGTGAGCCGCCCTCGGATGCGCCCGGCCAGCGCGGCAGGGGCTCCCCGGCGAGGTCGTCCAGGCTGACCCGGGTACGGCCCGCGAGGCGATGCGAGCGCGGTATCACGAGAAGTTGGGTCTCGGTCAGGAGGTCCTGGGTGTCCAGGCCGGTGAGGTCGGGGTGGGGGCGGTGCAGCAGGGCGGCGTCGGCACGACCCTCCCGCAGGAGGGTCTCACGCTCGCCGAAGCTGCACACCAGCTCGACCGGCAGCGCCCCCGGCTCAGCCTGGTAGGCGTCGAGGATCGCGGGCAGCAGGCCGCCGTCGCCGCCCGGCTTGATGGCCAGGACCAGACGCGGGTCGGCGCGGCCGGCCCGCCGGGTGCGGCGCGCCGCGGCCGACGCGGCGTCGAGCACCGTACGGCTCTCGCGGAGCAGGACGGCCCCCGCCTCGGTCAGCGCGACCCGGCGACCGACCCGTTCCAACAGGGCTACGCCCAGCCGCCGTTCGAGCTGGTGAATGGCGCGGGAGAGCGGCGGCTGGGTCATCCCCAGCCGGGCGGCCGCCCGACCGAAGTGCAGCTCTTCGGCGACGGCGGTGAAGTAGACGAGTTCGCGGACCTCCAGTCTTTCCATACCCGCACGGTATCGCTGCGTGCCTGGTCGGTGTTGGAACTCCCGGCCGCCCCCGTGGTGGGCTGGATACATGACAGAAACCACGACCGCCCTGGTCACCGGTGCCAACAAGGGCATCGGGCGCGAGGTCGCAGCCCGGCTCGCCTCGCTCGGCACGAACGTCCTGCTGGCCTCGCGCGACCCGCACCGCGGTGCGGCGGCCGCAGCCGACCTTGGCCCGCGGGTGCACCCGGTCACCCTCGACGTCACCGACCGCGCCGGCGTCCTGTCCGCCGCCCGCTGGATCGAGGAGCGCTTCGGCCGGCTGGACATCCTGGTCAACAACGCCGGCATCTCCGGCGACTCTGCCGCCCAGCGCCCCGGCAGTGCCGAACTGTCCGCTGTACGCGAGGTGTTCGAGACCAACGTGTTCGGTGTGATCAGCGTGACCACCGCGATGCTGCCGCTGCTCGCCCGTTCCCCCGCCGCCCGGATCGTCAATGTCAGCAGCGGACTGGGCTCCCTCGCCCGGATGAGCGATCCCGAGGACTACTTCACCACCCGGCCCCCGTTGGCCGCGTACGTTCCGTCCAAGACCGCGCTCAACTCGCTGACCGTGCAGTATGCCAAGGAACTGCGCAGCCGCAACATCCTGGTCAACGCCGCCGATCCGGGGCCGTGCGCGACCGATTTCACCACCGCCTTCCCCGGCCTCACCCGCACCGCGGCCGACGGCGCGGCCGTGGTCGTCCGGCTCGCCACGCTGCCCGATGACGGGCCGACCGGCGGCTTCTTCGACGAGAACGGCCCGGTTCCCTGGTGAGCTGCCTGTCAGGGAACCGGGGGAGCGGGCGGCGGGGGTCGGCTCGGACGGAGTGGGCGAGCCGGAGACCGCGCCGGCGGGGGCCACCGGCGGCGCGGCCCACCCTCATGCGCAGAGGGCGTTGAGCGCGGCGCCGCCCGTGTCGTTCTGGCCGTTCGTCGGGCCCATCATGTGGAACTCGTTGGCGGCGAGCACCACCTGCTTGGAGCCGTCGTCGCTGGCCAGCCAGATGCTGTGGTACCCGAGCACGTCGCCGTCGTGGTCCCAGGCCCACTGCCCGCAGGGCAGCTGCTGGTGGTAGATGCCCAACCCGTACCCGGCGGTGCCGGTGCTGTCCGTCGGGACGGTCGTCTTGAGCTCGGCCTCCTGCGCGGGCGGCAGGAGGGTTCCGGTGAGCAGCGCCCGGTCGAACGTGGCCAGGTCGTCGAGGGTCGACACGATCGCCCCGGCCGCACCCGAAATCTGTACGTTCGAGGTCGTGACGTCCCTGAGGGCGAGTCCGGCGAACCACTCGTACCCGTGCAGGTAGTTGCCGTGCAGGGTCGGGTCGGTGGTCGGGAAGGTGGTGTGGGTCAGGCCGAGCGGTTCGATGATGCGGTGCTGGATCTCGGTGGCCGGGTCGTTGCCGGTGACGGCCTCGATCACCATGCCCGCCAGCACGTAGTTGGTGTTGGAGTAGCCCCACTTCTGGCCCGGCGCCGAGGTCGGCTTGTGCAGCGCCAGGGCGGCGTCCACCAGGGTCTGCGGCGGGTAGGGCCGGCTGGGATCGGCGTTCGTGTAGTCGGCGAGCTGGAGTCCCAGGTCGTCGATGTAGTCGGGCAGGCCGGAGGTCTGGTTGAGCAGTTCGCGGAGGGTGATCGTCGATCCGTCGTAGCCGTTGGCGTCGACGGCTCCGGGCAGCCACTTGGCGACGGTGTCGTCGAGGGAGAGCCGGTGCTCGCCCTCGAGTTGGAGCAGGACGGTGGCGGTGAATGCCTTGGTGTTGCTGCCGATCCGGAACTGGGCCGTGGGGTCGGCGGGTGCCCCCGTGCTGCGGTCACCCACTCCCGCGTGCACGTACTGGGTGCTGTCGCCCTGGCGGACCAGGCCGATCACGCCGGGGTATCCGTCGGTGACGCCCTGCTGGGCCCCGGCCTGGAGGAGGTCGTACGCGGTCGGCGCATCAGCGTTCGCCGAGCCGACGCCGGCCAGGGTGGCGAGCGCCAGGGTCGCGCCGACGGCGGTCAGACGTAAGAGTTTCATCGGGTTCCTTCATCCGTGTCCGGCCGTGGCAGCGCGACGCGTTGCCACGGCCCCGGGAAGCAGCCGACCGGTCGGCCGGCACCGCGATCCTGGTGTCCCGGCAGCCCGCCGTACCAGGTCACGGCACCGGCCAGATATGACCGGTCATGACGGCATCCGCCTCCCCGCCCCTGGCCAGCGCTCACCCGTCCGCCGGTGCGGCAATTCGGAGTTGCCCGGCGTCCGCCTGGTCCGCGAAGGCGTCGGCAGGTACGTCTGTCAGCATCTGACGGGTGGGCGGCAGATCATGGTGTGCGTACCGGCGAAGCCCAGTCACGTCGGATCAGGTCCATTCGGCCCGGAACGGTCGGCCCTGGATCGCGCGGCGCTTTTCACGGTCGGGGCGGGACTGGGCCCTGCTGGACGAGCACATCGGGACGAGCCGTTCAGCGGTGGCGGGCTACGGTGCGTCGGGGGTCAGGACTCGGTGACCTTGTCCTTCTGTGCCGGGGTCGGCAGGGGCCAGGGGCTCCAGCCGGTGTCGGGGGTGACCGCGACCTCGCGCCACCACGGGTAGGCGGCGGGCGGGTCGGCCGGCTCGAAGGGCTGGCCGACCAGCGGGGTCACCGCCCGCACCCCGGAGTGGTGCGCCGCTTCGAGGGTGCCCTCGCCGGGCTCGGACCAGGGGTGCAGGGCGAGGTTGAAGGTGCCCCAGTGGATCGGCAGCAGCACGCCGCCCGCGGCGTCGCCGCACAGGTCGAGGTGGCTGCGCACGCCCTCCGCCGGAGTCATGTGGATGTCCGGCCAGTACTCGCTGTAGGCGCCGATCTGGATCATCGTGGCGTCGAACGGGCCGTGCAGTCGGCCGATGTCGGCGAAGCCGGGGAAGTAGCCGGTGTCGCCGCTGTGGTAGATGCGGTGGACGCCGTCGGTGGCGACCCACGACGCCCACAGGGTCTGCTGCCGGCCGCGCAGGCCGCGCCCGCAGAAGTGCCGCGCGGGCGTGGCGGTCAGGGTCACCCCGGCCACCTCGGTCGACTCGTGCCAGTCCAGCTCGCGCAGCCGGTCCGCGGGCACCCCCCAGTGCTCCAGGTGCGCCCCGACGCCCAGCGGTACGACGAACACCGCGCCGCCGCGGACGAGTGCGACGATCGTCGGCATGTCCAGGTGGTCGTAGTGGTCGTGGGAGATCACCACGGCGTCGATGCCGGTCAGGTGCTCCAGCGGGACCGGCGCCGGGTGCAGCCGCTTCGGCCCGGCGAACGCGAACGGAGAGCACCGCTCGCCCCACACCGGGTCGAACAGCACCCGGCGCCCGCCGATCTCCGCGAGCACCGAGGAGTGGCCCATCCACGTCAGCCGCAGCCCCGACGCCGGCCGCTTCGCCAGGTCGGCGAGCGTCGTCGGGTACAGCGGCACCGGCCGGGCCGGCTTCCGCGCCTGCCGCGCGTCCTTCCGCAGGGTCTCGGGCAGCGCCTTGACCATGCTCCCGCTGGGCGTCGAACTGGCCGGCACCGGATTGACGAAGGCCCCGTCGGCGTAGTTCGGTGAGGCGAGCATGCGTTCCAGCCGCGCACCCACGGGGTCGGCCCCGAACGGTGCGGGCCGCAGCTTCACGAGTCGGGACGGCTGTCGGCGGACACCGCTCACGGCTCCTCCTGGCGATCGTCGAACGGCGGAGTAACCGCCTCCCCTATTATGCGTGGCCTTACCCCGAACCTTTCCCCCGAACCCGACCCGCTGTCGATCACCCGAAGGCGACGACCAGTTGGTCCCGCACCGGGACGTACCCCAGCCGCCGGTAGACGTGGTTGCTCACCGGGTTGGCCAGGTCGGTGAAGAGCAGCACGTCCTCCGCCCCGGCGTCCAGCGCCGCCTGCGACACCGCTGCCGTCACCGCGCCCGCGTAGCCGCGGCCGCGCAGCGCGGGCGGGGTGTAGACGGCCACCACCCGGATCGCGCCGTCCTCGGGCGAGGTGCTGCCCGCCATGGCCGCCGGCTCGCCGTCCACCTCCCACAGGGTGCGGCCGCCGCGGCGCAGGGCGTCCGGCACGCCGCGCGCCATGTCGTCCGCGGGTGCGCCGATGTCGCGGGCGAACTCCGTGTGCCAGCGCAGCAGCAGGTCGAGGTCCGCGGGCCCGGCGATCCGGGCCCGGCCGGGCGGCGCCGGGTCGCGCGGGGTCAGCGCGGCCAGCCGGTGCAGCCGCTCCTCGCGCACCACCCGGGGTACGGCGCCGGTCCGCTCCTGCCAGGCCGCGCCGAACGCCCGCACCGTCTCCGCCTCGCCCCGCGCGCCCTCCAGCGGGCCGTCCCAGGCGGCGGCCAGCTCCCGCGCGGCTTGCTCGGGGCCGCGCGCGAGCAGCGGCGGGTGCGGCGGGGTCTGGAGGAAGGCGGCCTCCACCGGGCCCTGTCCGCCTTCCCGCCACCAGCCGAACAGCGGCGGCCGCGGCCCGTAGGCGTCGGTGCCGCGGCGGGCCAGGGTGCCGCAGACGGTGCGCAGGACGGTGTGCTCCGCGGGCCGCCGCTCCAGGAAGCCGCCCGCCGCGGCGGTGAAGTGCGGCAGCGACGGTGTGATCGTCCATCCCATCGCCCCATCGTGTCCCGGCCGGCCGGGTCCGCGCACCGGGATTTCGCCGGGCCGCGGAGCCGCGGACGCCAGGCCCTACGGCGGGCCCTACGCCAGGCACCACGCCAGGCACCATGTCAGTCCCTACGCCGGGGGCGGGGGCTGCACGGCGTCGGCGAGGCGGGCGAGGGTGGCGGTCATCGCGGGGGCCCAGACGCGGCCGTCCTCCATGCCGGCGCGCTCGTCGGCGGGCACGCGGGAGCAGTCGTAGGACTCGGTGACGAGGGTGGCGCCGGGGCCCGCGGGGGCGAGGGTGTAGGTCCAGCGGTGGCCCCAGCGGCTGTCCGGGACGTCGGAGTGCGGGTGACCGCGGCCGGGGGCGGGCTCCCAGGCGATACGGCGGTCCTGTTCGTACTCCACCACGTGGTTGTCCATTTCGTAGTGGCCGTGCTGCGCGAAGAACATGCGCATCGTGAAGACGTCGCCGACGCGGGAGACGGGGGTCTCGGTGACGGCGCCGCGCAGCATGCCGGAGCCGTCGAGGTCGGTGTGGCGGGTGGGGTCGGTCAGGACGCGGAAGACGGCGGCCGGCGGAGCGGGGACCACCAGGGAGACTTCCACGGGTTCGTAGCGGGACGCGTTGTCGGTCATGGGTGCGCACCTCCTGCCGCCGAGCGTAGGCGCGGCCACTGACAACGGCCGCGCCCACGCCGGGGGCTGAGGGCGGGTCAGGACGTGGCGCGGCCCAGATAGGTGAGCGGGCCCGGGTCCGGCACCGCGATCTCGTGGAAGCCGAGCCGGTCGTAGAAGGCGCGGGCGGCGGTGTTGGCGGTGAGCATGCCCAGGTGCACCGCCGGGACGCCCTGCGCGGCGAGCGCGGCCAGGAAGGCGGTCATCAGCTGCCGCCCGTACCCCGAGCGCTGCACGTGCGGCAGCAGGTCGATGTGCAGGTGGGCCGGGTAGGCGGCGAGCGCGGGTACCACCATCCGCTCGGGCGTGTGCAGCAGCGCGGCCATCGCCTCGGCGGGCGTGTCGGGTCCGCCCCCCGCGGCAGCCCCGCCCGAAGCCGAGCCCGACGCCCCGTCCGAAGCCCCGCCCGCGGCCCCCTCCACCGGTGCGGGCCAGCGCGCCGCGACGCCCGGCAGCCACTCCGCCCGGAACCGCTCCACGAACCGCGCCGTGTCCCCGGTGCCGAGGACGTATCCGACCGCGCGCCCGTCGCCGTCGTCCACGACGAACGTCAGCGCGGGTTCGAGCACCGCGTACGGCGCCGCGAAGATCGCGCCGAGCAGGTCGCGGTCGGCCTCGGCGTACGACGCGGTGGCGTCCTGCCCGGCGTCGGCGGTGCGCAGGCACACGTCGTACAGCGCGGGCAGGTCCGCGGGGCGGTAGGGGCGGACGAAGGGGGCGGTCACGGTTGCTCCGGGGTGTCGGCGGCGCCGGCCGGGTCGCCGGCGCGCAGCGGGGTGAAGGTGAAGGAGAACGCGGACGGTACGGCGTCCAGCCGGAAGTCCGGCAGCACCTCCGGTCCGCAGGCGTGGCTGCCCACGCCCTGGAGCCCGTGGTCCAGGTGCAGCCACAGCACGTCGCCGCGCACCAGCTCGTAGGTGTGCTCGGCCGCCGCGAGCTGCTCGGTGGACCAGGGCCGGGCGGTGAACCAGAACGGCGGCGCACCGGCCACCCGCAGGCCCGAGCCGTCGGCGGCGCGCAGTTCGGCCCACCGCACGTCGGCGCGGGCGCCGTTCTCCTGCGGGCGCACGTAAGGCGTCTGGAGCGCGGCCACGGTCGAACGGTACCGGCCCAGCCGTGACGCGTCGCGGGTGTCGGGGTACGCCTCGCCGGGCCCGCCGCCGTACCACTCGACGGCGTCCAGTGCCGGGCTCAGGCCGAGCCGGACGCCGAGCCGGGGCAGCGGCAGCGTCCAGGGGCCCTCCGGGACGACCTCGACGTCCAGGGCGAGCGCTCCGCCGGCCGCGCGCCAGCGGTACACCGTGCGCAGCCCGAGGTCGGAGGCGGCCGGGGCGACGCGGGTGCTGACGGTCAACTCCGCCTCGCCCAGCGCCACTTCGTCGACGCGGTGCTGCATCCGGTCGAACCCGGCCGCGCGCCACATGTGTTCCAGCCGCCCGTCCGGGTGCCACTGCGTGCCCCGGTCGTTGTCGATCGGCGCGCGCCACACGTCCAGCCGCGGTCCGGCCGCCAGCGCGACGCCGTCCAGCCGGCGCAGGGTGCCGGCGGTGTCGAACAGGCCCGGGCCGAGCCGGATCAGGCCGTCGTCGGTCCGGTGCGGGCGGTGCGGTGCGGCGGCGGCCGCCGGGGCCTGCGGGGCCGGGGCGGGCGGGCTCGGCACCGCGAACTGCTGCCAGGCCACCTCGTGGCCGGCCGGCGCCCACGCGGTGTCCTCGGCGAGCACCGCGCGCACCGTCCAGCACGCCTCGGCGCCGAAGGGGCCGAAAGGGTCGAAGGGGTCGGCGGGGTCGCCCGGATTCACCAGGTCCGCCGGATTCACCGGGGCCGGCGCGTCCGGCAGCGCCACCTCCGCGCTCTGCCCGGGCGCCAGCGCGGGCACCGCGAGCGGCCCCTCGCCGGCGCACTCGCCCGCCACCTGGTACACCCACCGGAACGCCAGCCCCGAAAGGTCCGCGACGTCATGGCGGTTGGTGACCCGCACCACGCCCCGCGCCAGGTCCGCGGTGAAGGCGACCGGCTGCACCACCTTCTTGTACTCCAGCAGGCCGGGGGAGGGCGTCCGGTCCGGGAAGACCAGCCCGTCGCAGACGAAGTTGCCGTCGTGCAGCTCCTCGCCGAAGTCCCCGCCGTACGCGAAGTACTCCGTGCCGTCCGGGGTGCGCGCTCGCAGCCCCTGGTCGATCCACTCCCAGACGAAGCCGCCCTGGCAGCGCTCGTACGTCTCGAAGATCTGCTGGTACTCGGTCAGGCCCCCCGGGCCGTTGCCCATCGCGTGGGCGTACTCGCACAGGACGAACGGCATCGCCCGGCGGCGCCGGTCCAAGGCGGCGTCGGGCAGCGGCGGTTCGGCGCGGCGGCCGATCAGTTCGGTCTCGGCGTGGTCGGCGTACATCCGCGAGTAGACGTCCACGTCCGGGCAGGACCAGTCGCCCTCGTAGTGGATCGGGCGGGCCGGGTCGCGCTCCCTGATCCAGCCGGCCATCGCGGAAAGGCCACGGCCGGTGCCGCACTCGTTGCCCAGCGACCACATCACCACCGACGGGTGGTTCTTGTCGCGCTCGACCATCCGGGCCGCCCGGTCCAGGAGCGCGGGGGTCCACCGGTCGTCGTCGACCGGGTTGCCGCGCCAGCCGACCTCCTCGAAGCCGTGCGTCTCCAGGTCGCACTCGTCGACCACCCACACGCCCAGCTCGTCGCACAGGTCGAGGAAGGCCGGGTGCGGCGGGTAGTGGCTGGTGCGCACCGCGTTGATGTTGTGCCGCTTCATCAGCACCAGGTCGCGGCGCATCGTCTCCAGGTCCACCACGCGGCCGTGGTCCGGGTCGAACTCGTGGCGGTTGACACCGCGGAACAGTACCCGCCGGCCGTTGACCTCCAGCACGCCGTTCTCGACGCGGACGGTGCGGAAGCCGATCCGCAGCGGGATGCGCTCGCCCTCGGTGGCCAGTTCCGCGTCGTACAGCCGCGGCCGCTCCGCCGACCAGGGCTCGACCGGCACCACCGCGGTCTGCCCGGTCGCGATGTCCAGGCCCAGTTCGGGCACGGTCACGGTGCCCTGCGGCGCGCAGTCCACCCGCAGCGAGCCGTTGCCGGTCAGGTGGTCGTACTCGCAGTGCACGAAGTAGTCCGCGACGGCGCCCTCGGGGCGCTCGATCAGCGTGACGTCGCGGAAGATGCCCGGCAGCCACCACATGTCCTGGTCCTCCAGGTAGCTGCCGGCCGACCACTGGTGCACCCGCACCGCCAGCACGTTGCCGCGCGGCCGCAGCACCTCGCCGACCTCGAACTCCACCGGCAGCCGGCTGCCCTTGAAGGTGCCCAGCTCCTGGCCGTTGAGCCAGACCCGGGCGCAGGAGTCCACCCCGTCGAAGCGCAGCACCGCCGCGCCGCCCGGCCAGTCGCCGGGCAGGTCGAAGGCGCGCAGGTGGTCGCCGGTGGGGTTGTCCGTCGGCACCCGCGGCGGGTCCACCGGGAAGGGGTAGCGGATGTTGGTGTACGCCGGCCGCCCGTACGCCCCGTCCTCGCCCTGGAGCGGCCAGTGCGAGGGCACCGGCAGCACGTCCCACCCGGAGGCGTCGAAGCCCGGCCGGGCGAAGGACTCGTCCGCGCCGTCGGCCGTGGGCAGCAGCCGGAACCGCCACGCGCCGCCCAGGTTCACCCGGCGGGCGTCCGACACCCCCGTCCACGCGCGCGGCGGCAGCGCCCCCGTCCCCGGCCCCGGGTCCTCGTAGTACGGAAGCGGCCCGGACGGCGCCTGGTGCATGCTGCTGCTCCTCATGATCCCCTCGAACGGACGTACCGACCTGCGACGTCGATTCTTCGTCAGGGCCGGCCGGCCGCGCCACCGGGGGTGGTCACCAGGGCTGCTGGGTGGCGAAGAAGCGGCGCCAGAAGTCGAGCCGGGCGGGGTCGGCGATGGGCACGGGGGCGAAGTGGGTGCCCAGTTCCATCACGGCCGGGGCGTGCGGGCTGTAGGCGGGCCAGTGCGGCAGGCCCGGGCCGTTGGGGTCGCCGGTGGCGGCGAAGTTCGCCCAGTAGGCGGAGACGACGGCGGCGACACGGTGGTCCTCCTCCGTCCAGGGGGCGCTGCCGGGGTCGAGGTTGTCGAAGACGAACTCGATCTCCGAGCTGTGCGAGGCACGGCGCGGCTGCTGGCCCAGGGCGGGGGAGGGGTGGGTCCAGAAGTAGGTGTAGACCGGCCGGGTGGCCCGGGCGGTCCACTGGGTGCCCCACAGGTAGGTGGATATGCGGGAGTTGTCGTGGACGGCGGCGTTGCTCGCTCTGGCCGCCTCGTCGTCGGTGCCGGCCGGGTACAGTCGCAGGAACTCCTCGGCCATCGGCCCGAACTTCCGCCGGGCCGCGGTCGTGAAGGACTCCAGCGTCACGTGCACCGGCGGCGCGCCGGGTACGGCCACTGGGCGGGCCCGGTGCTCGGCGAACACCGACTCCGGGACCGCGCCGCTCTCGTGGAGGTTGTTGCCGGTGAGGTAGGCGACGTCGTTCTGGAGGCCGGCGGCGTACGTCTCGTCGTAGCCGTGCGGTAGCACCCAGCCGTCGACGACCGGGCGGAACATCGGCGGTTTGCCGGCGCCGCCGCTGTCCACCTGCTCGTCGAAGGCGGGGCGGCCGTCGACGAGTTTCGGCCAGGGCAGGGCCCGCAGGTCGGCGAGCGAGCGGGCGCCGTGCTCGCGGGCGTAGGTCTCCCCGGACTTCTCGGCGTCGGCGAGCGTCCGGTAGGAGGTGGCCAGGTAGCGCAGTTCGGGGTCGCGGGCGTAGCGGGTGTGGCTCTGCGCGATGGCGCGGTGGAACAGCCCCTTGGCCAGCGGCGACATCGCCAGGAAGTTGACGGTCCCGGCGCCGGCGGACTGCCCGGCCACGGTGACCCGGCCCGGATCGCCGCCGAAGGCCGCGATGTTGTCGCGCACCCAGCGCAGCAGCGCGATGGTGTCCAGCAGCCCGTAGTTGCCCGACCCGCCGTGCTCGGACTCCGCGCTCAGCTCGGGCGTGGCGAGGAAGCCGAAGGCGCCCAGCCGGTAGTTGAAGGTCACCACGACCAGGCCGTGGCGGGCCAGGCCCTCCCCGTCGTAGCGCGGGTGCGCGCCGGTGCCGGCCCGGAAGCCGCCGCCGTAGACCCAGACCAGCACCGGCAGCGGCCCGCGCCGCGCCGCGTCGGAGGGCGTCCACACGTTGAGGTAGAGGCAGTCCTCGCTCATCGGCAGGTCGATGCCGGCCCGGGACGCGTCGCGCGGCGACTGCGGGCACATCGGCGCGAACGCACCGGCCTTGAGCACCTCCGGGTTGCGGGCCGGCGGCTCCGGCGGCCGCCAGCGCAGCGGCCCGACCGGCGGAGCGGCGTACGGGATGCCCCGGTAGACGGTGATCGAGCGGTCCCGGCCGGAGATGCCCTCGACCGGGCCGGACTCGGTCTCGACTGGTGCGCTCATGGGTCGCTTCTCTGCCTCTCCTGGGAAAGGGACGTGGGGGAGTCCGGCTGCGGAGAGCGGCGGACCGGGCCGCGCGGGTCTGCCCGCACCGCGCGGCCGCCTCGAACTGCCGTGGCCGCGACGCTACTTGAGCACGAGCGCATGCCGCGCGGTGGCCACGTGGTGGCGCATCGCGGCGGTGGCCGCCGCCGGGTTGCGGGTGACGATGGCGAGCAGGATCGCCTGGTGCTCCTCGTAGGACCCGGCCCTGGGGTGGTGCGCGGACAGGTTGCGGTACTGCCGCATCACCAGCGGGTAGAGCAGCGTGTCGTAGGCCCGGGCCAGCGTCTGCTGGTGCGCGGCGACCTTGACCTGCTGGTGGAAGCGCCGGTTGCCCTGGGAGTACGTCGCCTGGTCGTCGCGTGCGTGCGCGTCGGCCATCTCCTCCAGCGTGGCGCGCAGCCCGGCGATCTCCTCGTCGTCGGCCCGCTCGGCCGCGAAGCCGGCGAGCGCGGACTCCAGCATCTCGCGGGCCTCCAGGATGTCGCGGGCCTCCGCGGGGGTGAAGTTGCGGGTGCGCACCCCGCGGTTGACCTCGCTGGTGACGTACCCCTCCTGCGTCAGGCGGGCCAGGACGGCGCGCATGGTGCTGCGCGAGACGTTGAACATCCGGGTCAGGTCGGCCTCGGTCAGCCGGGTGTCGGGTTCGATGCTGCCCGACAGCAGCAGGGTGCGAAGTTCCTCGTAAGCCTGGCTGGACCGGGTGGCGGACGTCCTGCTGTCGTCCGCGGCACCGCCGTTGCTGCTCTGTTCCACCGTGATCGCCTAGGGGTGTGAGAAGGAAGTCCACGCGCGAGGCCGCGCGGAGGCCAGGTTAGAGGCGAAGCGCGCCGTCGGCGAGAAGGTCCGGCCGGGCCCGGGGGGATTGTCCAACAACACGAAGGTAAGTGCAACACGGCTGGTGCGGGGCGCGGCGGTCGGCCCGCAGATCCCCCGCGGATCGCCTGCGGATCGGGGCCCGATCGTCCGGTGGTCGTACGATCATGCTGTGGTGGTTGTCCGACAAGGCGCACGCGGGGGGAGTGTCGTCACCCGGCGCGCCCTATGGCAGGTACCGGTTGGTGAAGTTGTCGGAGGAGACGATCGCCTGCCCCGAGGCCAGCGCGTTCAGCGAGTTGATGAACGTCAGCGTGGTGATCCAGACCGACAGCTTCATCGCGTCGCTCGCCGGCCAGGAGACCTGGGGCAGGCTGGCCTTGACGACCGAGGCCGGTACGCCGGGCAGTGCCTTGCTCGCCACGTTCTGCACGGTGGCGGAGTCGATGTTGTCGTGCATGTAGGCGGTGGCCTGTTGGACGGCGGTGGCGAACTTCTTGGCGATGTCGGCGTGCTGGCTGAGGTAGCTGTTGCGTGCGACGACGATCTGCCCGTATCCGGCTTCCTTCTCCGACCAGGCCGTGACCTTGGTGGAGTCGGCGACCACGACGCCGTCACCGGTGCCCTGGATGGCCAGCGGGGTGGGCTGGGAGGTGACGAACCAGTCGATCTGGTTGCTCTTCAGGGCCGCCTTGTCGGCGGCGGGGCTGGGCAGCGAGACCCACTTCACCTTGCCGGGGTCCACGCCGTACGCCTTGAGGTAGACGCTCGCCTCGCCCTTGGTGTTGGCCGAGCTCGAACCGCCGGTGGAGCCGTCCAGCGCCTTGGCGACCTGCGCCGCGGGCGTCGAGGCGGTCAGATTGTGCGCCTTGGCGAACTTGGTGCTGACGATCAGGCCGAGCGGGTTGCCGCCGCCGTCCGCGGCGATCGCCGTCTCCGGGACGCGGCGGTCGACGGCGGACAGGAAGTCGGTGGGGCTGTCGTTGAGGAACTGGATCGAGCCCGACTGGAGCGCGGAGGTGCCGGTGGCCGCGGTCGTCGTCACGTACTTCACCTTCAGCTTCTGCTTGCTGAAGTAGCCGTTGGCCTCCGCGACCCGGATCGGCATGTCGAAGATGTTGCCCGCGACGCCGACGGTGACCGTGGTCGTGCCGTCCGCGTTCTTGCCCGAGCCGCTGCCGCCGCACGCGGTCAGCGCCACCGCGCACAGCGCCAGGGCGCAGCTTGCCGCGACGGCCCGGGCGGCGGGTCTGCCGGTGGCGTCCGAGGTGTGGCGTCTCATGACTTCTCCCCAGTCGCCACGAGGCAAGCCGGGCGCTGATTGTCATACAAGGTGTGGGCGACCGTAACACCGGGTCCATGATGCCGCAACAACTCCGACGGGCAACGCCGCACAACGGCGTGCGACGGCAAGGAATTTCGGCTGTGGAGCCAGGAAGCTGTGGCTCGGTGGCCGAAGGGGGCGAGAGAAAATGTCGGACAATAGTGAGGCGGGTGGGGCTCAGAGCTCCTCGTCGCCCCACTGGTCGAGCAGCTCCTCGGCGGTGGCCGCGGCGGCCTCGTCCGCCGCGGTGTGCAGCGGCTGCTCGGTCCAGATCACCTTGCCGCGCCGGGTGTAGCGGGTGCCCCAGCGCTCGGCGAGGCTGGCCACGAGGAACAGTCCGCGGCCGCCCTCGTCGGTGCCGGCCGCGCGCAGCAGGTGCGGCGAGGTGCTGCTGCCGTCGGCGACCTCGCAGATCAGCTTGCGGTCGTACAGCAGGCGGACGCTGACCGGGGGAGAGCCGTAGCGGACGGCGTTGGTGGCCAGCTCGGAGACGATCAGCTCGGTGTTGTAGCCGAGCCCTTCCAGTCCCCACGCGGCCAGCTGCCGGCCGCACGCCGCGCGGACCTCGGCGACCGCCGCCGGGTCGGAGGGCATCTCCCACCGGGCGATCCGCTCGGCGGGCAGCCGCCGGGTGCGGGCCACCAGCAGGGCGACGTCGTCCGCGGGGTGCTCGGGCAGCACCGCGTCCAGCACCGCCTGGCAGGTCGCCTCCGGGTCCAGGCCCGGGTGGGCGGCCAGCGTGCCGCGCAGCAGGTCCAGACCGAAGTCGATGTCGCGGTCGCGGCGTTCGACCAGGCCGTCGGTGTAGAGCACCAGCGTGCTGCCCTCGGGGAGGTCCAGCTCGGCGGCCTCGGACGGCTCCGCGCCGCCCAGGCCCAGCGGCGGGGAGACCGGCACGTCCGGGGTGTGCACGGTGCCGTCCGGCCGCACCAGCAGCGGCATCGGGTGCCCGGCGCGCGCGATGGTGGCCAGGCCGGAGGACGGGTCGTACACCGCGTACAGGCAGGTGGCGCCGGTGACGCCCGGCTCGCCGCCGGCGTCCTTGCCCTCGTCGGCGTCCATGCGCGTGACCAGGTCGTCCAGCAGCGACAGCAGCTCGTCGGGCGCCAGGTCGAGCGCCGACAGGTTGTGCACCGCGGTGCGCAGCCGGCCCATGGTCGCCGCGGCGTGCAGCCCGTGGCCGACGACGTCCCCGACCACCAGCGCCACCCGCGCGCCGGGCAGCGCGATCACGTCGAACCAGTCGCCGCCCACGCCGCCGGAGGCGGCCGGCAGGTAGCGGTGGGCGGCTTGCAGGGCGCTGAGCTCCGGCGGCGCCCCGGGCAGCAGGCTGCGCTGCAAGGTGACGGCCATGGCGTGCTCGCGGGTGTACCGGCGGGCGTTGTCGATGGCGACCGCGGCGCGCGCGGCCAGCTCCTCGGCCAGCTCCAGGTCGTCCTGCTCGAAGGGGGCGCGGCCCTGTGCCTGCCAGAAGGCGGCGACGCCCAGCACCACGCCGCGGGCCCGCAGCGGGACCGTGACCAGCGAGTGGATGCCGCGGGCCGCGACGGGTTCGGTCAGCGCGGGGTCGGCGGCGCCGAAGCCGGGGACGTACCGGGGCACGAGGCCGTCGCCCGCCGAGAGGTCGGCGTCCAGCCGCCCGTGCCCGGCGTCCGGCGCGCCCGCCGCGAGAGCGGCGAGGTCGACCGCGACGTGCGCGCCGACCGGGGCGAACGGCGGGTCCGGCTGGATACCGGCGCTCACGACGCGCTGCAACTCCGGCTCGGCGCCGGTGGGTTCGTCGCCGTTCAGCACCGGCTCGGCGAGGTCGACGGTCAGGTAGTCGGCGAACAGCGGGACCGTGGCCTTGGCGAGTTCGTCGACCGTGCGCCCGACGTCCAGGGTGCTGCCGACGCCGATGCTCGCGCCGTACAGCACCGACAGCCGCTTGCGCGCGGCGTCCGCCCGGCTGGACAGCTCGCTCAGCTCGGTGGAGTCCCGCATGGTGGCGACGCTGCCGGCCACCGCCTCGTGTCCGTCCAGGGGGCGCTGGTTGACCACGAGCACCCGGCCGCCGGCCAGGTGCACCTCGTCGCTGGCCTCCCGCCCCGAGCCCAGCAGCTCGGCGAGCGGGGGGGCCAGGGGCAGCGCGTCCACCTGCCGGCCCTGGGCCTCCGGCGGCAGGCCGAGCAGCTTGCGCGCCTCGGCGTTGGCCAGCAGGATCGTGCCGTCGGCGTCCATGATCACGATGCCCTCGCGCACGGCGTGCAGCACCGCGTCGTTGTGCAGGTACAGGCGGGTGATCTCGGACGGGCCCAGCCCGCGGGTCTGCCGCAGCAGGCGCCGGCCGAGCAGCGCGGTGCCCACGGTGCTCGCGGCCATCGCGAACGCGGTGATCCCCAGCAGCACTGGCAGCCGCCCGGCCTCGGTCGCGTCGATGGTGCTCACCCGCACCCCGACGGCGACCCCGCCGACCACGCGCCCGTCGCTGTCCTTGATCGGGACGAACGTGCGCATGGCGTCGTGGCCGCCGGACTTCACGTGGCCGGTGACGGCGCGTCCCGTCCGGAGGGCGCGCAGGTCCTGGGGGTACGAGATCCGGGTGTGCAGCAGCGACGCCCGGCCGGGCTGGGTGTAGCGGATGCCCCGCCGGTCGACGACCACGACGAAGTCGACGTGGGAGGTGCGCATGATGGCGTCGGCCGCCGGCTGGAGCTGGGCGGTGGGGTCGGACGACCGCAGGGCCGCGACCACCCCCGGGGCGTGGGCGACGGCGTTCGCGATCGCGGCGGAGCGGCGGGCCGCGGCCTGCTCGGCCTCGCGTTTCACGGTCACCACGAGCAGGACCGCGGCGACGGCCGCCATCAGCAGGATGACCGCCACCTGGAGCAGGAACATCTGGCCGACCACACTGCGCGGGCTGAGGAGCGACTGCGGACCGCGCCACCACCCACGTGTGCGCGGGCCACGTGATGAGCCGGCCGGACCCCGCAGCCGACGGGACCGGTGCATATCCACCCTTTTACACCAGATCGCGCCGTCGGGCCGGTGGCCTCGCCGTTTTGTTCAACAGGCCGCGGCGGCCGTGTGCGGCCGGGCAGACCAGAACCAAGGATTTTCGCGCACCCTTCTTGAGCTGACGATTCGGCGGTGTTACGGTCGCTCGCAAGTTGTTGGACAATCCGCCAGTCGGGACCGCGGGTCACCCACTCCATGGGGTGCCGTGCGTACTGGACTGCCGTGTGGAAGCCGCACCGTAACCAGCGGCGTTGACCGGCTAAGTGGCTCGAATGCCCATCTGCGAGCCCCGGATCGCCTCTCCCGTTGCAGGCCAAGGAGACAGAGTTGTCGACCAACCAGCAAGACACCAGTGCGGAGGCACTCCGCTTCGAGGACGTGACCCTGGAGTTCCCCGGGACCCACCAGCCGGCCATCGAGAACGTCTCGTTCCGGGTCCGGCGGCGCAAACTCGTCGCCGTGATCGGGCCGAGCGGGTGCGGCAAGAGCACCATCCTCAACCTGGCCGCCGGACTGCTCAACCCGTCCCGGGGCACGGTCGACTTCAACGGCGAACCGGTCCGCGGGGTCAACTCCGAAGCGGCCTACGTGACCCAGAAGTCCAACCTGCTGCCCTGGCTGAGCGTGCGGGCCAACATCGGCCTGGCGCTGAAGTTCCGCCATGTGCCCAAGGACGAGCGCAACGAGCGGATCGCGCACTGGATCAAGGTGGTCGGCCTGACCGGCTTCGAGGACCACTACCCGCGCGAGCTGTCCGGCGGCATGCAGAAGCGCGTCGCCATCGCGCGGGCGCTGATCTACGACCCGGCGATCGTGCTCATGGACGAGCCGTTCGGCCCGCTGGACGCCATCACCCGGCTCAAACTCCAGCAGGACCTGCTCAACCTGTGGCAGGAGCAGCAGGGCACCCTCATCTTCGTCACCCACGACCTCAACGAGGCGCTCTACCTCGCCGACGAGGTGATCGTGATGTCCAAGGGGCCCGGGACGGTGCGCCGCGTCCTGGAAGTCCCCTTCGAACGGCCGCGCGACATCGGTTCGCTGGTCGAGTCGCGCGAGTTCTCCGAGCTCTACAACGACCTGTGGAGCCTGTTCAAGTCGGAGATAGACCTGTCCGGCGCTCCCGCGTAAGGAACCGCAGTGATAACGATCAAGGAAGAGATCGACGTCCCGAGCCCGCGCAGCCGGGTGTGGGAGGTCGTGTCCGACCCCGCGGACGTCGTGTCCTGCATCGCCGGGGCGGAACTCGGCGAGGCCCATGACGACGGGTCGTTCGACGGGGCCCTGGTGATCAAGTTCGGCGCGATCCGGGTGAAGTTCGCCGCCCGCATCACGCTCGACCTGGACCCGGGGGAGTTCGAGGGCCGGCTGTCGGCCCGCGGCGGCGACGGCCAGGGCGCCACCCGCTTCCGCGGCGACGCGACGTTCCGCGTGGTCGACGGCGCCGAGCCCGGCAGCGCGCGGGTGCTGATGGACGGCGAGGTGACCCTCAGCGGCAAGCTCGCCTCGCTGGTCGAGTCCGGCGCCAATGTGGTGGTCTCCCGGATGACCAAGGACTTCACCGCCAAGCTGATCGCGAAGTGCGGGCAGCCCGCGGCCGCGCCCGCCGCCGAGCCGCTGCCGACGCCCGCCGCCTCCGCCGCCTCCGAGCCGGCCGCCGCCCCCGTGTCCGCGTCCGCCCCGGCACCCGCGCCGGCCGCCGCCCCCGCACCCGGCGCCACCCCGGCCCCCGCATCCACCCCCGCACCCGCACCCGCCGGGCTGCTGCGCCGCTGCCTGGCCTGGTTCGGCCGCCTCTTCGGCCGCCGCCAGGACCCGCCGCGCCCCACCCCCGCGGCCCCGGCCCGCGGCGACCACAGCGCCCCGCACACCCACGACGCTTCGCACCCGACGCAGACCGAGGAGGTCGGCAGTGGCAACGCCCCGGCTCAATAAGGTGATCGCCGCCTTCGAGGCAGGACAGCACGTCTTCGCGTCCTTCTCCGCGGCCGACCCGTCCGCCGCCCTTGAGTTCGGCACCAGCGCCTACGACGCGCTGGTCTTCGAGACCGAGCACAAGCCGTGGGACGTCCCCGCCCTGCGCGACAGCCTCCAGTACCTGCTGAGCCGCAAGCAGATCTTCGGCGCCGACAGCCTCGCGCCCGCGCTCACCCCGCTGGTCCGCATCCCCGTCAACGGCGGCGAGAAGGGCCAGTGGCAGGCCAAGCAGGCCCTGGACCTGGGCGCGTACGGCATCGTGTGGCCGCACATCTCCACGGTCGAGGAGGCGTACAACGCCGTCGCCGCCTGCCGCTACCCGCGGCTGCCGGACCGCCCCCGCCACCAGCCCGCCGGCCTGCGCGGCGACAGCCCCGCCACCGCCGCCCGCTACTGGGGCGTCAGCAACGCGGAGTACTACGCCAAGGCCGACGTGTGGCCGCTGGACCCGGACGGCGAGATCCTGGTGGCCCTCATGATCGAGGACCAGCTCGCCATCGACAACCTGCCGGACATCCTCGACCAGGTGCCGGGCATCGGCCTGATCATCATCGGCGAGGGCGACATGAGCCAGGAACTGGGCATTCCCCGCCAGTACGACCACCCGCTGATGCTGGAGTGCAAGCGCCGCATCCTCGACATCTGCGCCGCCCGCAACGTGCCGGTCGGCCACCCGCACGTCACGGCCGACAACGTCAAGCAGGTGCTGGACGACGGCTACCGCTTCCTGATGTCCATGCCGGTGCGCACCTACCCCGGGCTGGAACTGGGCCGCTCCCTGACCGGCCGCGACTGAGCCGCGAACCAGCCGCGGCCCAGCCGCACCGGCCCCGCGTACGGGCCCGGTGCCCGCGCCTCCCCGCGACCGGGCCCGCACGCCCCCCCGCCGCACCACACCCCCGCCCCCGCCGCAGGCGCGCCCGCGCCCCCGGCACGCGAGTTTCGGAGTTTTGCATGCGTATCGACTGTCACGGTCACTTCACCACGGCTCCGGCCGCGCTGGGGAAGTGGCGCGAGCGGCAGATCCAGGCGTTCGAGGAGTCCGGCGCGCGGCTGTCGCCCGCCGAACTGCGCATCAGCGACGACGAGATCAGAACCGCCATCGAGCAGGGGCAGCTGAAGCTCCAGCTGGAGCGGGGGACGGATCTGGCGCTGTTCTCGCCCGGCGCGGGCAAGATGGCCCACCACTACGGCGACGAGCAGACCAGCCTGGCCTGGTCGCACGTCAGCAACGACCTGATCGCCCGGGTCTGCGGGCTCTTCCCGGACCGGTTCGTCGGGGTGTGCCAGCTGCCGCAGTCCCCGGGCGAGCCGCTGGCCGCCTCCGTCCGGCACAGCGCCGCCGAACTCCAGCGCTGCGTCGAGGAGCTGGGCTTCGTCGGCTGCCTGCTCAACCCCGACCCGTCGGACGGCAACTGGCAGGCCCCGCCGCTGACCGACAAGGTCTACTACCCGCTCTACGAGAAGATGGTGGAGCTGGACGTCCCCGCGATGGTGCACGTCGCGATGTCCCGCAACCCGGCCCTCCAGGGCACCTGCGCGCACTACCTCAACGGCGACACCGCCGCCTTCATGCAGCTGTGCACCTCGGAGCTGTTCAAGGACTTCCCGACGCTGAAATTCATCCTGCCGCACGGCGGCGGCGCCGTCCCCTACCACTGGGGCCGCTACCGCGGCTTCCTCCAGGACCGGGGGCTGCCGCCGGTGGAGGAGGCGGTGCTGCGCAACGTCTACTTCGACACCTGCGTGTACCACCGGCGCGGCATGCAGCTGCTGGTGGACGTGCTGCCCGCGCAGAACATCCTGTTCGCCTCGGAGATGATCGGCGCCGTCCGCGGGGTGGACCCCGAGACCGGCCACCGCTTCGACGACACCGGTTACCTGCTGGACTCCCTGGACTCCCTCGACGCGGCAGACCGGGACGCGATCTTCGGCGGCAACGCGCTGCGGGTGTTCTCCCGGCTGCCGCAGATCCTGGCGCGGCGCGGCGTCGCCGCCACCACCTCCACCACCACCGCGAAGGAGTCCGGCAAGTGAAGGTCTACGAGGCACTCGCCGAGGCGTTCGTCAAAGAGGGCGCCACCGACGTCTTCGGCATGATGGGCGACGCCAACATGCACTGGATGAACGCCCTGCACGAGCGCGGGGTGAAGCTGTACGAGGTGCGGCACGAGGGCTCGGGCCTGGGCATGGCCGACGGCTGGGCGCGCGCCGCGGGCCGGCCCGGCGTGGTCACCACCACCAGCGGCCCGGGCACCGCGCAGCTGGCCACCTCGATGATCGTGGCCGCCCGGGCCCGCACCCCGCTGGTCGCCTTCTGCGGCGAGGTGCCGGTCGGCGACGAGACGGCCGTGCAGTACCTGGACCAGCGCCGGTTCGCCGCCGCCATCGAGTGCGGCTTCGTGCAGGTCTCGCGGCCCGAACTCGCCGAGGAGGCGGTGCGCCAGGCGTTCTACCTGGCCAGGACCGAGTCCCGGCCGATCATGATCAGCGCCCCGTTCGACGTGCAGGTCAAGGAGTACGAGGACGCCGGCCCCTACGTCCCCTCCACCGACCTCATCGACACCGCGCGGCTGCTGCCCGACCCGACCCGGGTGGAGCAGGCGGCGGCGATCGTGCGGGCCGCCAAGCGGGTGGTCGTCATCGCCGGGCGCGGCGCCCGCGCCTCCGAGGCGGGCGAGGAGCTGCTGCGCTTCCAGGAGCACACCGGCGCGCTGCTGGCCACCACCCTCCAGGCGAAGAACTGGCTGTGCGACGCGACGGAGTTCCACGTCGGGATCTCCGGGCTGTACGGCAACAAGGTCGCCATGGAACTGCTCCAGGAGGCCGACTGCGTCATCGCGGTCGGCGCCAGCCTCAACCACTACACCACCGAGCACGGCCTGCTCTTCCCCGACGCCACCTATGTGCAGATCGACACCGCGCAGAACGTGGTGATGGGCCACGGCCGCGCCGCGGAGTGCTACGTACGGGCCGACGCGCGCACCGCGCTCGCCGAGCTGAACACGGTCCTCGCCAAGAGCCCGGCGAGCGGCGACGGCTTCCACACCGACGAGGTGCGCAGCCGGCTCACCGAGGCGCTCGCGGAGCCGTCCGGCTACGAGGAGGAGCCCGGCCGGCTCGACCCGCGCGAGGTGATCCGGGTGCTGGACGCCGCCCTGCCGCGTGAGATCGGCCTGGTCCTCGGCAGCGGCCACCAGACCGACTTCGGCACCATGCTCTTCCAGCGCTCCCGCGAAGTGCTCTCCAACTACGGCATGTTCGGCGCGATCGGCCAGGCGCCGCTGCTGACCATCGGCTCGATCGTGGCGAACGGCAACCGCCCGGCGTTCGTCGTCGAGGGCGACGCCAGCTTCCTGATGCACCTGTCGGAGTTCGAGACCGCCTGCCGCTACGACATCCCGGTGCTGGTCGTGGTGATGAACGACGAGGGGCTGGGCGCGGAGTTCCACAAGGCGAAGGCGAAGGGCCTGGACCCGGAGCTGGCGGTGATCGGCAACCCCGACCTCGGGCCGGTCGCGGTCGCGCTCGGCGGCGGCGGCGCCACCGTCCGCACCACCGGCGAACTGCTCGCCGCGCTCGCGGAGTTCGTCCGCGACCCGCGCCCGACCGTCGTCGACGTGCGGATCACCCGCAACGTGCTGAGCGTGCCCTACCGCCGGCTCCAGTACGGCGAGGACGTGTGATGGCGCGGCTGTCGGTCCTGCTGGGGGACTACCCGCACACCCGGCCGCTGAAGGACGGCACCGTCCCGGTCCCCGGGGTGGAGTGCGCCTGGGCGCAGGCGAAGCCGCTGTACTCCGCCTTCGCCCGGATGGTCCGGAGCCTGGAGTACGACGTGTGCGAGATGGCCCTCGCGACGTACTTCCAGGCCCGCGAGGCGGGCGTGCCGATCACGCTGCTGCCGGTGGCGATGATCGGCGGCACCCACCACGGCTCGCTCACCCGGCTGCCGGACGGCCCGGCGCTCACCCCGGCCGGCCTGGCCGGCGCCCGGGTCGGGGTGCGCTCCTACAGCCAGACCACCGGGCTGTGGGTGCGCGGCGTGCTCCGCGAGGACTACGGCGTCCGCCCCTCGGACGTCACCTGGGTCACCACCGAGGAGCCGCACGTCGCGCAGTACCGCGCGCCGGACAACGTCCAGCGCTCGGACGCGTCCAAGGTCGCCGACCTGCTGCGCACCGGCGACGTGGCGGCCGCGGTGCTCGGCCCGCGCGCCATCGGCACCCAGGGCGTGGAACTGGTCCCGGTCCTGCCGGACGCGCCGGCCGCCGCGCAGGCGTGGATCGACCGGCACGGCACCGTCCCGGTCAACCACATGGTCGTGGTCCGCGACGAGGTGCTGAAGTCCGCGCCGCAGGCGGTCGCCGCGCTGTACCGGGCGCTGTCGGCGTCGATCGCCGCCACCGCGGACCAGCGCGACACCTCGCCCGCCGGGCGGGTCGTCGCGGCCGGCTGGAGCGGCGAACTGGCGGAGTCGGTGCGGATCGGCGCCGGCTACGCGCTGGAGCAGCAGGTCGTGCGCACCCCGGTCGACGTCGACCGGATCGTGCGGGAAGGGGCGTTCCTCGATGACTGACGGACTCAGGTACCGGCCCAAGGCGCCCACCCGCAAGCCCGCGGTGTGGACCCCGGACCTGCTGGAGCGGGTGGAGTGGCGCAGGCGCGCCGCCGACGAGCCCTTCCGCGGCGTCGCCGACTCCGCCGGGGTGCGCCCCGGGCTGTTCCCGCTGCACAGCACCGGCGTGGACGTCACCGGGGTGCGGCGCGCCGCCGAGCGCTACCTCTCCGGCCTCAGCGCCGCACAACTGGCCGAGGGCCGGCTGCCGATGGACGACGTGTCGTGGCGGCACTGGGCCAACGGCGCCCGCTACTTCCTGCGGCACGGCGTGTGCCTGGAGGAACTCGCGGACCCGGTACGGAACTCGGCGCTCGAGGTGATGCGCGCCAGCCTCAGCGAGACCGGCTTCACGCAAGTCGTCGACCTGATGCACCTCAACCTCACCATCGGCGAGCTGCGCGGCGAGGAGGACCTGCTCAACGAGTGGCTGTACTGGTTCACCGTCTACGGCGACCCCGGCGACGGCGCGCAGCCGTGGGGCTGGCAGCTCGACGGCCACCACGTCAACGTCAACTGCGTTTTCGTCGGCGACCAGATGGTGCTCACCCCGACCTTCCTGGGCGCCGAACCGGTGCACGCCACCTCCGGCAAGTACGCCGGCACGCACGTCTTCCGCCGCGAGGAGGCCGTCGGCCAGGAGCTGTTCGACAGCCTGACCGGCAAGCAGCGCGCGCAGGCCGTGATCGGCGACGTGCTGCCGCCCGACCTGTTCGTCGGCGCCTTCCGCGACAACTACGAACTCAACTACCAGGGCATGCCGTTCACCGAGCTGACCGGCCACCAGTACGCGCTGGCCACCGAGTTGCTCGGGCTGTACACCGGCCGGGCCGGCGACGCCCAGGCGCAGGTGCGCACCGCCGAAGTGCTCGCCCACAAGCAGGACACGTACTTCTCCTGGATCGGCGACGGCGGCCCGGACAGCGCCTTCTACTACCGCGTGCACAGCCCGGTGATCCTCGTCGAGTTCGAGCACCAGGCCGGGGTCATGTTCGACAACGACGTGCCGACCCGGCGGCACATCCACACCGTGGTGCGCACCCCGAACGGCAACGACTACGGCGCCGACCTGCTGCGCCAGCACCACGAGCGGTTCCACCGGCAC
Source organism: Actinacidiphila sp. bgisy144 (assembly GCF_057708105.1). Taxonomy (NCBI): domain Bacteria; kingdom Bacillati; phylum Actinomycetota; class Actinomycetes; order Kitasatosporales; family Streptomycetaceae; genus Actinacidiphila; species Actinacidiphila sp. bgisy144. The sequence goes on along the minus strand of NZ_JBYIRM010000041.1, from coordinate 29,775 downwards.
GGGCCCGGACCCGGCCACGCCGACCGGCCCGGCCGGGCCTGAACCGGACACGAAGCAGAAGGAGTCGGAAGATGAAGTTGGTTGTGGGCCGCGACGACCTCGCGGCGGCCGCGCTCGGCGCGGGCACGGAAGCCGGCGCGCACGTCGAGCGCCAGGACATCAAGCCGGTGCACAAGGCGTCGCGGGGCTTCGTGAACGACCAGGCGGTCGACGTGTGCGAACTGGCGGTGGTGACCCTGCTCCAGGCCGTCGCCCACGGCAAGCCGGTGGTGCTGCTGCCGGTCACCACGCTGGGCCGCACCCAGCACCAGACCCTGGTCACGATGGGCGCGCTGACCGTCGCGGACGTCGAGGGCCGCAGCGTCGGCGTCCGCTCCTGGAGCCAGACCACCGGCGTGTGGCTGCGCGGCTTCCTCACCGAGCAGTACGGCGTCGACCTGCGCAAGGCGGACTGGACGGTCTACGAGCCCGGGCACGTGGACGGCTACCAGGACCCGTCGTGGGTGCGGCGCGCGCCCGAGGGCGCCCGCCTCCAGAGCGACTTCCTGGAAGGCCGCCTGGACTTCGGGGTCATGGGCAACGAACTGCCCGCCGACGACCGCATCCGCACCGCGATCCCCGACGCCCTCGACGTCGCGAAGCGCTGGACGGCCGAGCGCGGCTTCCTGCCGCTCAACCACGTGGTGGGCGTGACCGAGCAGGCGGCCGCCGAGAACTCCGCGGCGGTCCTGGCCATGTACGACGCGATGCGCGAGGTGGCCGCGAAGGACCCCGCCGGCACCAACCCGGCCGGCTTCGAGGCGCTGCGCGGCCCGGTCGCGCTGGCCGCCCGCTACGCCCGCGAGCAGGACGTGCTCGTACGCCCGGTGGAGTTCGACGAGCTGGTGGAGCGGTCCTGCGCGGCGCTGGGCGTCACCCCCGCGCGCCTGGGCGGCTGACCGGCGCCGCACGCACACCCCCCGTATCGCAGCACACACCCGACTGGAAGGCAGGTCATGGCGAAGCTCTCGGTGGCCCTCGGCAACTACCAGCACGCCCAGGCGTTGATCGACGGCAGTGTCCCGGTGGACGGACACGGCGTGGAGGAGGTGCGGGTCCGGCCGATCATCGGCGCCTACCGGCGGATGATCAGGGACCTGGAGTTCGACGTGTGCGAACTCGCCCCCGTCTCCTACCTGATGGCGCTTCAGGAGGACGTGCCGCTCACCGCGGTCCCGGTCTTCCTCAACCGCCGCTTCCACCACGGCGACATCCAGTGCGCCGCCGGCTCCGGCATCCGCGTCCCGAAGGACCTCGAAGGGCGCCGGGTCGGGGTGCGCGCCTACACGGTGAGCACCGGCGTGTGGGTGCGCGGCATCCTCGCAGGCGAGTACGGAGTGGACGTCGACAAGATCACCTGGGTGGTCGACGACGACGACCACATCGAGGGCCGCGCCCCCGGCAACGTGGAGCGGGTCACCGACGGGCGCTCGCTGGGCGAGCTGCTGCGCGCCGGCGACATCGACGCGGCGTTCACCGGCAACGCCGGCACCGGCCGGGCCGGCGCGCCCACCGCCGGCTGGACCGCGGCGGCCGAGCCGGCCCCCGCCGCCGACGGCGGCGCGGACGCCGGACCGTACCCGCTGTTCGCCGACGACGACGTGATCGCCACCGACTGGTACCTGCGCACCGGGATCTACCCGCTGCACTCGGTGGTCGCGATCCGCTCCGCGCTGGTGGAGGAGGACCCGAACCTGCCGACCGCGCTGTACAAGGCGCTCGCCGAGAGCAAGCGCCGGCAGGTCGCCACCGACCCGGAGTGGACGGAGCTGCCGCGGCTGGGCCGGCAGGCCCGGCAGGTCGGCGGCGACCCGATCCCCTACGGCATCGAGGCGAACACGGCGACCCTCGGCGCGCTGGTGCGCTACTCGCAGCAGCAGGGCCTGCTCGACGCGGACTTCCCCACCGACCCGCACCGGCTGTTCGCCGACGGCGACTTCCCCGGTGCCTGAACCGGCACCGCCCGGGGCGCCGACGCGCCCCGGGCCGCGCACCGCGACCCCCAGCACACCCCGAGGCGAAGGAAACCGGACGACCATGGACATCGTCGACACCCACTGCCACATCATCGCGCAGGACCTGGCCCGCTACCCGCGCGCGCCGCTGGGCGGCAAGCAGTCCACGTGGGCCGCGAGCCGCCCGGTCACCGCCGAGGAGATGGTGGCCCGCATGGACGAGACCGGCATACGCCAGTCCGTGCTGGTGCAGGCCACCACGGCCTACGGCTACGACAACTCCTACGTGCTGGACAGCCGCCGCCAGTGGCCCGAGCGGTTCGTCGCCGTCGGCACCTTCGACCCGCTCAAGCCCGGGGCCGGCGCGCGGCTGGCGGACCTGGTCGGCGACGGGGGCCTGGCCGGGGTGCGGCTGTTCACCAGCGGCAGCACCGTGCCCGAGCAGGGCCAGTGGTTCGCGACGCCGGAGACGTACGACTTCTGGCGGTCGGCGGAGGAGCTGGGCGTCACCGTCTGCCTCCAGATGCGGCTGGGGCCGGCCACCAAGCACCTGATCTCGGTGCTGGTGCGCTTCCCCGGGGTGCGGGTGCTGCTGGACCACATGGGCTACCCCGACATCGCGGACTCGCCCGAGGAGGCCGGCCGGGAGGTGGCCGCGCTGGCGAAGAACCCCGGGCTGCACCTGAAGCTGACCCACCGCAACCTCGAACGGCTCCACGACGCCGGCGACAAGGCCGCCGGCTTCCTCACCCCGGTGCTGGACTCCTTCGGCGCCGGCCGGATCGCCTGGGGCTCCAACCTGCCGGCCGCCGAGCAGTCGCTGCCCGAACTGCGCGAGCTGGCCGAGACGGTGCTGGCGGGCCTGCCCGAGCAGGACCGGGCGGAGATCTTCGCCGGGACGGCCCGCCGCCTGTACCCCGGCCTCGGCGTGGTCGGGGACTGAGACCCGTCCCGCGCGGCGGCGTCCGGCCGGCCGCGCGGCCGGCCCCGGACGGCGTCCTCCCTTCGAGACCCCTAGGCGAATCACGATGCAGAGCGACAACGGCATCACCCACGACACCAGGGCATCCGCGACCCGGTACAGCCAGGCGTACGACGAACTGCGCTCGCTGCTGCTGTCCGGCAGCATCGAGCCCAACACGCGACTGACGGAAGCCGACCTGACCAGGATGTGCGACGTCTCGCGGGGGACCATGCGGGCCGTGCTGGTCCGCCTGGCGCAGGAGGGGTACCTCACCAGCGAGGTCAACCGCGGTGTCCGGACCCGGATCTTCTCACCCGAGGAGGCCAAGGACATCCTGGAGGCGCGGGAGACCATCGAGTCCGCGCTCGCCGGGCGTGCCGCCGAGCGCGCCACGGAGGAGGAGATCCGGGAACTGCGCGCCACGCTGGCGGAGATGGCCGACTCCCGCTCCCGCGGCGACCAGGCGGCCTACTCGCAGGGCAACCGGCGCTTCCACCAGCAGGTGAAGGCGGCCGCCCACCAGGCGACGCTGTCCCGGGCCTGCGACACCCTGCTCTACCCGCTGGTGATGCGCCAGTACCGCAACGTCGCGGCCCAGCACCCGAGGACCGGGTCGTTCGAGGAGCACCAGGCGATCCTCCTCGGCATCGTGACCCGGAACCCCGACGCGGCCACCGCGGCGATGCGCCACCACGTCGCCACCGCCCGGCACGCACTCGTCCTCGGGTAGCGGCCGGCCCACCACGTGAAGCGGCGCCGGCGCGGCGCGGGCGCCGCTTCTCCCCCAGACCACCCACGGTGACAGGAGTCCCGAATGAACCACGACGAGACACCCACGCGCGACACGAGAGCCGCCGCGGGCGCGCGGCACACCAGCGCGCCGCACCACCACCGCTCCGGGGCCCGGCTCCTCGCCGCGGGCAGCGCCGTCGCGCTGTGCGCGGTGGCGCTGACCGCGTGCGGCGGCAGCGGCTCGGGCAAGAACGCGGACGGCACGACCACGGTCACCGTCGGCGTCGCGGGCAACATCTTCGACATGCCGATCCGGGTCGCGGAGGCCAACGGCTACTTCAGCAAGCAGAAGCTGAAGGTGAAGTACGTGACGACGACCGCGGCCACCGGCACCTCCGCGCTGGAGTCCGGTTCGATCCAGTTCCTCAACGACAGCCCCACGGACTTCCTCTCCGCGATCGGCAAGAAGGTCCCCGAGACGGCGATCGCCGCGGACGGCGGCGGCAACCCGCTCGGCCTGATCGTCAGCACCAAGTTCGCCAAGGCGCACAATCTGACCGCCTCGACGCCCGCGGCGCAGGTCGCCAAGGCGCTCGACGGCTCCACCGGCGGTTCGAGCTCGGCCAACACCAAGGGCGAGGCGAGCGTCTACCTCAAGGCGTACGGCGTGGACCCCGGCAAGGTGAAGTGGGTCTCGCTACCCAGCCCCGCCGCCGACAAGGCGGCCCTGAAGAGCAACCAGATCGACTGGTTCGTCACCTCCCAGCCCACCCCGCTGGCCATCCAGGGCACCGGTGACGGCGTCGTCGTCGCCGACTCCACCAAGGTCACCGCCTGGTCGGAGAAGGAAGCCGGATACGGGCAGATCGTCGTCGCGCGCAACAGCTATCTGAGCCAGCACGCCGACATCGCCAAGAAGTTCGCCACCGCCGTCCAACAGGCCACCGCCTACATGAACGGCAACATCGACTCCACGACCGTGCAGAGCGTGGCGAGCAAGGCGCTGCCGGGGGTGTCCGCCTCCGTGGTCAAGGCCAGCCTGCCCCAGGTCGGATGGCCCACCAGCGACACCATGACCGACGCCGACTGGACCAAGACCACGACGTTCATCAACTCCCTGGGCGCGCTGACCCAGGAAGCGAAGATCACGTCCGCCAACTACACCAACAAGTACCTGCCGTAGCCTCGCGCGCTCGCGGCTGATGAGACTGGAAGGAGCAGACGGTGGTGGCTGCTACCCGTGAGATGAGTCAGAAGAAGACCGGGGCCGAGGTCCCGGCGGCGACCGGAGGGAAGAAGAAGGACCACCGGTGGCGGGGCGCGGCCTTGGTGATCGTGCTGCGGCTGGCCGTGATCGTGCTCTGCCTGGTGCTGTGGCAGGTGATGAGCGGCCCGGTGATCCCCGAGTACGCGGTGAGCAAGCCGACCGACGTGTGGACGGCGCTGCACCACCTGCTGGGCTCCTCGCAGGGGTGGACCGACATCAAGACCACCTCCTTCGAGGTGGTGGTCGGGTTCGGCATCGGCGTGGCCATCGGCACCGTGATGGGCCTGGTGCTGGGCTCCTTCCCGCTCGCCGGGCGGGTGATGGAGCCGCTGGTCGCCGCGGTCAACGGCGTGCCGAAGATCGCGCTGGCCCCGCTGTTCGTACTGTTCTTCGGGATCGGCTCCTGGTCGAAGATCTACATCGCCGCGACCGGTGTGGCCTTCGTGGTGTTCTACAACCTCTACCTCGGCCTGCGGCTGCGGGACCGGGAACTCATCGAGATCATCCAGGTGATGGGCGGGAAGAAGAGCCATGTGCTCAGCTACGTGACGCTGCCGACGCTGGCCGCGCCGTTCTTCGCGGCGCTCAAGACCGGCGGGCCGCTGGCCATTCTCGGTGTCATCGGCGGTGAGTTCATCGCCTCCTCCGAGGGCGTGGGCCACGAGCTGTTCACCTCCGCGATGAACCTCGACGCCGCGACCGAATTCGCCGGACTCATCGTCCTGATGGCGATCACGCTCATCCTCAACAGCATATTGACCCAGCTCGACAAGTTCGCCCTGAAGCACCTCGGCCTGGCCAAGCGCCGTACGTCGGGGCAGCGTTCCCAGTAGACCGCATCATTTGCTCCATCCCTTTCCGCGCACATTCGAGATGCAAAGGAGCACTCTCGACATGTTCGACTCCAGATCCGCCGCGACCGGGAACACCCCGGGCGGGCCGGCCGCCGGCCAGGACCGGCGCCCCTCGCGCAGACGGCTGCTGGGCTCGGTGGCCGCCGCCGCGGCCGTACCGCTGCTCGGCGCCGTGTCCACCGCGGCCGCCGCGGCCCCTGCGGCCGCCGCCCCCGCCTCCGCCGGCTCGCGCGCCGGCCGGCGGGAACTCGTCTACTTCAACACCTGGAAGGGCACCGAGATCTACGGTGCGTGGTTCGACCCGGGCACCGGCGCGCTGACCGCGCTCGGCCCGGTGGGCGAGGCCAACGCCGACTGGGCGGTCACCCACCCGTCGCTGCCGATCCTGTACGTGGCCACCATGGCCGTCGGCGGGGTCGTCGCCACCTTCCGGATCGACCCGGCGACCGGCGCCCTGACCCCGACCGGCGAGCTGTCCACCGGCGGCACCGGCCTGAACGGGGGCGGGGTGTCCTACATCGGCATCGACCAGCCCTCGAACACCCTGCTCGCCACGAACTTCGAGGACGGCTTCACCGCGGCGGTGCCGATCACCCCGAGCGGTGAGCTGGCCGCGGTCGCCTCGCGCGCGCAGGACACCGGCTCCGGCCCCAACCCCCGGCAGGCGGGCCCGCACCCGCACCACGCCGAGGTGGACCCGAGCGGCCGGTTCGTCCTGGTCCCGGACTTCGGCGCCGACCGCGTCTTCGTCCGCCCCTTCGACCGCCGCACCCGCGTGCTGTCCGAGGACGGCCCGGCCGGCTACGCCACCGCGCCCGGCTCCGGCCCGCGCCGGGTCGCCTTCCACCCCGCCGGCCGCACCGTCTACCTGCTCAGCGAGCTGAGTTCGGACCTCCAGGCCCTCCAGTGGACGCCCGCGACCGGCGAGCTGACGCACCGGCAGACCCTCGCGGTCGGCACCCCCGGCTTCACCGGCACCGCGAGCGCCTCCGACCTCGCGATCAGCGCCGACGGGCGGTTCGTGTACGCCGGCAACCGGGCCGAGAACTCCCTGGTCGTCCTCTCGGTCGACCCCCGCACCGACCTGCTCGGCGTGCTCCAGCGCATCCCCTGCGGGGGCACCACGCCGTGGGGCTTCACCCTGCACCCGAGCGGGCGGTGGCTGCTCGTCGCCAACGAGGCGAGCAGCAGCGTGAACGTCTTCGCGGTCGACCCGCGGTCCGGGCAGCTGACGGACACCGGCACCTCCCTGGCCGTGCCCAACCCGGACTCCGTCACCTTCTTCTGCGCCTGACCTGACGTCTGACGCCTCAGGGTGACGCCTGAGGCTGACGCCTGACGTCCGACGCAGCCGCCCGAGGCGCCCGCACCCTTCGAGTGCGGGCGCCCACCGGGGCGAACTGTCTCCCGCCGCGCGCTTCGTGCGCTTTCCCGTTCCCTTTTCTTTCCCCTCGCCTTTCCGTCCGCGTCCACCGCATTTTCCGCAAGGGCCGCGGGCGGCTTTCGCATGCCCGGACGCGGAAATGCCAGGGCTCCCACAATTGACGGCGGTATTTCCGACGGATTAATTGACGGTGGATCAGCCGCGGAGTAGCGTCCCGCACGTTCTCCGGGAAAGCGCGCGCCAACGGAAGAACTCGATCCCTCACACCACGGGAGTTGGAAGAGAAATGGCATCCGAGAAAAAGGGTATAGGACGTCGGGCGTTCCTGGTGGCCGGTGCGGCGACCGCAGGCGCCGCGCTGCTGCCCACCCCCTCCTTCGCCGTCTCCGCGGCGAGCAGCGGCAAGAAGGGGGTGATGCTGATGAACCGGATCGGCCCCTCGGCGTCGACCCTGTACACCGCGAACGCCGACGGCTCCAACGAGCGGAAGCTGCTGTCGGCCACCGACGCGAAGTTCGACCGGCACGCCAACTACTCCTTCGACGGCAAGACCGTCTACTTCACCTCCGAGCGCACCGGCGACGGCAACGCCAACATCTACGCGACCACCCTGGGCGGCTCCGGCCAGGGCACCGGCGTCACCTCCGTGGTCGGCGGCCCGGCCGTCTACGACAGCGCCACCCTCTCGCCGGACAAGCGCACCCTGGCCTTCTCCTCCACCCGGTCCGCCGACCACCTGTCGCAGATCTGGCTGATGGACACCAAGACCGGTGCGCTGACCAACCTCAGCGGTACCGCGGCGCTCGCCGGCGACCCCAGCAGCCCCGACGGCCACTTCCGCCCGGTCTGGTCGCCCGACGGGAAGTGGATCGCCTTCTCCTCCGACCGCAACACGCAGTGGATGGGGCACGACAACGGCACCGGCTGGGAGCACACCCAGGAGCTGAGCATCTACGTCATCAAGCCCGACGGCACCGGCTTCCGGCAGCTCGCCACGAAGCCCGGCTACTGCCTGGGCTCGCCCAAGTGGTCCCCGGACGGGCAGCGGATCGTCTACTACGAGATCACCGTCGAAGGCACCTGGCAGGCGCACCGCCCCGAGGACATCGGCGTGGTGGAGTCGCAGATCGTCTCGGTCGACTTCGCCACCGGCACCGACCGCGTCGAGCACACCTCCGGCCCGAACCTCAAGGTCTCCCCGCAGTACGTCACCAACACCGAGATCGGCTACCTGCTCAAGAACGGGCAGGACGAGGGCCTGGTCTACGTGAACGGCTCGATCCCGAACGTGAAGCGCGCCGGGGTGCGTTCGCCCTGCTGGTCCCCGGACGGCAAGTCGGTGATCTACGAGAAGCAGGACTTCACCAGCCGGACCCTGGACGCCCCGCTCTACAGCTGGGACGCGAACTGGGACTACCGCTTCTGCGACGTCTTCCCGATCCTGTCGTCGCAGAACCGGCTGGCGATCACCGAGAAGCAGACCGGCCCGGGCAAGTCCGACATCGCCACGCTCAACCCCGACGGCAGCGACCTGAAGGTGGTCTTCGACACGACCACCTCCGGCCTGGACCAGACGCTGGTCACCGAGGGCCTGGCCGGCGCCTTCCGGCCGGCCTGGTCCCCGGACGGCCAGTGGATCGCGTTCGGGCTGGGCGGCTGGTTCCAGGAGCGCGCGGTGATGACCGCGGCGATCTGGCGGGTGCGCAGCGACGGCACCGGCGCCCAGGCGCTCACCGACAACTCCACCAACTCCGGCTTCCCCAGCTACTCCGCCGACGGCACCAAGATCGTCTACCGGGTGTGGGGCGCGCAGAACGGCCTGCGCATCCTCGACCTCGCCAGCGGCACCACCACGGTGCTCACCACCGCGTCCGACAACCTGCCCGACTGGTCCCCGGACGGCAGCCGCATCCTCTTCACCCGCAAGACCGGCCCCACCAACTTCGACGTGTGCACCATCAAACCGGACGGCACCGGGCTGAGCGTCCTCACCAGCAGCGGTGCCAACGACGGCCACGCCGTGTGGCACCCCGACGGCCGCATCCTCTACAACACCGGCATGTACGGCTTCCGCGAGGAGGCCGCGCTCTACGACGACACCTTCCAGCCCTACGGCATGATCATGGCGATGAACGCCGACGGCTCGGGCAAGACGATGCTCACCGACAGCCAGTGGGAGGACTCGATGCCGCTCTACCTGCCCCAGGCGGCTCTCACCGGGACCGCCGGCTGACGCGGTGCCGCTGACCGCCGATGGGCTGCCGCCCCTTCCCCGAAACCGGGGGAGGGGCGGCAGCCCGCGGGTGCGAGAGGCACGTCAGCGGTCGGTGCCGGGCGCCTTCTGCGCCCGGACCACCTCCCAGATCTCCTCTTCGAGGTCGCGGTGCTCACGGCTGTGCTTGAGCTCCAGCGGCCGCGGCCGGGCGAACGGAATCCGCCACTGCGCCACCACCCGGGCCGGGCGCGCACTGAAGGCGACGACCCGGTCCGCGAGGTAGACGGCCTCGTCGATCTGGTGGGTGACGAAGACGGCCGTCTTCTTGCGGGCGTCCCAGATCTTCAGCAGCTCCGCCTGCATGCTCTCGCGGGTCTGCGCGTCCAGCCCGGAGAACGGCTCGTCCAGCAGCAGGATGCCGGGATCGGCGGCCAGCGCGCGGGCGATGTTGACGCGCTGCTTCATGCCGCCGGACAGCTGGTCGGGGTAGAAGCGCTCGAACCCCTTGAGCCCGGTCAGCGCGAGCAGTTCGGCCGCGACCGCCAGCCGCTCCTTCTTGCCGCGCCCGGCGAGCTCCAGCCCGTAGGCAACGTTGTCGATGACCGGGCGCCAGGGCAGCAGGCAGGCGTCCTGGAACACCACGGCCCGGTCCGGGCCGGGGCGGTCGACGGGCGTGCCGTCCACCGAGATCCGCCCGCCGGTCAGCGGGACCAGCCCGTCCAGCGCCATCAGGAAGGTGCTCTTGCCCGAGCCGCTGGGCCCGACGATCGCCACGAACTCGCCGTCGGCGACGTCGAGGTCGATCCCGTCGACGGCCACCACCCCGCCGGTGCGGGCCTGGTAGGTGACCTGCGCGCCGGCCACCTGGAGCTTCGGCCGGTCCGGCGCGGCGGCGGTCCGCCGCTCCGCCCGGCTCACCGCTGCCACCGCTGCATCCGGCGCTCCAGCAGCGCCGCGAGCTGGGTCAGCGCGATGCCGAGGAAGGTGATGACGGCGACGGTGGCGTACATGACCGGCATGTTGAAGGAGTTGCTGGCCGAGATGAGGACGTTGCCGATGCCCGCCTTCGACGCGAAGATCTCGCCGACCACCACACCGATCATGGCCCGCCCGATGGAGATGCGCAGGCCCGTCATGAAGAACGGCACCAGGGTCGGCAGCACCACGGTCCTGATCACCTGGAGGTCGCTCGCGCCGAAGCTGCGCGCCAGCCGCCGCAGTTGCCAGTCCACGTTGCCGACGCCGGCCGCGGTGTTCATCAGGATGACGGTGGTGCAGCTGAGCACCACGACCACGATCTTCGGGGTCATGCCGATGCCGAAGATCAGGATCAGCACGGGGACGACGGCGACCTGCGGCATCGAGTTGATGCCGACGACCAGCGGTTTGAGGAACTCGTCGGCCGCCTTGTACCAGCCGGTGAGCAGCCCGAGCAGCGCGCCGAGCAGCACCGAGACGCCCAGCCCGATCGCGAACTCCTCGCCGGAGACCCGCAGGTTGGACCAGATCTGACCGTCGGAGAAGAGCGTGCCGAGCGCGTGCACGACCTTCGACGGGCCGGGCAGGAAGAGCGGTTTGACCCAGTGCCCGGTCACCGCCAGCTGCCACAGGGCGACCAGCAGCAGCAGACACAGCGCCCCCAGCAGCAGCGGGCGCAGCGCGGACCGGTACTCCTTCGCCGTCCGGCGCGGCCCGGTCACGGCCGGGTCCCGGTGAGCGCGGTGTCCACGACGTCGGCGCTGGTCAGCCCCTTGGCGTCGGGGATCACCTGGGCGGTGGCGCTGATCGCCTTGGTGATGCCGTCGGTGTCCACGGCCCAGGTCGAGGACCAGGTCCACTTGCCGGCCCGTGCGGGGTCGGTGTTGACGGTGAGGGTCTCCTCGCAGCTGGCGGCGGTCGCGCCGCTGCCCTTCTGGCAGTCGGCCACCGCGGCCTTGCGGTTTGCCGGCTGAGCGGCCCACTTGGCGGCGGTGACCAGGACGGACACCATCTTCTTCAGCGCCGCCGGGCGGGACTTCAAGGACGCGTCGGACGCCCAGAACGTCACGTTGGGCACCTGCACGGCGCTGTCCTCGGCCTTGAGCAGGACCGTGCCGACCTGCTGCTCCACCGAGCGCTGGGTGTTGAGCTCCGCGGTGGCCTTGACGGTGCCGCCGGAGATGGCGCCGAAGCGCTGGGCGAGGGTGCCGGCGGTGACGAAGGTGACGTCGTGGGGGTTCACGCCGTAGTGGGACAGCACCGCCATCAGGTAGATCTCGTCGGCGGAGTTGCCGCCCGAGACCCCGATCGTCTTGCCCTTGAGCTGGGAGAGGGAGGTGATGTCCTTCGCGGCGAGCACGTCGTACTGGGCGCCGGCGGCCTGCGCGAAGATCTTGCCGGAGATGGCCTTCTTGGCGATGTCGCCGATGAAGTTGGTGGGGCCGCCGGAGGCGACGTCGACGGCGCCGGTGGCGAGCGCCGCGACCGAGGAGGAGCCGCCGCCGGTGAACTTCTCGACCGACACGTCCAGTCCGGCCTTCTTGAAGAACCCCTCGTAGACGGCCGCGTAGAACGGGGTGAGGGTCGTGGTGGGGCTCAGGTCGCCGAAGGTGATCCGTCCTTCGGACGTGCCCGACGACGATTCGGAGGTGCCCGAAGCGCCGCAGGCGGTGAGGGTGAGTGCGGCGGTCACGGTGACGGTCACGGTCAGGAGCAGGGGCAGACGTCGTGCGCGTGTGCGGTGGAGATGGTCGGACATTCCGCGTGATCTCATGGGGGTGATCCCTTCTCCGCGTGCGATGGAGGTGGAGCGACCTCGAAGTCCGTCGACGGGATGGGGCGTGGGCGTCGGTCCATCAACGGGTCGGCCAGGCCCGGATTGTGCGACCAGACGCACCGCAGCGCCCTAGCGAACGTAGCACTGGGGAAACAACTTGACAATATTGTCGGACAATTGGCTGGGCCTGGTCTTGCGTCCTGATGTCTTGTGGGGGTCGGAGGTTGCTGTTACGGTCGCTCGCACCTTGTCGGACAATCCACGACGGCGACCAGGGAGAGCGGATCTGATGCGACCTCAACTTCGCGGGCGACGGGCCGCGGCGGCACTGGCCGCCGCCGGCGCACTGCTGCTGACCGCGTGCGGCGGGGGCTCCTCGGCCGGTTCGGGCGGCTCCTCCGGCGCCACCGTCACCATCGGCGTCAGCGGGAACATCCTGGACACCCCGATCGAGGTCGCCGACGGCCAGGGGTACTTCGCCGCGCAGGGCCTGAAGGTCGAATACGTGACGCTGAACGCCTCCACGGGGGCGTCCGCGCTCCAGTCGGGCTCGGTGCAGTTCCTCAACGACAGCCCCAACGGCTTCCTGGCCGCGCTCGGCAAGAACGTCCCCGAGACCGCGATCGGCACCGACGCCGGCGGCTATCCGCTCGGCCTGATCGTCAGCACCAAGTTCGCCAAGGCTCACCACCTGACCGCTTCGACGCCCGCGGCGCAGGTCGCCAAGGCGCTCGACGGCTCCACCGGGGGATCGAGTTCGGCCAACACCAAGGGCGAGGCGAGCATCTTCCTCAAGGGCTACGGCGTGGACCCCGGCAAGGTGAAGTGGGTGTCGCTGCCCAGCCCGGTGGCCGACAAGGCGGCGCTGAAGAGCAACCAGATCGACTGGTTCGCCACCTCCGAGCCGACCCCGCTGGAGATCCAGGACTCCGGGGACGGCGTGGTGGTCGCCGACCCGGTGAAGGTCCCGGCGTGGTCGCAGAAGGAGGCCGGCTACGGCCAGTTCGTGGTGGCCCGCAGCAACTACCTCTCCCAGCATGCCGACACCGCCAGGAAGGTCGCCGCCGCCGTCCAGCAGGCCACCGCCTACATGCACGCGCACCTGGAGTCGGCCGCGGTGCAGGCGGCGGCGCGCAAGGCGGTGCCGGGCGTGGCCGCGGACGTGGTCGCCGCGAGCCTGCGCCAGGTGGCCTGGCCGACCAGCGACGCGATGGACGCCCAGGGCTGGGCCACGACGCTGGGCTTCGTCAACTCCCTGGTCACCCTGGACAAGAAGGCCGCGGTCACCGACAGCCAGTGGACCAACGAGTACCTCCCCTGAACGCCGGGCGGCCCGCCCGCCGCCCCCGTCAGCGGCCCGTCCTGGACACCGCCGGCGGGCGGTGGCGGACGTCCACGGCGGTCGCGGCCAGGGCGAGCGGGCCGGGCAGCAGCGGCAGCAGGACCGGCATCGCCCACACCAGGACCGCCGCGAGCACCGCGGCGGCGGCCAGCAGCGCGGTGCCGCGCGGGTCGGCCAGCGAACGGGCCAGCGCCTGACGGCCGCAGAGCCGGTGCGGCCCGTCCAGGGCGACCGCGCGCAGGCCGACCGCGGCGGCGCCGACCGCGAGCAGCAGCAGGACCGGCGCCATCAGGCCCGCCCCGGGCAGCCCGGCGCGCAGCAGCCGCTCGTCGAGCAGCAGCAGGACCGCGAACGCCGGCGGTAGCAGGCCCTTGGCGAGCGCGGAAGGGGTCAGCCGCTCCCGCAGGCCGGCCAGCAGGTCGCCCGCCTTGACCTGCACTCCGGTCGCCGCGCTGCGGCGCAGCGCGGCACTGGCCGCCGACAGCGCCGCCGGGGCGGTGACCACCGGCAGGCAGGCCACCGCGGTGACCACCCCCACCAGCAGCATGTCGGCGAAGAGGGTGAAGCCGGCGCCGAACACCTCGCCCGGTTCGCGGTGCGCCCGTCGGGAGACGGCCGCGGGTGTGGTGGCGCGTGTGGTGGCGGAAGCGGTCGCGGATGCGGTTGCGGATGCGGATGTGCGGGTCAACGCTCCTCCTCAGCCCTTGAGTCCGGATGTGGCCATGCCCTGCACCAGGTAGCGCTGGAAGACGAAGAAGAACAGCACGATCGGCAGCACCGAGATCACCGACATCGCGAACATCGGCCCGTAGGCGGAGGTGCTCGACTGGTCGACGAAGTTCCGCAGCGCGAGGGTGATCGTGGCCTTCTGCGGCGAGAACAGGTAGATCATCTGCGCGAAGAAGTCGTTCCAGGACCAGATGAACGAGAAGATCGCGGTGGTGATCAGCGCCGGCCGGCTCAGCGGCAGGATGATGTGGAAGAACGACCGGAACGGGCCGCAGCCGTCGATCCGCGCGGCCTCCTCCAGGTCCCGGGGCAGGTTCCGCATGAACTGCACGATGAGGAAGACGAAGAACGCCTCCACCGCGAGGAACTTCGGCAGCACCAGCGGCCAGTAGGTGTTCGTCATGCCGAGCTTGTTGAAGATGATGTACTGCGGGATCAGCACCACGTGCTGCGGCAGCATCAAGGTCGCCACGGTGAAGGCGAACATCGGGCCGCGCATCCGGAACCGCAGCCGGGCGAAGGCGTAGGCGGCCAGCGAGCAGGAGACCACGTTGCCGACCACCGCGCCCAGGCTGATCAGCAGGCTGTTGCCGAGCAGCCGCGGCACCGACACGCCCGAGACGCCGTCCAGCGCGGTGCTGTAGTTGCTCCACTCGAAGTGGTGCGGCCACAGGTCGACGCTGGTCACCACCTCGTCGGCGGGCTTCACCGAGGTCACCAGCAGCCACAGCAGCGGGTAGAGCAGGGCGATCAGCGCGAGCAGGGCCACCACGTGGGGCAGCCGGCGTTGCAGGGTCTGGTTCATCATTCCGCCTCGTCCGCGTAGAACACCCAGGACCGGGAGACCTTGAACATCACCGCGGTGACCGCCGCGATGGCGAGCAGCATCAGCCAGGCCATGGCCGAGGCGTAGCCCATGTGCGAGGCGGTGAACCCGCGCTCGTAGAGGTAGAGCGTGTAGAAGAGGGTGGAGTCGGCCGGGCCGCCGTTGCCGCCGCTGACCACGAAGGCGGGCGTGAAGACCTGGAAGGACTGGATCATCTCCAGCACCAGGTTGAAGAAGACCACCGGCGAGAGCATCGGCACCGTGATGGCGGCGAACTGCCGCCAGGGGCCCGCCCCGTCGAGCGCGGCCGCCTCGTACAGCTCCGGCGAGATCTGCTGGAGGCCGGCGAGGAAGATGACCATGGGGGCGCCGAACTGCCAGATGGTCAGCAGCACCACCACGTAGGTGGCCAGGTGCGGGTTGCCGACCCAGCCGCCGATGTGGATGCCGAAGGTGCCCAGCACCTTGTCCACGGTGCCGCCGTCGTTGAACAGCGCCCGGAAGACCAGGGCGATCGACATGCTCGCGCCCAGCAGCGAGGGGGCGTAGAACGCCGACCGGTAGAAGCCGCGGCCGCGGCTGAGCCGCCTGAGCAGCAGCGCCGCGCCGAGCGCCAGCGCCAGCTTCAGCGGCACCGCGATGACCACGTACTTCAGGGTGGTCAGCACCGACCGCCAGAAGCGCGGGTCGGAGGTGAGCATCTCGCGGTAGTTGCGCAGGCCCACCCAGTGCGGGGCGCTGAACATGTCGTAGCTGGTGAAGGAGAGGTACAGCGAGACCGCCATCGGCACCAGGGTGACCGCGAGGGCGCCGATCATCCACGGGGTGAGGAAGACGTACGCGGGCCAGCGCGCCTCGCGGCGGCGCGGTGTGCGGCCGGGCCGGGTGCTTCCCGCCGCGGTGCGCCCGGCGGGCTCGGGCAGTTCGATCGGCGCGACGGTCATGACTCCAGCTCCTGCTTCGCCTGGACGATCAGTTCGTGGGCCGCCTTCCGCGGCGAGGCGAGCCCGAACTCCACCCGCTGGTACTCGCGGGTGAAGGCGCTCTCGATCGCGACATCGCCCTTGGGGGGTGCGGACGGCGGCGGCTGCACGCCGTACTTCTCCATCTCCTCGTCGAACTGCCACACCTGCCGGTCGGGACCGGTCAGCTTGCGGTCGACCGCGGCGGCGATCTTCCGGTTGGGCGGCTGGGAGCGGGTGACGCCCAGGACGTCGCCGGCCCGCGGGTCGTTGAGGAGGAAGTCCATCAACTCGGCGGCCTCCTTCGGGTGCTTGGAGTGGGCGCCGATGCCGATGAGCATGGTGGGCTTGAAGTAGGAGCCGGCCCGGCCGCCGACGGTGGGGACCGGGGCGTAGCGGATGGTGTGCCCGCTGGGGCTGGTGAAGCCGGTGAAGGTGGCGTCCCAGGAGTAGTCCAGGGCGTCCAGGCCGCGGCTGAAGGCGCTGATGCCGGTCGCGTCGGCCTGCGCGCTGTCCTTTGACGACACCAGCGCCCCGGACTTCTGGAGCCGGTGGCAGAAGCTCCAGAAGGCGGCGAGGTCCTGCTCGGTGTAGCCGAGGGTGCTGGGGCCGGCGTACAGCTGCTTGCCGTGGCCGCGCAGCCAGTCCTCGAAGACGTCCTCGTTGCTGCCGCCGTCGTTGGCGCCCGCCGCGGTCCGCCCGTCGGGGGTCTTCAGCTTCATGGCGGTGATCTTCGCGGCGACCTGGGCCCAGTCCTCCCAGGTCCAGGAGGGTTGGGGTGCCGGGATGCCGGCCTGGGCGAAGACGGTGGCGTCGTAGACGTAGCCGGTGATGCCGCGGCCCATCGGCAGGGCGTACTGCCTGCCGTCGAGGTGGCCGGTGCGGACCAGCGAGGCGTCCATCTCGCCGGTGTCCAGGGTGCCGTCCTTGACGTACCGGTCCAGCGGGAGCAGCGCGCCGCCGCCCGCGAACTGGGAGATCTGGCGGTAGTCCAGCTGGGCCAGGTCGGGTATGCCGCCGCCCGCGGCCTGGGTGGACAGCCGCTGCTTGTAGGAGCCGAAGTCGGCGTTGGACATCTGGACGGTGACGCCGGGGTGCGCCTTCTCGAACAGCTTCACGGCCTGCTCGGTGCGGGCCTGCCGGTCGTCGTTGCCCCACCAGGAGAAGGTGAGGGTGATGTGGCCGCCGGCGTCGGAGGCGCCGCAGGAGGTGAGGCCGGCCAGGAGGACGGTGCTGAAGGCGGCGGCGAGTGCCGCGGTGGCCGCCCGGCGGCGGGGGAACCGGCGCCGGCCGCTTCGGGGCTCGGGCATGGTGGCCTTTCGGGACGGGGTGGGGTGATGGGGGACAGGTGCCGGGCGGCGCCGGGCGGGCAGGCGGTATCGCCCGCGGTCGATTCGGCGGGTGGCGTCGGGTGCGCGGGGGTGAGGGGTGGGTGCGGGCGTACGGTCGGTGCGGCTCGCGGTGGGGTCCGGCGCTCGGGTCGGCGGGTGTTGAGGGGTGGTGGGGCGGGGCCGTACGGGCGGGGCGGCTACGCGCCGTGGTAGACGTCGAGCCGGCCGCACATGCCGAACCGCCCGGTGGCGGTGGGGCCGGTGGCATGGGTGCGGGCCGCGGCCAGGTGGCCCGGGTCGCCCGCGGCCAGCGCCGCGAGCTGGTCGCGGGTGGCGGCGGCCGCGGCTGCGGCGCCCTCGCGCCAGCGGCGCTCCCAGTCGGCCAGCCGCGGCCGCACCAGCGCGGCCGCCGCTCGGTGGAAGGCGGCCAGCGGCTCGGGGTCGCCCGCGGCGACCGCCGTCCGCAACTCGGTGAAGCGGCGGGTGGCCAGGTCGCGGCGGGCGCGGGCCGCCTCCGCCTGCGCGGCCTCGCCCTCCCCGGCCGGCAGCCGGACCGCGGCCGCGTAGGTATCCGGGTCGGTGAGCAGGTGCGGCGGCAGCGTGAGGACCGCGTCGCCCGCCTCGGGCAGCCCGTCGTTCTGCATGACGACGGTGATCCGCAGCTCCCCGGTGTTGACCAGCCGGTGGATGGTGCCGGGGGTGAACCACACCACGGTGCCGGCGCGCAGCTCGGTCTCCTCGAAGCCGCCGGCGGTCAGCGTCTGCACGGCGCCCTCGCCGCCGGTGACGACGTATCCCTCGCTGCACGTCAGGTGCAGGTGCGGGGTGCCGCCGCCGGGGCGGCCGTCGACGGTCGGCCAGTCGTAGACGCTCAGCCGGGAGACGCCGACCGCCCCGGGGAACCCGTCGTAGCCGGTCACCACGGATGACGCTCCAGGTGTGCGATGACCGCGGCCCGGTCCCAGGCGCCGTCGGCGACATGGACGCGGTAGGCGCGGGCGAGGGTGTCGCCGGGGTCGAGCACCAGCTCCTGGTGGAAGGCGAAGGACGGGGCGACCGCGGCGAAGGGGTCGGTGCGGACGAACCAGTGCGCGGGGTGGACGCCCTTCGCGCCGGTGTGGTCGTTGCCCGGCGCGTGCTCGAAGACGAGGGTGGCGTGCCCGTCGCGGCCGTCGTGCTCGCCGCTGTAGGCGAGCCAGGGCGCCTGATGACCCATCAGGTCGCGCTCGGCGCTGTCGGCGTCCTCGGTGAAGGCGTGCCCGTCGCGGAAGGCCCGCGGGCCGCGCCAGAACAGCCCGGTGTAGCCGGCATCGGGGCGCCCGGCGGTGGTGGGGCTGCCGAACCGCAGCGGCTCGTCCCGCCGGTTGGTGACCGCGGAGGACCAGGTCAGGCTCCAGCTGCCGGCGTCGGCGTCGGCCCGCACCTCGATCCGGCGCTCCTCCCGCGCCCACAGCGAGCCGTCGTGCGGGTGCCAGCTCAGGCGCTCGGCGATCACCACGCCGTCCGGGCCGGCGGACACCTCGTCGAAGCCGGTGTGCGCCATCGAGCCGACCCGCTCCGGCAGCGCGAGGTAGCCCTCGCCGTGCACATAGGTGTTGCCGCCCCACAGGTTCTGGCCCGACAGGTGCGAGGCCGTCAGCTGGAGGCCCTTGTGCCAGCGGTGGTCGTTGGGGCGGTAGTCGGTGACGAGGCCGCCGGCGAGGGTGCGGATCGGGTGGAGGTAGGGCTTGGGCGCCTCCCAGGCGGCCTCCGGGCGGTAGACGTACGCGAACAGCTCGGTACCGGTGCCCTGGTGGGTGACGGTGATCCGGTCGTCGTGGACGTGGGTCAGCGAGAGCGTCATGCGGGCTGCTCCTCCTCGCGGGCGCCGACCGGGAGCCGGTCGGGGGCGCCGCCGTGCATGGCGGCGTAGAACGGGTCGCCGGGGCGGATCTGCCCGGCCCGGACGGTGCTGTCGGTGAAGGCGGACTTGTAGAGCGCGGCGGTGAACTCCACGACCCGGCGGCCGCCCCCGCCGCTGGTCGGGTGCGGGGTGCCGGCGCGGATGTCGGCCACCAGGGCGCGCAGTTGGGCCAGGTGGGAGCTCGGCTCGTCGGGGCCGAAGTCGTGCCAGGCCGCGGCGGTCCGCGCGGGGACGCCGGGGGCCGGGGTGATCCGCCAGTCGGCGTTGCGGTAACCGTACAGGTGGGTCAGCTCGATGGTGGCGAGCTCGCAGTCGATCCTGATCCGGCTGACCTCGTCGGGGCTGAGCACGCTGTTGACGACGGTGGCCACCGCGCCGCCGGCGAAGCGGACCTGCGCGGTGGAGACGTCCTCGGTCTGCACGTCGTGCACCAGCCGGGCGGCCATCGCGCGGATCTCCTGCCACGGCCCCATCAGGTCCAGCAGCAGGTCGGTCTGGTGGATGCCGTGGCCCATCGCCGGGCCGCCGCCCTCGGTGTCCCAGCGGCCGCGCCAGGGCACCGCGTAGTAGGCGGCGTCCCGGTACCAGGTGGTCTGGCAGTGCGCGACCAGCGGCCGGCCGAAGGCGCCCTCGTGCAGCAGCCGGCGCACATGGCGGGCCCCGGAGCCGAAGCGGTGCTGGAAGACGTAGGAGGCGGTGGGCGCGCCGGGCGCGGGGCCCGCGGCGGCCGCGACCGCGTCGTAGTCGGCGAGCGAGGGGCAGGGCGGCTTCTCGCACCACACATGGGCGCCGGCCCGCAGCGCGGCGATGGCCTGCTCCCGGTGCAGGGCCGGCGGGGTGCACAGCACCACCAGGTCCGGGCGCACCTGGTCGAGCATGGCGCCGACATCGGTGAAGGCGCCGGGTACGGCGAACTGCCCGGCGGCGGCGCGGGCCGCGTCCTCGGCGACGTCCACGACGGCGGCGACCTGCACCCCGCCCTCGTCCGCGAGCGCGGCGAGCGCGGGCAGGTGGGCGCCGCGGGCGATGGCTCCGGCGCCCACCACCGCGGTGCGCAGCGGGGTGGCCGGGAGGTGCGGGGGCAGCGGTTCGTGCGGGGACATACGGGCCCTCTCGTGCGGCTGGCGGTACGTCACGCAAGGCGCGAGGCGCAGCGGAACCCCGCAGCAGGGGCAGACCGACGGCTCCTTCGCCTCGCTGTTCCAACGTTGTAACCAGCATGCGTACGGGCGGTCAACCCTTAGGGCGCCGCCGGATCGCCCGTGTCGCCGAAGGGGAGCCGGTCTGCGGGGAACTGCCCTACAATGAGGCACCGCTCAGAAGGGGAGTTACGTGACGGCAGTGAGGCTCAAGGACGTCGCCGACCGGGCGGGCGTCTCCGTCAAGACGGTTTCCAACGTTGTACGCGGAATGTCGAAGGTGGCGCCCGCCACCCGGGAGCGCGTCATGGCCGCGGTGCAGGAGCTCGGCTACCGGCCCAACCCCTCGGCGGTGCGGCTGCGCACCGGCCGCAGCGGGCTGATCGCGCTGGCGGTGCCCTTCCTGGCCACCCCCTACTTCGCCGAACTCGCCCACCATGTACGGACCGAGGCGTCCCGGATCGGGCTGACGGTGCTCATCGAGGAGACCCTCGGCGACGCCCACGAGGAACTGCGGCTGGCCAGCGGGCTCGGCTCGGCCCTGCTGGACGGGGTGATCCTCTCCCCGCTGCGGGTGCCCTTCGACGAACTCGCCGCCACCACGGCCGGCTTCCCGCTGGTGCTGCTCGGCGAGCGCGAGGACGGCCGGGAGCAGCTCGCCACCGACCACGTCCTGATCGACAACGTGGCCGCCGCCCGCGAGGCCACCGCCCACCTCGCGTCCCTGGGCCGGACCCGGTTCGCGGCCGTCGGCGTGGACCGGCAGCACTCCGCGACCAGCCGCCAGCGCCTGGAGGGCTTCCAACTCGCCCTGCACGAGGCCGGACTGCCCTTCGACCCGCGCCTGGCGCCGCCGGTCGAGGAGTTCGACCGGCGCAGCGGCCTGCACGCCGGCCGCACGCTCGCCGCGCTCCCGGCCGGCGGCCGCCCCGACGCGGTCTTCTGCTTCAACGACCTGCTGGCCGTCGGCGCGATCCGCGCCTTCCACGAGGCCGGGCTCGCGGTGCCCGGCGACATCGCGGTGGCCAGCGTCGACGGCACCGACGAGGGCCGGTACGCCATCCCCTCGCTGACGTCGGTGGTGCCCGACAAGGCGGCCATCGCGTCGCTGGCGGTCACCTCCCTCGCCGACCGGATCGGCGCGGCGACCCCGCCGCGCCACGCGGTCCATCTGGCCCCTTACCGCCTGGCGGTGGGGGAGTCCACGACCGGCGGGCGCACGCCGGTCGCGGACTGAATCCCCCGCTCGCCGCCGATCCGGTCAGGCGGCGAGCAGGTCGCGGGCCGGGCCGAAGACCTCCTCGGCGGTCAGCGGCCGGGGCAGCAGCCCCTGCGCCAGGCACGCGGCGGCGATCTCCTCGATCGGGCCGCTCAGCCGGTCCGCTCCCGACCTCGTCAGGCGCGGCGCGTCCGGCTGCCGGTCGGCGGCCTGCCGCGCGGCGGTCTCCTCGGCGCGGCACAGCAGCGCGTACGCGCCACGGACCGCGTCCGGCTGCCGCGCCAGGACCTCGGTGGAGACGGCCACCAGGTGGTTGACCGGCGCGTACCCGTGGGCGTCGTACCAGGCGCGGTCGCGCTGCGCGGCGCGGTCGAAGACGGGCACGAACTCGTCGCCGCCGGGCAGGTCGTTGCCGAGGACGGCCGCGTCCACCGCGCCCGAGCGCAGCGCCTCGACGAGGCTGCCGGACAGCGAGCGGTCCACGAACGGCGGGTCGGCGTACTCCGGGACGTGCGCCTCGTCCTGGGTGACCCACTGCGACTGGTCGGCCGCCAGCCCGAAGTCCTCCGCGAGGTGGCTGCGCACCCACATCCCGGTGGTCTGGGTGTAGGCGCGCACCCCGATCCGGCGGCCGCGCAGCTGCGCCGGGTCGGTGACCGGCCGCGACCGGTGCGCGATCAGGCACTTGCGCTGGAAGCGCGCGGCGACCACCACCGGCAGCACCGCGACCGGGTGGCCGTGCGCGATCGCCTGGAGCGCGGTGACGACGGCCAGTTCGCTCACGTCGTAGCGCTGCTCGCGCACCATCGGCGCGAACGCCTTGTGGATCGGTGCGACGTCGGCGAAGTCCAGCCGCACGCGCGGGTCGGTGAGGGTGCCGCCGCGCAGCAGGGTGCCGACGGGGTGGGTGTCCAGCGCGATGCTCAGGCGGGTCTCAGGCACGGTCGGCCTCCGCGCGGCGCGCACCCCAGTAGAAGGTGTCCGCGGTGCCGCCGAAGACCGCCGCCGCGTCGGCGGCCGACAGGCCGCTCAGCGCCGACCGGGCCTCGGCCAGCAGGTCGGCGAGCTTGCCGTCGGCGGCGGGGAAGTTGGAGCCCCACATCAGCCGCGCGGAGCCGTACGCCGACAGCAGCGCGGCCAGGAAGTCCGGCACCGTGGAGGCGCCCTTCGCGGCGGCGCCGAGCGCGCGGTGGGTGAGCTTCAGGTGCACGCCCGGGAAGTGCGCCAGCGTGAAGAGCGCCGCGGCCTTCCGGTAGGGCGCCCCGTCGGACAGGTCGGGGCGCGCGCAGTGGTCGAGGAGCACCCGGGTGCGCGGGAAGCGCTCGAGGGCGCCGCGCAGCGCCGGGATGCCGTCGGTCGTCATCTGGAGGCAGATCGGGATGTCGTGCGCCTCGGCGTACTCCCACGCGGGGAAGGTGTCGGGGTGGCCGAGCCAGTCGGCCTGGCCGGGCATGGTGGTGCCGGTGGTGAACAGCCGGAAGCCCGACAGCCCGCGGGAGTGCCAGTGCGCGATCCGCTCCACCGCGTCGGGCGCCATCGCGTCCAGCGAGTGGACGCCGACCAGCCGGTCCGGGTGCGCGGCGACGGAGTCGGCCAGGTAGCGGTTGTCGTGGCCGTAGACGGTGGACGCCTGGACGACCACGGCCCGGTCGATGCCGGCGGTGTCCAGGGCGGCGATCAGGCCCTCGAGGTCGACCGGGTGCTCCTGCGACCAGGTGGAGCGGCGGCCGCCGATCGGGTCGGCGGGGTAGCGCGCGGCGTCGGTCGAGATGACGTGGGTGTGGCTGTCGATCACCAGCATGAGCGGTGTCGGTTCCTTTCGGTTGGCACGGTCGGCTCGGTCGGCCGGTCCGTTCAGTCGACGTAGCGCAGGCCGCGGTCCCGCAGCGTCTCGCGCATCCGGTAGATGTCCAGGCCGAGTTCGCCCGCGGCGAGCCGGCCGCGCTTGACCTCCTCGGCGGCTTCGCGGGCCTCGCCCGCCTCGGCGGTCGCGGTGGCCCGCGCGGCCGGTACGACCACCACGCCGTCGGCGTCCGCGAGCACCACGTCGCCCGGGGTGACCAGGGTGTTCGCGCACACCACCGGCACGTTGACCGAGCCGAGGGTGGCCTTCACGGTGCCCTTGGCGTGGATCGCGGTGCTGAAGACGGGGAAGTCCATCCGCTCCAGGTCGGCGACGTCGCGGCAGCCGCCGTCGATCACCAGGCCGCGCGCGCCGCGGGCCCGCAGCGAGGTGGCCAGCAGTTCGCCGAAGAAGCCGTCGCGGCTCTCGGAGGTGCAGGCGGCGACCACCACGTCACCGGGCCGGACCTGCTCGGCGGCGACGTGCAGCATCCAGTTGTCGCCGGGCTGGAGCAGCACGGTCACCGCGGTGCCGCACAGCCGGGCGCCGGGGTAGACCGGGCGGATCGCCGGGTGCATCAGGCCGAGCCGGCCCATCGCCTCGTGCACGGTCGCCACGCCCAGCGCGGACAGCCGCGCCACGGCGGCGGGGTCGGCCCGCTCGATGGTCGTGTGGACGACGCCGAGTTCCTGCATGGTGGGTTCCTCTCGGTGGATGCCGCTCGGACGTGCTGCGGTGCGGGGTATGTGGTGCGGGCGCGGGTGCGCTGCGCGGGGGCGCGGCTCAGCGGCCGGCCGCGCGCAGCCGCGCGTCGAGCCGGGGGTAGACCCGGCGGGCGTTGCCCTCGGTGATCGCCGCGAGGTTCGCGGGCGCCAGGCCCGCCTGCTCGACGTAGCGGCGGGTGTCGTCGAAGTGGTGCCCGGTGTCCGGGTCGACGCCGCGGACCGCGCCGATCATCTCCGAGGCGAAGAGCACGTTGGCGGGCGGGAGCACCTTCAGCAGCAGGTCGATGCCGGGCTGGTGGTACACGCAGGTGTCGAAGAAGACGTTGCCCAGCAGGTGCTGCGCCGGCTCCGGCCTGCCGAGCGCCTGCGCCAGACCGCGGAAGCGCCCCCAGTGGTAGGGCACCGAGCCGCCGCCGTGCGGGATGACCAGCCGCAGCGTGGGGAAGTCGGCGAACAGGTCGCCTTGCAGCAGCTGCATGAAGGCGGTGGTGTCGGCGTTGAGGTAGTGCGCGCCGGTGGTGTGGAACGCGGGGTTGTCGCTGGTGCTCACATGCACCATCACCGGCACGTCGAGTTCGGTGATCTTCTCGTAGAGCGGGTACCAGGAGCGGTCGGTGAGCGGCGGCGCGCTCCAGTGGCCGCCGGAGGGGTCGGGGTTGAGGTTGACCGCGACGGCGCCCAGCTCCTCGACCGCGCGGACCAGCTCCGGTATGCAGGTGGCCGGGTCGACCCCGGGGGACTGCGGCAGCATCGCGGCCGGCGCGAACCGGTCCGGGAACAGCTCGCCGACGCGGGCGCACAGGTCGTTGCAGCACCGCGCCCACGCCGCCGAGGTGGCGAAGTCGCCGACGTGGTGGGCCATGAAGGACGCGCGCGGGGAGAAGACGGTCACGTCGATACCGCGCTCGTCCATCTGCCGCAGCTGGTTGGCCTCGATGGACGCCCGGATCTCGTCGTCGCCGATCCGCAGGTCCGCGGGCCGGGGCGGTTCGCCGTCGCCCGCCAGCGCCTGGACCTGGCGGTCGCGCCAGTCGCCCAGCGCCGCGGGCGCGGTCGTGTAGTGGCCGTGGCAGTCGATGATCAACGCGGTTCTCCTCGCGGTCGGGGTGGCCGGGCGGGGGCCAGAAGGCCCTGCGCCCGGGCGCGCTGCGCTCCGCATAGTAGTCGTCAATCATATTGCTGACAATATTGCCGATGGTAAGGTTACCGGCCGAATGAGCGGGTGCGGGGGAGCCAGGGAGAGGAGTCCGGTCCAGGTGACCAGTACACGTATGAAGGGCGCGGCCGGGCGGCTGCACGTCAGTGCGCAGATCCGGCGCGCGCTGTGGGTCGGCGACCTCGTGCCGGGGCAGCGGCTGGTGGAGCAGGACCTCGCCGACCGGATGGGGGTGACGCGCAGCTCGGTCCGCGAGGCGCTGCTCGACCTCGCCTCCGACGACCTGGTGGAGCTGGTGCCCAACCGTGGCGCCCGGATCAGGGTGGTCTCGGTGGAGGAGGCGGTCCAGATCACCGAGTGCCGCTCCGCGCTGGAGCGGCTGTGCGCGCGCAAGGCGGCCGAGCACGCCGACGAGCAGCAGCGCGCCGCGCTGGCCGAGGTCGGCGAGCGGCTGCGCGCGGCGGTCGCCGAGGGCGCCTTCGAGGACTACTCGGCGCTCAACCGGCGCCTGCACGACCTGGTCATCGAGTTCAGCGGCCAGGCTGTCGCCCGGCGCCAGCTGGAGCGGCTGAACACGCAGATGGTGCGCTTCCAGTTCCGCCTGGCCATGCGGCCCGGCCGCCCGCAGGAGTCGCTGCCGCAGCTGCTGGCCATCGTGGACGCCGTCCTGGCCGGCGACCCGGACGCGGCCGACGCGGCGGCGGAGGCCCAACTCGCGGGCGTGATCGAGCAGTTGCGGGCGAGCGAGCCGCCGACCGGGCTGAACGGCTGGTAGCGGCGCAGGTCGTGGCGCCGCGCGGCCGGCGCGGAATTGCGGGCGCTTCGGGCGACCATATCTTCGGCAAGATTATTGACAATCTGATCGACGTGGGATTCAGTCGGGACGTCAACGGGTCCGCCGAGGCGCACGGACGAGACCCGGCCACCCGGCCTTCAACGGAGAATCCGGATACCACGATGAGCGAGACCGCCACACTGGGAGCGCCGCCCGCGGCGCCCAAACCCCCTACCCCGTTCTACCGGGACCTGGCCGTCCAGGTCCTCGCAGGCGTCGCGCTGGGCGTCGTCGTGGGCAACTACGCCCCCGCGGTGGGGCGGCACACGCAGTTCCTCGGCGACATCTTCATCCACCTGATCCAGATGGTCGTCGGCCTGATCATCTTCTGCACGGTCACCCACGGCATCGCCGGCGTGCGCGACCTGGGGAAGGTCGGCCGGATAGCCGTCCGGGCCCTGGTGTACTTCGAGGTGATCACCACCGCCGCGCTGATCATCGGCCTGGTCGTGGTCAACGTGCTGCACCCCGGCTCCGGCGTGCACATCGACCTGTCGCACCAGGGCGGCACCGGCACGGCACCCGCCAAGTCCGAGGGCTTCGACGACTTCCTCGTCGGCCTGGTCCCCACCTCCGCGGTGCAGGCGTTCGCCCAGGGCGACATCCTCCAGGTGCTGGTCTTCTCCGTGCTGTTCGCCTGCGGCCTGGCCTCGCTGGGCGAGCGCAGCGCCCCGGTGCTGGAGCTGGTCGGCACCGTGCAGCGCACGCTGTTCTGGATCATCGGCAAGGTGATGCGGATCGCGCCGCTGGCCGCGTTCGGCGCGATCGGCTACACCGTCTCCAAGTACGGGCTGGGCACGCTCACCTCACTGGGCAAGCTGATCGGCGTCTTCTACCTGATCGTGCTGCTGTTCTTCCTGCTGGTGCTGTGGCCGGTCTCCCGGTACGCCGGTGTCAGCCTGCTGAAGGTGCTGCGCTACTTCCGCGCCGAACTGCTGCTGGTGCTGGGCACCAGCTCCTCGGAGAGCGTCTTCCCGCAGCTCACCTCGAAGCTGGAGCGGCTCGGCGTCGACGAGTCGGTGGTCGGCCTGGTGCTGCCCACCGCCTACAGCTTCAACCACGACGGCACCTGCCTGTACTTCGCCTCGGTGAGCGTCTTCCTCGCCCAGGCCACCGGCACCGACCTGGGCTGGCAGGCCCAACTCGGCCTGCTGCTGATCCTGCTGCTCACCTCCAAGGGCGGCGCGGGGGTCTCCGGCTCGGCGATCGCCGTCCTGGCGCTGACACTCAGCTCCACCCACAAGATCCCGGTGGACAGCATCGCGCTGGTGCTGGGCATCCACAGCATCCTGTCGGCGGCCTTCGTCTTCACCAACATCGCGGGCAACTGCGTGGCCACGCTGGTGGTCGGCAAGTGGGAGAACGCCATCGACCGGGTCCGGCTGAACGCCGAGCTCGACGCCGGGTTCACCACCGCCGCGTGACACCGCCGCACGTCACTTCCGCGTGACACCGCCCGGCGTCACCGCCGCGTGACCCTGCCGCGGGGCGCAGCCCTGGTGAACCGGCCGCGCGCCACCGCCCGCCCGGCCTGGCCGCGCCTCACAGCGCGCCCAGGCCGCTGTCGGCGGTGGCGCGCAACTGCGCCAGCACGCTGTCGAGATGGGCCCGCGTCGCCTTCTCCGCCGCGTCCGCGTCGCCGCCCGCGACGGCCTCGATGATCGCCAGGTGCTGCGGCAGCGACTGGGCGGGGCGGCCGGCGCGGGCAGCCAGCCGGAACTGGTGGCGCACCATCTGGCCGTTGAGCCGGTCGAGCAGCGACTCGGCCACCGTCTGGCCGCTCGCGGCCGCCACCAGGTCGTGCAGGCGGCGGTTGAGCGCGGAATACGTGTCCAGCGCCCCCTCGGCGACGGCCGCGCGCATGCGCTCCCCGATCTCCTCGAGCGCGCGCCGCTGGTCGTCGGTGGCGTGCACGGCCGCGCGCCGCGCGCACAGGACCTCCAGCGCCGAGCGGCACTCCGTGATCAGCACGGCGTCCTCCACCGACACCACGCGCACCCGCGCGCCCCGGTTGGGGACCAACTCCACCAGCCCCTCGGCGGCCAGCTCCTGGAGGGCCTCGCGGACCGAACTGCGGGTGACGCCGAAGCCGTCCGACAGCTCCTGCTCCACCAGCCGCTGGCCGGGCACCATGTCCCCGGCCGCGAGCGCCTGGCGGATGCCCTGCTGCACCGCGCTCCGCCCCGCCCGCCCCGACTTCCGGTCCTGCGCCACTGCGACCGCCTCGTTGAGTTCCGCTGTTCCCCGCCGGGAGAATACATCCGGCCCGCGGCACCGCCGTACGCGCCGCTCGGCGCCCGGCGCTCCGCCGAAGGCCGGTCCGGCGCCGGCCGGGAGCGCCTGCGGTGCGGCGGCTTTCCGCCGCGTGCGGCTTCTGCCGGCGGTCAGCTCGCGGGGTGGCAGGGCGTCAGTTGCTGGAGGAACAGCTTGGACTCCTGGTCGGCCTCCAGCGACGAGTCCCGGCGCAGAATTCCCTGCTGGACCGTCCGTATACGCGGCGACGGTTCCATTCCCAATTCGTCGCGCAGGTTCTGATGGAGCGTCTGGAAAGTCTCCAGCGCCTGGCCGGGGCGGCCCGAGCGGTACAGCGCCACCATCAAAAGGGAGTGGATATTCTCGTGCAGCGGGTGCTGGACCACCAGGCCGGAGAGTTCTCCGATGACCTCATGGTGCCGGCCCAGCCGCAGGTCGGCCTCAATGCGCTGCTCCAGGGTGCCCATGCGCTGTTCCTCCAGGGAGACGCGGTGGGCCAGCAGTTGCGGGCCGGTGCGCACGTCCACCAGCGCCGGTCCGCGCCAGCAGGCGAGCGCCTGGCGCAGGGCGGCCGAGGCCCGGCTGTTGTCCCCGGCGGCCAGCGCCCGGCGGCCGAGGGCGGCGTGCCGGGTGAAGTCGCTGGCGTCGTGGGCGCCCTCGCCCGCCGACAACTGGTATCCCCAACCGGTGTACGTCAGTACCTGCTGCGCCACCACCGCGCCGCTGACCCGTAACGCGGCCGCCAGCAGCCGGCGCAGCAGCACGATGTAGGTCTGCACCGTGGTGAGCGCGCTGGGCGGTGGAGCGCTTTCCCACAACTCGTCGACCAGCACGTCGACCGGGACCACGCGGTCGGCCCGGACCGCCAGGAGCGCCAGCAGCTGCCGGGGCTTCGGTGCGCTCGGCGCCGCGTCCTGGTCGTTGGCGCCGATGACCAGTGGCCCGAGAATCCCGATGTCCAATGCTTCCCCCACGAAAACGCGTGCGAATAGGGAGTGGATTTCGAGTATATCCGGTGCGTGAATGTAAATTGTCAGACGTTCGTGCGCAGAGCATACGTCAGGCCGTGTATCGCCTGTCAAGGGCGCCTGTCTTTGCGGGGTGATGGCGTGTTCTTGACTTTCTCTTGGCCGCGTTCCGGGCAGTGGTCCATGCTGACCGCTGCGGCCTTGGTGGCGGATGCCGGGTCGCTGGCTTTCTGCTGCCCCTGGTCCGTATTTGGGAAGAGCGCGCCCGTTGCAGTGATTTATACGCATCCCTGACGGTAATTGTGCTTCAGGGTTCCGTGGCCGTATTCCGGCGAAATCATTCGCAACGGTATACGAACATGTGAGGCCCTGGCCAGAG
>NZ_JBYIRM010000040.1:0-76417 GCF_057708105.1 Actinacidiphila sp. bgisy144 | reverse complement strand
CCCGGTCCGCCACCCGCCGCACATGGATGCACTCGCCCGGGCACTCCCGGGCCGAGTCCACCACGTCGGTGAGCAGCGGCAGCGGCACCGGCACGGTGGCGCCCGGGGACTGGCGCAACTCGTCGTCGGAGTCCTTGACGTACGCCAGCCCGTCGATGTCCAACTCGAACACCTCGGGCGCGTACTGCACGCAGATCCCGTCGCCCGTACACAGGTCCTGGTCGATCCAGACCTCTAGTGCCTCGGCTGCGCCCTGGCCCTGGCTGTCGCTCACGCGGAACCCATCCCTGCCGTTCGTCGTTCCGGAAATAACCGGGGAAGCACCCGGGGAAGCAACAGCCCCCGGCGGCTGTTGACCCGAACGACGATACAACCGGCGGCTTTCGAATGGAGATCGGCGGGTATCCCAGTGGCGGAGGGACGTGCGCAAGGGTGAAGATCGGACACACCGCGATCGTCTTTGTGATCTAGGGGTTTCAACCCCTACCAGCCCAGGTAGGGTCTGGGAACGTCCAGCTCCCCTTGGAGGAGGTGAGGACCGTGGCGGCCCACGACGACGAATTCAACCGTGGCGGCCGACCCGCTCGTGGTTCGGAAGACCCCATGAGCCAGGTCGCCTTTCTTGAGCAGGAGATCGCCGTCCTGCGACGCAAGCTCGCCGACTCTCCGCGGCACACGAGGATTCTCGAGGAGCGGATCGTCGAGCTGCAGACCAACCTGGCGGGCGTCTCCGCACAGAACGAACGGCTCGCGAGCACCCTGCGCGAGGCCCGCGACCAGATCGTGGCCCTCAAGGAGGAGGTCGACCGGCTGGCCCAGCCACCGGCCGGCTTCGGCGTGTTCCTACAGGCCAACGACGACGGCACCGCCGACATCTTCACCGGCGGCCGCAAGCTGCGGGTCAACGTCAGCCCGTCCGTCGAACTCGACGAGGTCAAGCGCGGCCAGGAGCTGATGCTCAACGAGGCGCTGAACGTCGTGGAGGCGATGGAGTTCGAGCTGGTCGGCGACATCGTCACCCTCAAGGAGATCCTGGAGGACGGCGAGCGCGCCCTGGTGATCGGGCACACCGACGAGGAGCGCGTGGTCCGGCTCGCCGAGCCGCTGCTCGACGGCACCCTGCGCACCGGCGACGCGCTGCTGCTCGAACCCCGCTCCGGCTACGTGTACGAACGCGTGCCCAAGAGCGAGGTCGAGGAGCTGGTCCTCGAAGAGGTCCCCGACATCGACTACCGGCAGATCGGCGGCCTCGGCAACCAGATCGAGCAGATCCGCGACGCGGTCGAGCTGCCCTACCTGCACGCCGACCTGTTCAAGGAGTACGAACTGCGGCCGCCCAAGGGCGTGCTGCTGTACGGCCCGCCCGGCTGCGGCAAGACGCTCATCGCCAAGGCGGTCGCCAACTCGCTCGCCAAGAAGGTCGCCGAGGTCACCGGCCGGCCGCAGGGCAAGAGCTACTTCCTGAACATCAAGGGTCCCGAGCTGCTCAACAAGTACGTCGGCGAGACCGAGCGGCAGATCCGCCTGGTCTTCCAGCGGGCCCGGGAGAAGGCCTCCGAGGGCACCCCGGTCATCGTCTTCTTCGACGAGATGGAGTCCCTGTTCCGCACCCGCGGCTCGGGCGTCAGCTCCGACGTGGAGAACACCATCGTCCCCCAGCTCCTCGCCGAGATCGACGGCGTCGAGGGCCTGGAGAACGTGATCGTGATCGGCGCCTCCAACCGCGAGGACATGATCGACCCGGCCATCCTGCGCCCCGGCCGGCTCGACGTGAAGATCAAGATCGAACGTCCGGACGCCGAGGCGGCCAAGGACATCTTCTCCAAGTACCTGGTCGACACCCTCCCGCTGCACTCCGACGACCTCGCCGAGCACGGCCAGTCCCGGGCCGGCACCGTGGACGCCATGATCCAGTCGGTGGTCGAGCGGATGTACTCCGAGAGCGAGGAGAACCGCTTCCTGGAGGTCACCTATGCCAACGGTGACAAGGAGGTCCTGTTCTTCAAGGACTTCAACTCCGGCGCGATGATCCAGAACATCGTGGACCGGGCGAAGAAGATGGCGATCAAGGACTTCCTCGACCACGACCAGCGCGGGCTGCGGGTGAACCACCTGCTCGCCGCGTGCGTGGACGAGTTCAAGGAGAACGAGGACCTGCCGAACACCACCAACCCCGACGACTGGGCGCGGATCTCCGGCAAGAAGGGCGAGCGGATCGTGTTCATCCGCACCCTGGTGACCGGAAAGCAGGGAGCGGACACCGGACGCTCCATCGACACCGTGGCGAACACCGGACAGTATCTGTAAGCACTACCCTCCGGCTGCGGGTCCCGACCAGCGGGTACCCGCAGCCGGTGTGTTTCGGGCCCGGACGGGCCGGAGCCGGGCAAGGAGGGCCGCATGACCGTACGGCGAGTAATGGGTATCGAGACGGAGTACGGCATCTCCGTCCCCGGCCACCCCAATGCCAATGCCATGCTCACCTCGTCCCAGATCGTCAACGCCTACGCGGCGGCGATGCACCGAGCGCGGCGCGCACGCTGGGACTTCGAGGAGGAGAACCCGCTGCGGGACGCCCGCGGCTTCGACCTCGCCCGGGAGGCGGCCGACTCCACCCAGCTCACCGACGAGGACATCGGCCTCGCCAACGTGATCCTCACCAACGGCGCCCGGCTCTACGTCGACCACGCCCATCCGGAGTACTCCTCGCCGGAGATCACCAACCCGCGCGACGCGGTGCTGTGGGACAAGGCGGGGGAGCGGATCATGGCCGAGGCGGCGGTGCGCGCCGCCCAGCTGCCCGGCGCCCAGCAGATCCTGCTCTACAAGAACAACACGGACAACAAGGGCGCCTCCTACGGCACCCACGAGAACTACCTGATGCGCCGGGAGACCCCGTTCTCGGACATCGTCCGGCACCTGACGCCGTTCTTCGTCTCCCGGCAGGTGGTCACCGGCGCCGGGCGGGTCGGCCTCGGCCAGGACGGGCACGAGGACGGCTTCCAGCTCAGCCAGCGCGCGGACTACTTCGAGGTCGAGGTGGGGCTGGAGACCACCCTCAAGCGCCCGATCATCAACACCCGGGACGAACCGCACTCCGACGCGGAGAAGTACCGCCGGCTGCACGTGATCATCGGCGACGCCAACCTCTCGGAGATCTCCACCTACCTCAAGCTGGGCACCACCTCGCTGGTGCTGTCCATGATCGAGGAGGGGTTCATCAAGGTCGACCTCGCGGTGGACCAGCCGGTGCGGACCCTGCACGAGGTCTCCCACGACCCCGGGCTGCGCCGGCTCATCACGCTGCGCAACGGCCGTAAACTTACGGCCGTACAGCTCCAGATGGAGTACTTCGACCTCGCCCGCAAGTACGTCGAGGAGCGCTACGGCGCCGATGCCGACGAGCAGACCAGGGACGTGCTGACCCGCTGGGAGGACGTCCTGGGCCGCCTGGAGACCGACCCGATGAGCCTGTCCGGCGAGCTGGACTGGGTGGCGAAGCTGGAGCTGCTGGAGGGCTACCGGCGCCGCGACGGCCTGGACTGGGACGCCGCCCGGCTGCACCTGGTCGACCTCCAGTACGCCGACGTGCGCCCCGACAAGGGCCTGTACAACCGCCTGGCGGCCCGCGGCCGGGTCAAGCGGCTGCTGACCGAGGACGAGGTGCTGCGGGCGGTACAGCGCCCGCCGGAGGACACCAGGGCCTACTTCCGCGGCCGCTGCCTGGAGCAGTACGCCGACGACGTTGCCGCCGCCTCCTGGGACTCGGTGATCTTCGACCTGCCCGGCCACGACTCGCTCCAGCGCGTGCCCACCCTGGAGCCGCTGCGCGGCACCCGGGAGCACGTCAAGGACCTGCTGGACCGCTGCCGCACGGCCGACGAGCTGGTCCGCGTGCTGTCCGGTGGCTGATCCGCGGCTGAAACGGCCCGGAACCGGGAATCAAGTCCCTAGCACTCGGACGTTGTCGTATTCGAGGGCCGTAGTCGGACCCTCCTTGTAGGGTCTGATCTTGTACGCACGCAACCGAGCGGGGTGAGGGACATGGCTACCAAGGACACCGACGGCGGACAGCAGCGGGCTACGCGTTCCACGGACGAGGCCGAGGAGGTCCAGGAGGACACCAAGGCCGCCGAGGACCTCAAGGAGCGCCACGAGAAGCTCTCGGACGACGTGGACTCGGTCCTCGACGAGATCGACGACGTCCTGGAGGAGAACGCCGAGGACTTCGTGCGCTCCTTCGTCCAGAAGGGCGGCGAGTAGCCGCTCACCCGTTCGTCCGCCCCGCGTCCTGTGGACCGCGGGGCGGATGGATGCGGGGCCCATGGGTAGGGTCCGTAGCAAACACCATGATCGTGTGGAAGGAATCGCGTGGAAGCCAACACTCGTAAGCCCGGGCATCTGCCGGCTGCCTTCCTGACGCCCGGCTCGTCGTCGTTCCTCGACTTCCTCGGCGAGCACTCGCCCGAGCTGCTGCCCGGCAACCGGGCGCTGCCCGCGGTCAAGGGCGCGGTTGAGCTGCCGCACGGCACCACCATCGTGGCCGCCGTCTTCGACTCCGGCGTCGTGCTCGCCGGCGACCGCCGCGCCACCATGGGCAACGTGATCGCCCAGCGCGACATCGAGAAGGTCTTCCCGGCCGACGAGTACTCCGCGGTCGGCATCGCCGGCACCGCCGGCCTGGCGGTCGAGATGGTCAAACTCTTCCAGCTGGAGCTGGAGCACTACGAGAAGATCGAGGGCGCCACCCTCTCCCTGGAGGGCAAGGCCAACCGGCTGTCCACCATGATCCGCGGCAATCTCGCGATGGCCATGCAGGGCCTCGCCGTGGTCCCCCTCTTCGCCGGTTACGACACCGACCGTGCCAAGGGCCGCATCTTCTCCTACGACATCACCGGCGGCCGCACCGAAGAGGTCAACTTCGCCACCACTGGCTCCGGTTCGGTCTTCGCCCGCGGCGCGCTGAAGAAGCTCCACCGCCGCGACCAGACCGAGCAGCAGACCGTCACCGCGGTCATCCAGGCGCTGTACGACGCGGCCGACGACGACTCGGCCACCGGCGGCCCGGACCTGACCCGGCAGATCTTCCCGATCGTCACCGTCATCACCGAGGACGGCTTCCGCCGGCTCGAGGAGTCCGACGTCGCCACGATCGCCCGCTCGGTGCTCGACGGCCGGCTCGAACATCCCGACGGCCCGCAGGCCGAGGTGCTGTGACGCCCGCTCACCCGCCGCGCCCGCCGTGGCCCTTGACCTACGCAGCAGCGCCGAC
Source organism: Actinacidiphila sp. bgisy144 (assembly GCF_057708105.1). NCBI lineage: Bacteria > Bacillati > Actinomycetota > Actinomycetes > Kitasatosporales > Streptomycetaceae > Actinacidiphila > Actinacidiphila sp. bgisy144. Next base: position 71,145 of record NZ_JBYIRM010000040.1, on the reverse strand, counting down.
GACAGCAGAAAGGCACGGTTGAGCCGGTGTCCACGCCCTTTTACGTTTCGCCCCAGCAGGCCATGGCGGACCGCGCGGAGTACGCCCGCAAGGGGATCGCGCGCGGCCGCAGCGTCGTGGTGCTCCAGTACGTCGACGGGATCGTCTTCGTCGCCGAGAACCCCTCGCGGGCGCTCCACAAGGTCAGCGAGATCTACGACCGGATCGCCTTCGCCGCCGTCGGCAAGTACAACGAGTTCGAGAACCTCCGGATCGGCGGGGTGCGCTACGCCGACCTGCGCGGCTACACCTACGACCGCGACGACGTCACCGCGCGCGGCCTCGCCAACGTCTACGCGCAGACCCTCGGCACCATCTTCTCCAGCGTCGGCGAGAAGCCGTACGAGGTGGAGCTGATCGTGGCCGAGGTGGGCGCCGCGGCCGAGGACGACCAGATCTACCGGCTGCCGCACGACGGGTCCATCGTCGACGAGCACGGTGCCGTCGCCGTCGGTGGCAACTCCGACCAGATCGGCAGCTACCTCGACCAGCGGCACCGCGACGGCATGACCCTGGCGGAGGCGCTGGCGCTGGCCGTCGAGTCCCTCGGGCGCGACTCCAACGGCGGGAGTGACCGGCAGCTCACCGCCGAGCAGCTCGAGGTCGCGGTCCTCGACCGCACCCGGCCCCAGCAGCGCAAGTTCAAGCGCATCCTCGGCCGCCAGCTCTCCCGCCTCCTCGAGTCCGACAGCGCGGCCACCACGAAGACGGACGACCCCTCAGACGAAGAAGAGGAGTAGCCCTCCCCGCCCCTCCCCCCGCCCAACCCGGTTCTGTCGGTCGCGGGACCACCCGCCGGTGGTGGGCTGGCCGCGCAGTTCCCCGCGCCCCTGCCCCCGGGGTGGGCTGGTCCTGTGGGTCGGGGGACCACCTGTGGGTGGTGGGCTGGTCGCGCAGTTCCCCGCGCCCCTGGGCCCCTCGGGCCAGCCCGGTCCCGTCGGTTGGGGGACTCCCCGTGTCCCTGCGTCGCTGTGCGCTGCGGAGCAGCCGCACTTGCCCAGGGGCGCGGGGAACTGCGCGCCGAGCCACGGTGCGCCGGCAGTTAGGTACGCACCGCAAGGGGCAGGCACCCAGGGGCGCGGGGGAACTGCGCGACCAGCCACCGCGCAGCGGCAGTCGCGCGCGTGCGGCAAGTGGCACGGACCGTCACGGCGCCAACGCAGTGGACCCGCGGGGAACGAGTTGGACAGGCAGCTCGGCCGGGGCGACGGGCACCCCGTCAATGCACCCGAGCAACGTGGCCATACCCTGCCCCCCGACCTCCTCGGCGGGAAGCCGCACCGTGGTGAGCTCGGGATCGAGCGCGGTCGCGAGTTCGAGATCGTCGAAGCCCGAGACGGACAGGTCCTGCGGCACCCGGAGCCCGAGCCGCCGCGCGGCCTTGCAGGCGCCGGCGGCGAGGATGTCGCCGTCGCAGAGGAGTGCGGTGGGTCGGGGCCCGGCCCCGGTGAGGGCGCGCACGGCCGCGTCATGAGCCGCACGGACGTTCAGCCCGCACTGCTCGATCCCCGGCAGGGCCCCCTCGACGTCCGCGAGCTCCTCGCGGACGGTCTGCGCCCGCACCCGGAACGTCCAGGTGTCCACGTCGGCCGCGAGATGCGTGATCCTGCGGTGGCCGAGCCCCACGAGGTGCCGCACCACCTGGCGGATGCCGTCCGCGACGGCGAGGTCGACCGTCGGCGGACCGCCCGCCGCCCCGGGCCCGCTGTCCAGCATGACCAGCGGCAGCCCGCCCTCGGCGATCCCCGCGAGCGCGTCGGCCGCCATGGAGGAAGCGATCACCCCGTCGATCGCGGCCCGCGCGGAGCCGAACGGGTCACGGGCCGGCCCGACCCCCTCGGGTGAGGGGTAGAGCACCACCCCGAAGCCGTGCGCGTCGGCCACCCGCGCGGCCCCGGCGTAGACCCGGGCGAAGTACTCGTGGGTGAGCGCGGGCACCACCAGCAGCGCGGTCCTGGTCCGCCCCAGCCGCAGGCTGCGCGCGGCCGCGTTCGGCCGGTACCCCAGCTCCCCGGCCGCCCCCCGCACCGCCTCCGCGGTGCGCTCCGAGACCCGCCCGCGCCACTTCCCGCCGAGCACCAGCGACACCGTCGCCTGCGACACGCCGGCCACCCGCGCCACATCGCGCGATGTGGGTCGATCGCTCCCGGCCACCTCGCCCGCCGCCTTCCTGGAACCCGCCCCACGGTCTGGACCCGTGAGCTGCCGACATGGTACGTATGACGCCGACAACGTTATACGTAACACTGATCTGCGGAGGGGCGATGGCGAGCGGCTACGGCGACCTGTTGCGGACCCGGCACGCCGCGCGGCTGCTCGGCGGCACCCTGCTGGGCCGGCTGCCCAACGCGATGTCCGGGCTGGCGATCGTGCTGTTCGTCCGGGCGCACGGTGCCGGCTACGGCCTGGCCGGCACCCTGTCCGCGCTGTACGGGCTCGCGGTCGCCCTCGGCCAGCCGCTGCTGGGGCGGGCGGTGGACCGCAGGGGGCAGCCGCGGGTGATGGCGGGGGCCGCGCTGCTGTCGGCGGCCGGGTTCGGGCTGCTCGCCGCGAACGGCCCGCGCCCGCTGCCCGTCGCGGTCGCCGCGGTGCTGCTCGCCGGGGTCGCCACACCGCCGCTGGAAGGCGGCCTGCGGGCACTGTGGCCGGCGGTGCTGGACCGGGAGGAGCAGGTGCGCCGCGCCTACGCGCTGGACGCCGCCGCCCAGGAGGTGCTGTTCACGCTGGGGCCGCTGCTGGTCACCGCGGCGGTCGCGGCCGCCTCCGAGGCCGCCGCGGTGGTCCTCACCGGGCTGCTGGGCGTGGCCGGCACCCTGATCGTCGTCACCTCCGGGCCGTCCCGGCAGTGGCGCGCCGAGGTCCGCGCGCCGCACTGGCTGGGCGCGCTGCGCTCGCCCGGGCTGCTGGCGCTGCTGGGCGCCTGCTTCTTCGTCGGCATCGCGCTGGGTGCCTTCTCGCTGGCCGCGGTCGCCTACGGGGACGCGCACGGCGGCGGCTCCGCCGCGTCCTACCTGCTGGCCGCCAACGGCTTCGGCGCGCTGACCGGCGGCCTGGTCTACGGCACCCGCACCTTCGCCGGCGCCCCCGAGCGGCGGCTGCGGCTGCTCGCGGTGGGCCTGGCCGCCTGCTACCCGCCGCTGCTGCTCGCCCCCGCGCTGGGCTGGATGCTGCCGCTCGCCGCGCTGTCCGGGCTCTTCCTGGCGCCCACCCTCGCCTGCGCCTTCCTGGTGGTCGACCGACACGCCCCGCCGGGCACCGTCACGGAGGCGTTCTCCTGGGTGGTGACCGCCATGGGGGTCGGCGCGGCGCTGGGCACCGCGGTCGCCGGGGTCGCCGCGCAACACGTCGGAACCTCCGCCGGATTCGGGGTTTGCGCCGCCTGCGGGGCCGTGGCGCTGGGCGTACTGCTGTCCACCGGGCGAATCCTGACGCCCCGCGAGGTCGAAACCGGTCGGCAGGTCACGGAAAAAGATCCAAACCGTGCCCCCGATCCCCGTTTCAGCACGTCGGATCAGGCGTAATGTTCAGACATGGACCGCCGCATTTTCGGGCTGGAGAACGAGTACGGCGTCACATGCACGTTCAGGGGACAGCGGCGTCTGTCCCCTGACGAGGTGGCGCGGTACCTCTTCCGCCGTGTCGTGTCATGGGGCCGCAGCAGCAATGTTTTCCTCCGCAATGGGGCCCGCCTCTATCTCGACGTCGGCTCGCACCCGGAGTACGCCACTCCCGAGTGCGACAACGTCACCGAACTCGTCACGCACGACAAAGCAGGGGAACGCATCCTCGAGGGCCTTCTGGTGGACGCCGAGCGGCGCCTGCACGAAGAGGGCATCGCCGGCGACGTCTACCTCTTCAAGAACAACACCGACTCGGCCGGCAACTCCTACGGCTGCCACGAGAATTACCTGGTCGCCCGGCACGGGGAATTCTCCCGGCTGGCGGACATCCTGATTCCCTTCCTCGTCACCCGCCAGCTGCTGTGCGGCGCGGGCAAGGTGCTCCAGACCCCGCGCGGCGCGGTCTTCTGCGTCAGCCAGCGCGCCGAGCACATCTGGGAGGGCGTCAGCTCGGCGACCACCCGCTCCCGGCCGATCATCAACACCCGGGACGAGCCGCACGCCGACGCCGAGCGGTACCGCAGGCTGCACGTCATCGTCGGCGACTCCAACATGTCGGAGACCACGATGCTGCTCAAGGTCGGCGCCACCGACCTGGTGCTGCGGATGATCGAGGCCGGCACCGTGATGCGCGACCTGACCCTGGAGAACCCGATCCGGGCCATCCGCGAGGTCAGCCACGACATCACCGGCCGCCGCAAGGTGCGGCTCGCCTCCGGCCGGGAGGCGTCCGCACTCGACATCCAGCAGGAGTACTACTCCAAGGCCGTCGAGTTCTGCGAGCGCCGCGGCATCCGCAGCGGCGTCATCGACCAGGTGCTGGAGCTGTGGGGCCGGGCCCTGGAGTCCATCGGCAGCGGCGACCTGTCGAAGATCGGCACCGAGATCGACTGGGTGATGAAGTACCAGCTGATCGAGCGCTACCGCAACCGCGACAACATCACCATGTCCCACCCGCGGGTCGCGCAGATAGACCTCGCGTACCACGACATCCACCGCCGGCGCGGGCTGTACTACCTGCTGGAGCGGAAGGGCCAGGCCAAGCGGATCTGCAGCGACCTGAAGATCTTCGAGGCGAAGTCGGTGCCGCCGCAGACCACCCGGGCCCGGCTGCGCGGCGACTTCATCCGCCGCGCCCAGGAGCAGCGCCGCGACTTCACCGTCGACTGGGTGCACCTGAAGCTCAACGACCAGGCGCAGCGCACCGTGCTGTGCAAGGACCCGTTCCGGTCGGTGGACGACCGGGTGGAGAAGCTGATCGCCGGTATGTGACCCGCTATGTGACCCGGCATCCGCCACCTTCGGCCCCACCGGCCGCGCAGGCCCCGTGCGTATCTCGTACGGGGCCTGCGGCACGCCGTAGGGTGTGGGGGCTGTACTCGTGTTCTCCGCCATGGATCGACCCAGCAGGCCCCCACTCCGACGACCGTAACGAGGATTTCCGTGCGCCGACGCTCAGTACTGCTCTCCGTACCCGCGCTCCTGCTCACCGCCGCCGGCTGCGGCAGCGACAGCAAGAGCGGCTCGGCGAAGCCCAGTTCGTCGCCGTCGGCGACCACTTCGGCCGCCTCGCCGAGCGCCTCGGCGACCCCGACGGCGAAGATCGTCTCCGGCCCGGTGCCGGGGATCACCGCGGGCACCGGCTTCAACCAGAAGCCCACCGTCGCCAAGGGCACCGGAACCCCTTCCTCCGACCTCGCCGTGAAGACGGTGATCAAGGGCGACGGCGCGAAGATCGCCAGCGGCGACTACGTCCAGGTGAACTACCTGGGGCAGATCTGGAACACCGGGAAGGTCTTCGACACCTCCTTCGGCAAGAGCCCGTACACGAACGTGATCGGCGAGGGCAAGCTCATCCCCGGCTGGGACCAGGGCCTGGTCGGCCAGAGCGTCCACAGCCGGGTGGAGATGGCGATCCCGCCGTCGCTCGGCTACGGCAGCAGCGGCAACTCGCAGGCCGGCATCAAGGGCACCGACACGCTGGTGTTCGTCATCGACGTGCTCGACCGCTTCGACGCGAAGAGCTCCGCCAAGGGCAAGGCGGTCGCGCAGAACGACGCGGCCCTGCCGAAGGTCGGCACCAACACCGACGGCAAGATGCCCTCGCTGACCATCCCGAAGAGCGCCAAGGCCCCCACCAAGCTCGTCTCGGCCTACATCCTCGAAGGCGACGGCCCGGTGATCAAGTCCACCGACGCGGTGCTGGCGCAGTACCAGGGCAAGGTGTGGACCACCGGCAAGGAGTTCGACTCCAGCTACAGCCGCAGCCAGCTGGCGGCGTTCGAGCTGAGCCAGCTCATCAAGGGCTGGCAGGAGGGCCTGGTCGGCAAGAAGGCCGGCAGCCGCATCCTGCTGGTGACCCCCGGCTCACTCGCCTACGGTGCCAACCCGCCGTCGGGCAGCGGCATTCCGAAGAACGCGACGCTGGTCTTCACCCTCGACGTGCTGGCCATCCTGTGAGGTCTGCAAGACTGTTCGGGTTGCCCGCAACAGCACAAGGAGCACCGCAGTGAGCATCGACAAGCCCGAGATCGACTTCCCGGGCGGCGAGCCGCCGGCCGGCCTCGAGGTCAAGGACATCTGGGAGGGCGACGGCCCGGTCGCGAAGGCCGGCGACACCGTCTCCGTCCACTACGTGGGCGTCGCGTTCTCCACCGGCGAGGAGTTCGACGCGAGCTGGAACCGCGGCGTGCCGCTGCAGTTCCAGCTCGGTGTCGGCCAGGTCATCGCCGGCTGGGACCAGGGCGTGCAGGGCATGAAGGTCGGCGGCCGCCGCCAGCTGACCATCCCCGCGCACCTCGCCTACGGCGACAGGGGCGCCGGCGCCGCCATCGGCCCGGGCGAGACCCTGATCTTCGTCTGCGACCTCGTGAGCGTCTGACCGCACGAGCATCTGATCCGACGAGCGTCTGATCGGCCGAGCGCCTGATCCGACGAACGTGTGACCACCGCGCACCGGGGCGCCCCCGGTGCGCTGACCTCGGCCCCCGCCGCTGTCCGGCGGGGGCCGCGGGTTTTGGGGGCGGCGCCGCTGAGCGGTACGGTTCAGCGGGGCCACGCCCGCGGGCGCGCCGGGCGGGAGAACACACGGATGAGGGCGTACTGATGGCGATCGCCAAGGCCGAGCGGCTGATGAACCTCGCGCTGTGCCTGATGAACACCCGGCGCCCGGTCAGCAAGCGCGACCTGCGCGCCTCGATCGAGGCGTACCACGAGGTCACCTCCGACGAGGCGTTCAACCGGATGTTCGAGCGCGACAAGGACGACCTGCGGGAACTCGGCCTGGTCATCGACACCGTGGAGAGCATCGACGGCGAGTTCGGCTACCTCGCCCGCAGCGACCGCAACCGCCTGCCGGACATCGCCCTGGACCCCGAGGAGGCCGCCGCGCTCGCGCTGGCCGCGAAGGTCTGGCAGCAGGCCCGGCTCGCCGAGGCCGCCAGCGGGGCGTTGCAGAAGCTGCGCGCGGCCGGGGTGCCGTACGAGGACACCACCACCGCGCTGGAGCCCCGCATCCCGGCGCCGGAGCCGGCCTTCGAGGCGCTGATGGTCGCCACCCGCGAACGCAAGGCGGTCGCCTTCGACTACCGCAAGGCCAACGCCGTACGGCCCGAGCCGCGGCTGGTCGAGCCGTGGGCGCTGGAGTGCTGGCGCGGCCACTGGTACCTGGCCGGCCACGACCGCGACCGCGGCGAGGTGCGGGTCTTCCGGCTGTCGCGGATCTCCGGCCGGGTCAGGGCGCGCGGCGCCTTCACCGTGGAGGTGCCCGACCACATCGACGTCCGCGAGGCCGTGGCGCGCTGGGCCGGCGAGGGCGCCACCGCGGCCACCGCGCGGATCAGACTGCGCCGCGACAGCGGCTACCCGCTGCGCGCCCGCGCGGTGGCCACCACCCCGGTCGACGCGGAGTGGGACGAGCTGGAGGTCCCGTACGGGCACGGCCTGGACGCGTGGCTGGCCGAGTTCGGCCCGGACGTGGTCGTGGTGGCGCCCGAGGAGTTGCGGGTGGAGCTGGTGGACCGGCTGCGCGCCGTGGCGAAGGGCTGACCGTGATCCAGTGCTGGGGGAGCGACCGATGAGCAATGCGATCGACCAGACCCGCCGGATGCTGTCCCTGGTGACGTATCTGCGCGAGCGGCCCGGGGCGCGGGTCAGCGAGGTGGCGCGGGCCTTCGGGGTGAGCGAGGCCGAGCTGATCGGCGACCTGAACGTCCTGCCGCTGTGCGGCACCAGCTTCCGCGGCGGTGACCTGCTCGACATCGACACCGACGGCGAGCGGATCTGGTGGCACAACCCCGGCACCGCCGACGACGTGGCGCAGCCGCTGCGGCTGGCCGCCGACGAAGCGACCGCGCTGCTGGTGGCCGCCCGCGCGGTGGCCAATCTGCCCGGCCTGCGCGAGGGCGACCGGCAGGCGCTCCAGCGCGCGGCGGCGAAGCTGGAGACGGCGGCCGGCGAGGCGGCCGGGGCCAGCGGCCGGCTGTCGGTGACCTTCGAGTCCGAGGGCAGCGTGTTCGCCACCGTCGACCGCGCGCTGACCGAGCGCCGCCGGCTGTGGATGCGCTACTACTCGCCGGCCCGCGACACGCTCACCGACCGCGAGGTGGACCCGATCCGGCTGTTCGCCGTCGGCCACACCTATGTGGAGGGCTGGTGCCGGCTGTCGGAGGACCGCCGCACCTTCCGGCTGGACCGGGTCGCGGAGATCCGGCTGCTGGACGAGCCGTCCGACCCGCCCCGGATCGAGCCGCGCGACCTGTCCCAGGGCCTGGTGCAGCCGGCCGGCGACGATCCCGAGGTGGTGGTCGAGGTCGGGCCCGGCGGGCGCTGGGTCGCCGAGTACTACCCGCACGACAGCGCCGAGGAACTGCCCGACGGCGGCCTGCGGATCACCCTGCGCACGCCCGACCCCGGTTCGCTGCGCCGGCTGGCGCTGCGGCTGGGTCGCGACGGCCGGATCGTCTCGCCGCCCGACCTCGCCGAGGGCGCCCGCGAGGCGGCGGTACGGGCCCTGGCCGCGTACGGTGAGTGACGCCACGGGCGGCGGTACGCTCCGGGCGGCCCGCCCGCCGCAGGACGATGCCCAACGTGACGACGACGCGGAGCCGCAGGACGCCGCGGCGGCGCCCGCGGCGGTGTTCCGGGCGAACTGCACGCACTGCCGCAGCAGCTTCCAACTGGACGCCGGAGCACTGCGGTTGGCCATCGGCGCCTCCTCCCGCAGCACCTTCTACTCCTTCACCTGCCCCGAGTGCGGCGAGGCCGTCCGCAAGCCGGCCGGCGAGCGGATCGTCGAGCTGCTCACCGGCGGCGGGGTGCCCACGATGCGGCTGACCGGCGGCTGAACCCCCGGCGGGCCGTGCGGCGGCGGGCTGCGGCCTGCCCCCACCCGGCGCCCGATAGGCTCGCGCCTCATGTGGTGGCTTTTTCTCTACGTCGGGCTGTCGACCGTCGGCCTGCTGGTGCTCGGCGCGCTCGCGGTCCGGGTCTTCGCGGCCGTCCAGGCACTCGCCCACCAGGTCACCGCCAGCACCGAGGCGCTGACCGCGGCGAGCGAGCGGCTGCGCCGGGCCGCGGTTCCGCTGGCCGAGCGGACCGGGGAGATCTCACGCCGCTGAGACCTGCCGCGATTCCGGCAGGTGAGGGTACTCTTGCCCCGGCGGCCCGCGAACCAGGCGCGACTCGGGCCGCAGCCGGGTGGACGACGGTGCTTACGTCGCCGTCCGCAGCCGCGCGCTACGATCACCGCGCGGCACGGCTTCGGGCACCCGCCCGGCTCCGGACCGTGGGCGCACGGACCACGCCGCCAAGGTGAGAAGGTGGACCTTCGATGCTCAGCAACCTGAAACCCCTGGAAATCCTCCTCATCATCGCCGTCGTCGTCGTCCTGTTCGGCGCGAAGAAGCTTCCCGACCTCGCGCGTTCGGTCGGCAAGTCCGCCCGCATCCTCAAGAGCGAGGCCAAGGCGATGAAGAGCGACAGCACCGCGCAGGCCGACGGTGCCGCCGCGCCGCAGACCGCCGCCCGTACCATCCAGTCCGCCCCGGGCGACACCGCCAGCGCGCGCCCGGTGAGCGAGCCGGCCCGCACCACCAGCCAGAGCTGATCCGAGACCGTTACCGCCGCCCGGCCGTCCCCCGCGGCGACCGGCGACAGGTGAAGGACCAAGCCGGGACCGGGTGCTCCGGTGGCGGCTGCCGCACGAGACGAGGACGTGGGTGCTCAAGACTGCCCGCAAGCAGGCGACGAAGGACCCCGAGGGCCGGATGCCCCTCGCGGACCATCTGCGTGAGCTGCGCAACAGGCTGTTCAAGTCGGTCCTGGCGATCCTCGTCGTCACGATCGTGGCGGCGGTGTTCTACAAGCACATCATCGAGCTGCTCCAGCACCGCATCCCGGCGAACGTCCGCTGTGTGAACGGCGCGGTGCCCACCGCCGAGCAGAAGACGCACACCGAGGCGTGCGCGCAGATGACCGTGAGCGGTCTGCTCGGCGGTTTCTCGATCGCGCTGAAGGTCTCGCTGATGGCCGGCGTGGTCGTCTCCTCCCCGGTGTGGCTCTACCAGCTGTGGGCCTTCCTCGCGCCCGGGCTGCACAAGAACGAGAAGCGCTACACGCTCGGCTTCGTCGCCGCCGGTGTGCCGCTGTTCCTGGCCGGCGCCGTGCTCGCGTACGAGATCCTGCCGCAGACCGCGCGGATCATGATCGGGTTCGTCCCCAGCGACACCACGAACCTGCTGCCGCTGGACGACTTCCTCGACCTCGTGGCCCGGCTGATCATCGTCTTCGGCCTCGCCTTCGAGCTGCCCCTGGTGCTGGTCCTGCTGAACTTCACCGGCATGGTCACCGGGCGGCGGATGCTCGGGTGGTGGCGCGGCATGGTCATCGGCATCACCGTCTTCGCGGCCGTGGCCACGCCTACCGGTGACCCGCTGTCGATGTCGCTGCTCGCCGCGCCCATCGTGCTGCTGTACTTCCTCGCGATGATCGTCTGCTTCTTCAACGACCGCCGCCGGGACCGCCGCCGCTCGGCCGATCCCGACTTCGCGCTCGACCCCGACGAGGCGTCCAGCCTCGACTACGTCCCCGAGCAGGTTGCCGCGCAGCCGTTCGACGCCGACGCGGAGCGCCGCACTTCCGACGACGACTACGGCGACGCCACGTAGCGGCTCCCCGCTGCGGGGTCCTGTTCGTCTTCCGGGTGCGCCCCGGTGGCGGGCTGGTCGCGCCGTTCCCCGCGCCCCTGTTCTGGCGGCTCGCCGTCGCCGGGGCGCGGGCACACACGTAACGCAAGGGGCGGTCAGCCCGGGGGAAGGGGAGCGCGGGGGTGGGCAGGGAGATCACGCTGGCCGTGAATCCGGCGGCCGGGCGGGGGCGGGCCGCTGCGGCGGGCGGGCGTGCGGCGGGGGAACTGAGGGCGGCCGGGTTCCAGGTGCGGGAGGAGGTCGGCGCGGACGCGGCCGACGCGGTGGCGCGGATGCGGGCCGCGGTGGCGGACGGCACCGCGGCGGTGGTGGCCGTCGGCGGCGACGGGATGGTGTCGCTGGCGCTCCAGGCGGTGGCGGGCACGGACACGCCGCTGGGCGTGGTCGCCGTGGGCACCGGGAACGACTTCGCGCGGGCCAACGGCCTGCCGGTGAAGGACCCGGCCGCCGCCGGGCGGACCCTCGCGCGGGCGCTGGCCGAGGGCCGTACCCGCCGGATCGACCTGGGACGGGTCGGCGACACCTGGTTCGGCACCGTGCTGGCCTCGGGCTTCGACTCGCGGGTCAACGACCGGGGCAACCGGATGCGCTTCCCCGGCGGCCGCTTCCGCTACGACGCGGCGATGCTCGCCGAACTGGCCGCGCTGCGCCCGATCCCCTACACGGTGGCCTTCGACGACGCCCCTGAGCAGCAGGTGGAGGCGACCCTGATAGCCGTCGGCAACGGCACCTCCTACGGCGGCGGCATGCGCATCTGCGCCGGCGCGCGGCCCGACGACGGGCTCTTCGACGTGTGCGTGGTCGGCCCGTGCAGCCGCACCACGCTCCTGCGGGTCTTCCCCCGCGTCTACCGCGGCACCCACACCGCGCACCCCGTGGTTACCATGCACCGCGCCGCACGGGTGCGGCTGAGCGCGGCGGGCGTCACCGGGTACGCCGACGGGGAGCCGCTCGGCCCGCTGCCGCTGACCGCGCGGACCGTACCGGGCGCCCTGCACCTGCTGGTGTGAGCCCCCCGGCGGGAGTCGGGCGGTAAAGATCACGCACGGTGTCGGTGCCCCCGGGTAGGCTCGTGCAGGAGATGACCGAAGAGATGTCGCCAGCCGAGCGCTACGCCGCCAGCCGTCGCCGCGCCGCAGAGAACGCCACCGCGCTCGCGCAGTTCCGCGAGCTCTACGAGTTCGGCCTCGACCCGTTCCAGATAGACGCCTGCCGCGCGCTGGAGGGCGGCAGCGGAGTCCTGGTCGCCGCGCCCACCGGCTCGGGTAAGACGATCGTCGGCGAGTTCGCCGTCCACCTGGCCCTGGCCGAGGGCCGCAAGTGCTTCTACACCACGCCCATCAAGGCCCTGTCCAACCAGAAGTACAACGACCTGGCGAAACGCTACGGCGCCGCGAAGGTCGGCCTGCTCACCGGTGACAACAGCGTCAACGGCGACGCGCCCGTGATCGTGATGACCACCGAGGTCCTGCGCAACATGCTCTACGCGGGCTCCCCGGCCCTCGACGGCCTCGGCTACGTGGTGATGGACGAGGTGCACTACCTCTCCGACCGCTTCCGGGGCGCGGTGTGGGAGGAAGTGATCATCCACCTGCCGCAGTCGGTGACCCTGGTGTCGCTGTCGGCGACGGTGTCGAACGCGGAGGAGTTCGGCGACTGGCTGGACACCGTACGCGGCGACACCGCGGTGATCGTCTCCGAGCACCGGCCGGTGCCGCTGTGGCAGCACGTCCTGGCCGGGCGGCGGATGTACGACCTGTTCGAGGAGAAGTCCGGGCCCGCCGACCCCGGCGGGCGCCGCGAGGTCAACGCCGACCTCGAGCGGCTCGCCCGGATGGAGAACCAGCGCACCTACCCGCGCGGCCGCCGCGGCCGGGAGGCCGACCGGGAGCGCGAGCGGCGCGCCCGCAGCCGGATCTGGACGCCCAGCCGCGCCGAGGTCATCGACCGGCTGGACAGCGAGGGCCTGCTGCCCGCGATCACCTTCATCTTCAGCCGGGCCGGCTGCGAGGCGGCCGTCCAGCAGTGCCTGTACGCGGGCCTGCGGCTGAACAACGACGACGCCCGGCTGCGGGTGCGGTCCATCGTGGAGGAGCGCACCCGCGCCATCCCCGACGAGGACCTGCACGTCCTGGGCTACTTCGAGTGGCTGGAGGGCCTGGAGCGCGGCATCGCCGCCCACCACGCCGGGATGCTGCCCACCTTCAAGGAGGTGGTCGAGGAGCTGTTCGTCAAGGGCCTGGTCAAGGCGGTGTTCGCCACCGAGACCCTGGCACTGGGCATCAACATGCCGGCCCGCTCGGTGGTGCTGGAGAAGCTGGTGAAGTGGAACGGCGAGACCCACGCCGACATCACCCCCGGCGAGTACACCCAGCTCACCGGCCGCGCCGGGCGCCGCGGCATCGACGTCGAGGGCCACGCGGTGGTGCTGTGGCAGCGCGGCTTCGACCCGGGGGCCGTCGCCGGCCTGGCCGGCACCCGGACGTACCCGCTGCGCTCGTCGTTCAAGCCGTCGTACAACATGGCGGTCAACCTCGTCGGGCAGTTCGGGCGGCACCGCTCCCGGGAACTGCTGGAGACGTCCTTCGCACAGTTCCAGGCCGACCGCTCGGTGGTCGGCATCGCCCGGCAGGTGCAGCGCAACGAAGAGGGGCTCGACGGCTACCAGGAGTCGATGACCTGCCACCTCGGCGACTTCGACGCCTACATGCGGCTGCGCCGCGAGCTGAAGGAGCGCGAGGCCGACCTCGCCCGGCAGGGCGCCGCGCAGCGCCGGGCCGCCGCCGCGGCGGCGCTGGAGAAGCTGAAGCCGGGCGACATCATCCACGTGCCCGCGGGGAAGTACGCCGGGCTCGCGCTCGTGCTGGACCCGGGGGTGCCCGCCGGCCGGGTCACGGGGCACCGGCGCGGCGAGGAGTACCACGACGGGCCGCGCCCGCTGGTGCTCACCGCCGAGCGCCAGGTCAAGCGGCTGGCCCAGCTGGACTTCCCGGTGCCGGTGGAGGCACTGGACCGGATGCGCATCCCCAAGTCGTTCAACGCGCGCAGCCCGCAGTCCCGGCGCGACCTCGCCTCGGCGATGCGCAGCAAGGCCGGCACCGCCGGCTGGGCGGCGCCCTCCCGGCACCGCAAGCAGCGCTCGGCGGCCGCCGACGACACCGAGATCGCCCGGCTGCGCGCCGAGATCCGCGCGCACCCCTGCCACGGCTGCGCGGACCGCGAGGACCACGCCCGGTGGGCCGAGCGCTACCAGCGGCTGCGCCGCGACACCCAGCAGCTGGAGCGGCGGATCGCCGGCCGCACCAACACCATCGCCCGCACCTTCGACCGGGTGTGCGCGGTGCTCGGCGAACTGGGCTACCTCGACGGCGACACCGTCACCCCCGAGGGGCGCCGGCTGGCCCGGCTCTACGGCGAACTGGACCTGCTGGCCAGCGAGTGCCTGCGCGACGGGGTGTGGGACGGGCTCGGCCCGGCCGAACTCGCCGCGTGCGCCTCGGCGCTGGTCTACGAGTCCCGGCAGTCCGACGACTCGGTGCTGCCGAAGCTCCCGACCGGGAACGCGAAGGCGGCGCTCGGCGAGATGGTGCGGATCTGGGGCCGGCTGGACGCGCTGGAGGAGGACCACCGGATCAGCCAGACCGAGGGCGTCGGCCAGCGCGAGCCCGACCTCGGCTTCGCCTGGCCCGCCTACCGCTGGGCGTCCGGGCACGGCCTGGACGCGGTGCTGTCCGACGCGGACATGCCCGCCGGGGACTTCGTGCGCTGGTGCAAGCAGCTCATCGACGTGCTCGGGCAGATCGGCAACGCGGCGCCGGAGGACAGCCCGGTGCGGCGCAACGCGCGCAAGGCCGTGGACGGGCTGCTGAGGGGCGTGGTGGCGTACTCCTCGGTGGGGTGAAGTTCACCACGCGGTGTTGACGGCCGCGGCGGGCCGCCCGAACCGGGCGGCCCGCCGCGGCCGTTCCGGTGCCGGTCGCCAACTCCTTCTGCGCTTCCTGTGAGTTGGCACTGCCGGGATTTTCCGGTGCGGCGGTGTGACCTGCGCGGCGGTCCGCCGGCCGGGCGTTGAGCTGTGAGGATCGTGTGAGGGACCGGTTCCGTTTTATTGGCCGTTTACCAAAGCACTGCTTGGCTGAGGCGAGTGCATTTGACATCTATCAGCGATAGCAGGGAAGCGGTACCTGCGTGAGCAGCCAACCCCCCATCCACACGCGGCAGCACAGCGGTCGACGAGAGGCGGTACCAGCAGGACGGGAGGCCGAGGCGTTCCCCTCGGCGGTCCGGGCACCCGGCAAGCGGGTCGACGGCATCGACGGGCTGCGCACCCTGGCCGTGATGCTCGTGATCATCTACCACTTCCACCCCGACAAGGTGCCCGGCGGTTCCATCGGGGTGGACATCTTCTACACGATCAGCGGGTTCGTGATCACCCGGCTGCTGCTCGCGGAGTTCGCCAGAACCGGCGGCATCGGGCTGTGGCAGTTCTACCGGCGCCGCTGGTGGCGGCTGGTGCCCGCGCTGCTGGTGGTCTGCGTCATGACCGCACTGCTCAGCTTCGCGCCCCTCCAGTCCTTCCGGCACGGCGTCTCGGCGGCGCTGCTGTCCGCCTTCTCCCTGGTCAACCTGGTCCGCGCGGCCCAGGCCGGCGCCTACTCCGGCGTCACCGCGCCGCTCGGCCACACCTGGTCGCTCGGCGTCGAGGAGCAGTTCTACCTGCTGTGGCCGCCGGTGCTGCTCCTGCTGCTGCGCCGGCTGCGGGCCCGTACGGTGCTGATCGCCGCGGCGGTGCTGACCCTGCTGCCCCTGCTGTGGCGCTTCCACCTGTGGGACGCGCAGGCCGCGCACCGCATCTACAACGGCCCCGACACCCGGGCCGACCAGCTGCTGGCGGGCGCGGTACTGGCGATCCTGCTGGCCCGGCTGGCCCCGGACGACCCCTGGCGGGAGAAGCTGCGGACCTGGGCGGCACGACTGTGGGTGCCCGCGTTCGTGCTGCTGGGCCTGATCGTCTGGCAGGTCCAGATCACCGGGCACAGCGCCTGGATCGCGCCGGAGTACACCGTCGGGTTCCTCGTCACCGCCCTGCTCACGGTGGTGCTGCTCACCGCGCTGGAACTGCTGCCCGGCTCACCGCTGGCGAAGGTGCTCTCGATCGCGCCGCTCGCCTGGATCGGCCGCAACCTCAGCTACGGCCTCTACCTGTGGCACTACCCGCTGATGCACCTGCTCAGCGACCTGGGGGTGCGGCGGATGCTCTTCCCGTCGACCCTGCTCGCCACCTTCATCATGGCGCTGGCGTCGTATTTCCTCGTCGAGGAGCCGTGCCGCCGCTTCAAGCAGCGCGGCGGCAAGGGCCGGCGCGGCACCCCCGCCACCGCGGCGGCCCGGGAGCCGGCCGCGACGGCCGCCGCGGGCGGCTGACACCGCAACGCACCGCGCACCCGCACCGCACCCGCACCCGTCACGGGGGTGCGGGTGCGGTGCGTCCGGCAGGGGTGTTCCGCCGGCTCCGGACGCGCTTCCCGCGGCGACCTCCCGTGGCAACCTCCTGCGGCCGGCCCGCGCAAGAGCGCCTTGCGCGGGGGCGGGGGAATTCGGTCAGCTTTGATAGGAGGGAGCGCGGCGGAAGGAGCGGGGATGGCGGAGGGGTTCAAGCGGCGCACGCCCAGCCAGTGGGGGGAAGGCGGTGCGCTGAAGGCGGAGATCCTGGCGGCGGCCGGACGGCTGCTGGCGGCGGCCGGCCGCGAGGACGCGGTGTCGCTGCGCGCGGTCGCCCGGGAGGTCGGGATCTCCGCACCCAGCATCTACCTGCACTTCAAGGACCGCTCCGACCTGGTGGCGGCGGTGACCCAGGAGGCGTACGAGACGCTCGTCGCCGACCTGCGCGCGACCTGGGACCGGGCGGAGGCGGCCGGGCCGCCGGCCGCGCTGCGGGCGATGGCCCAGCGCTACTGCGGCTTCGCGCTGGAGAACCAGACCCGCTACCGGCTGATGTTCGGTCTGGAGCGGGTGGCGGCGCCGCGCGAGCACTCCCCGCAGCACCCGGTGTGGCTGCTGTCCGGGGTGTGGCAGGACGCGGTCGCCGCCTGTCGGAGCGCCGACCCGTGCGGCGAGCGGGACCGCAAGGACGCGCTGCTGCTGTGGTCGGCGCTGCACGGGATCGTCGCCATCTCCATGGCGCTGCCCTTCGAGGCGGACCGGGAGGTCATCGCGCGCCGGGCGGACGACCTGCTCGACCGGGTGATGGCCGGATAGCGACGGTGGTCACTTCGTGGTGTTGATGTGACACACGGGGTCGATATCGTTGCCCATGGCACCTAACGCCGTTAGGGATGTTGGGTGGCCGCTCTGCCGAGGAGGAACCCATGGCCGAGACCTCGACCGCCGTACCGTCGGAACACCTCGCCTACCCCGCGCCCCGCGCGAGCGGGTGCCCGTTCGACCCGCCGCCCTCCCTGCTCGCCCTGCAAGAGGAGGACGCCCCGCTGGCCCGGGCCCGGATATGGGACGGCACCAGCCCCTGGATCGTCACCCGCTACGACCAGCTGCGGGCCCTGCTCGGCGATCCCCGCCTCAGCTCCGACACCACCCACGACGGCTTCCCGTTCCGCAACGCAGCCGGCCAGGTCAGCGACCGGGTCCGCCGCACCTTCATCACCATGGACGACCCGGAGCACGCACGGCTGCGCCGCATGGTCACCGGGCCGTTCGCCATCCGGAACGTCGAGGCGCTCCGCCCGTCGGTGCAGGCCATCGTCGACGACCTCATCGACCGCCTGCTGGCCGGCCCGAAGCCCGCCGACCTGGTCGAGGCGTTCGCCACCCCGGTCCCGAGCCTGGTCATCTGCGAACTGCTCGGCGTGCCCTACACCGACCACGACTTCTTCCAGCGCAACACCCGGGTCGTGGTGCGCCGCACCTCCACCCCGGACGAGGTGGTCGCCGCGCAGACCGCCCTCATCGACTACCTCGACGACCTGCTGGGCGACAAGCTGACCCGCCCCGGCGACGACCTGCTCTCCAAGCTCGCCGGGCAGCGCGTGGACACCGGGCAGATGACGCGGCGCGAGGCCGCGCAGATGGGCGTGCTGCTGCTCAGCGCCGGACACGAGACGACCGCGAACATGATCGCGCTCGGCACCGTCGCGCTGCTGCGCCACCCCGAGCAGCTCGCCCTGCTGCGTGGGACCGACGACCCGAAGGTGGTCGCCGGCGCCGTCGAGGAACTGCTGCGCTACCTCACCATCACCCACTCCGGGCGGCGCAGGGTGGCACTGGAGGACATCGAGCTCGACGGCCAGGTGATCCGCGCCGGGGAGGGCGTCATCCTCGCCGGGGACGTCGCCAACCGCGACCCGCGCGCCTTCCCCGACCCGCACCGCCTGGACCTCACCCGCGACGCCCGGCACCACGTCGCCTTCGGCTTCGGCGTCCACCAGTGCCTCGGCCAGCCGCTGGCCCGCGTCGAGCTCCAGGTCGTCTACAGCACCCTGTACTCCCGCATCCCCACGCTGCGGTTGGCGGTGGACCCCGACCAACTGGAGTACAAGCACGACGGGTTGGTCTACGGCGTCTACGAACTCCCCGTCACCTGGTAGCGGCTGCCCCGCCCGAAAATCCGCCGGCGACCGGCCGGCGACCCGCCGGCAACCCGGCCGCAAGCCCGTCGAGAGCCCTTCCAGAGCCCTTCGAAAGCGAGGTTCCCCATGAGCGCCGACACCAGTGCAGACCTGCGGGTCGAGGTGGACCAGCCCAAGTGCGTCGCGTCCGGCCAGTGCGTCCTGGCCGCGCCCGACGTCTTCGACCAGGACGACGACGGCATCGTCGAGATCCTGACCGACCGGCCCGCCGCCGACCGGTACGGGGACGTCAAGGAGGCGGCCGCGCTGTGCCCGGCCGCCGTGATCCGGCTGGTGAGTGAGTGACGGGCGCCGCCCCGCGCCGCGTGGTGGTCGTCGGGGCGTCGGCCGCCGGTCTGGCGGCGGTCGAGGCCCTGCGCCGCGACGGGTACGACGGCGCCCTGACCCTGGTCGGGGCGGAGCCCCACCTGCCCTACGACCGGCCGCCGCTGTCCAAGCAGGTGCTGGCCGGCGCGTGGCCGGCCGAGCGCACCGCCCTGCGCGCACAGAACGAACTGGACGCGCTGGACGTGGAGTTGCGGCTCGGCGTGGCGGCCGCGGCGCTGTCGGTGGTCGGCCGCACGGTGACCCTGGCGGACGGCGGCGAACTCGGCTATGACGGCCTGGTCATCGCCACCGGGGTGCGTCCGCGGCGGCTGGGCCCGGGCGGGGCCGAGGGCCTGCACGTGCTGCGCTCCCTGGAGGACGCGCTCGCCCTGCGCGAGCGGCTGGCCGCCGGAGGGCGCCTGGTCGTGGTGGGCGGCGGCTTCCTCGGCACCGAAGTGGCCGCAGCCGCCCGCACCCTGGGCGCGGCCGTCACCCTCGTCGAACCGGCCGACGTACCGCTGGCCCACCTGCTCGGGCCGCAGGTGGGAGGGCGCCTGGCGCAGCTGCACCGCGACCGCGGGGTGGACCTGCGCACCGGCGTCGCGGTCACGGCCGTCGAGGAGGCCCGCGGCCGGGTGACGGGGGTGCGGCTGGCCGACGGCGCCCTCCTCCCGGCCGACGACGTGCTGGTGGCGATCGGCTCGCTGCCCAACACCGAGTGGCTGCGCGGCAGCGGGCTGCGCGTGGCCGACGGGATCGAGTGCGACGAGTACAGCGCCGCCGCCCCCGGGGTGTACGCGGCTGGGGACGTCGCGCGCTGGTTCAACCCGCTGTTCGGCACCCCCATGCGCGTCGAGCACCGCACCAACGCCGCCGAGCAGGGCGTGGCCGCCGCCCGGAACCTGCTGCGCCCGCAGGAGCCCAGGCCCTTCGCCCCGGTCCCGTACTTCTGGTCCGACCAGTACGACCTGAAGGTCCAGGCGTACGGCCTGCCGCGCGGCAGCAGCCGGGCCCGGGTGGTCGACGGCGACCTCGCGGCCGGGCGGTTCCTCGTCGCCTACGGCAGCGGGGGCCGGGTCACCGGGGTGCTCGGGGTCGGCATGCCGCCGCGGACCCTGCGGCAGTGGCGGACCGCGGTGGCCGCCCGTACGGCGTGGGAGGAGGCGCTGCCCGTGCCGTGACAGGCGCCCGGGGCGTGCGGCGCCGGTATGTGCCGCCGGCGGCACGGCGGATGCGAACGGCCCTGCCCAGCACGTCAGTCGGTGCCGGGCAGGGCCGTGGGATCGGCGGGGGTTCAGGCGCGGGCTGCTCGCTCAGGCGCCTTCCTGCTCGCGCTCGATCTCCGCGTTCCACTCGCGCTTGGAGGACTGCCAGCCGTCCTCGTCCTTGCCGCGGCGCCAGTACCCGGAGACGGACAGGCCCTCGCGGGGGACACCGCGCTCCAGCCGCAGGTGGCGGCGCAGCTCGCGGACGAAGGTCGCCTCGCCGTGCACGAAGACCTGCACGCTCCCGGCGGGGAACTCCAGCCCGGTGACGGCCTCGACCAGCGCCGCGCCGACGGGCGCGTCCCCGCGGTGCAGCCAGACCACGTCCACGCCCGGCCCGGCGGTGAGCTTCTGCTGCTCCTCGGGCCCGGAGACCTCGACGAAGACCTTCGCGTCCGCGTCGGCCGGCAGCCGCTCCAGCGCGGCGCCGATGGCGGGCAGCGCGCTCTCGTCGCCGGCGAGCAGGTGCCAGTCGGCGGCCGGGTCGGGGGCGTACCCGCCGCCCGGGCCCATGAAGTACAGCACGTCGCCGGGCCGGGCCGAGGCCGCCCACGGTCCGGCGAGGCCCTCGTCGCCGTGGACCACGAAGTCCACGGCCAGCTCGCGGGTCGCCGCGTCATAGGAGCGCACGGTGTACGTACGGGTGCGCGGCCAGCGCTCGCGCGGCAGGTCGCGGCGGAGCGCCTCCATGTCCAGCGGTTCGGGCAGCGTCTCGCCCTCGGCCGGGAAGAGCAGCTTGACGTAGTGGTCGGTGTACTCCCCGACCTCCAGGGGGGCGGCCGGGTCCACGCCGAGCACCACCCGGACCATGTGCGGGGTGATCCGCTCGGCGCGCAGCACGGTCGCGCGCTTCGGGGTGGGGGTCCTGCGTTGCGGTCGGTCCGCCATCGATGCGCCCGCTTCCTCGCGCTGTCGCGCGTTCGGCATGCTCAAGTTACTTAGGCAAGCCTAACTGATGGATCTGCGGGTGCTCCGGGCCCGGTGCGGCTCAGCCTGGCAGGCCCGTGGTGCGCAGGGTGAGGTTGAGGCGGCCGGCGGTCAGACCGGTGGCCGGGTCGCCGGTGCCGGGGTGGACCTTGGGGACGCCGTGGTAGGCGTAGCGGGACGGGCCGCCGAAGACGAAGAGGTCGCCGGACTCCAGCAGGACGTCGGTGTAGGGCCTGGTGCGGGTGTCGGGGTTGCCGAAGCGGAAGACGCAGGTGTCGCCGATGCTCAGGGAGACCACGGGTGCGTTCGCCCGCTCGTCCTTGTCCTGGTGCATGCCCATCGCGGCGGCCCCGTCGTAGAAGTTGACCAGCGCCGTGTCGGGTGCGTACGAGGCGCCGGCCGCCGGGTCCTGGTAGGCGTCGGCGACCGCGGCGCGGCCCAACTCGGCCAGCCAGGACGGGAAGGCGGCGACCCGGGCGCCGTTCACGTCGGGCGCGGTGCGCGAGTAGGCATACGGGCGCCAGTGCCAGCCCACGCAAACCGTGAGAACTGACATCACGCCGCCGCGCGGCAGCCGGGTGTGCCGCATCGGCACCGGGCCGCGCGCCCATTCCCGGCAGGCGGCGACCAGTTCGCGCTGCCGGTCCAGGTCGAGCCAGCCGGGTACGTGGACCGCGCCGGGTGCCGGGCTGCTGCGCGGGCGGGGGAGCAGCGCGTTCACGACGGGGCGTCCGCGCGCTGCTGGTCGCGCAGGTGGGCCTGGGTGAGGGACAGTTCGCCGTGCAGCACGCGCGCGGCGAGGTCGGCGTCGCCCGCGGCGATCGCCTCCACCAGGGCCGCGTGCGCGGCCTCGCCGTGCTCCTCGTCATGGGCGCGGACGTCCATCAGGCCGAGCAGCGCGAGCATGTTCTCCCTGAGCACCGGCGCGAACTCGGCGAACAGGTCGGTCAGGACGGGGTTGTGGGCGGCGGCGACCACCTCGCGGTGCAGGGCGATGTCGGCGTCGATGAAGGCCGCACCCGGACCGTCGGGCGGCGCGCTCCCGCCGGGGCCGGGGTCCGCGCCATGGTCCGCCGAGCCGCGGTGCGCGCCATGGTGTGTCGAGCCGTCGTCGTCCGCCGGCCCGGCTCCCGCCCCGCGCAGGCCCGCCGCCGCGGCCGCCACCGTCCGCGCCGCGAGCGCGGCCCGCAGGGCCGCCACGTCCTCGGGCGTCCGCCGGGCCGCCGCGATCCGGGCCGCCTGGACCTCCAGCAGCACCCGCACCTCGTACACGTCCGACAGGGCCGCGCGCCGCAGCCGGGCCGGCCAGTCCTGGACCGGGCGGTCGGCGATCACGAACACCCCCGCGCCCTGCCGGGTCCGTACCATCCCCGCGCCGGCCAGCGCCCGCAGCGCCTCGCGCACGGTCGAGCGGCCCACGCCCAGCAGGGCGGCGAGCGTGGTCTCGCCGGGCAGCTTCGTGCCCACCGGCCACTGGCCGCCGGTGATCTGCTCCCGCAGCCGCTCCGCCGCCTGCTCCACCAGCGGGCTGGGCCGCAGTGAACCGAGCGTCATCGCCGTCTCCCACCTCTCCGTCCGCCCCTCGTGGCGC
Organism: Actinacidiphila sp. bgisy144; assembly: GCF_057708105.1. NCBI lineage: Bacteria > Bacillati > Actinomycetota > Actinomycetes > Kitasatosporales > Streptomycetaceae > Actinacidiphila > Actinacidiphila sp. bgisy144. The sequence continues at coordinate 48,549 of NZ_JBYIRM010000040.1, read as the reverse complement.
CGACTCTATCGGCCGCGCCCACCTCTCAGCTTGTCTGAGGACCTGAGAAGTGGTTACAGTGGCCGCCATGACGCAGCGGAGCCTTCTCCTCGGCCGCCGCGGCGGGGCCTGAGGGACCGGCACCCCGCCGCGGGGTTTCGTGCTGCCGGTCGACCACCGGCGACCACGAAGAGGAACAGCCCCACCATGACCACGTACCCCGCGAACCACCCGCGCGGCGGCGCCCGCCCGGGCGACCCGCACCCCGCGGCCGAGGCCGCCGGCGCCCCCGCGCCCACCCTGCGCACCCCGGCCGGCCCGGTGCCTGCCGGCGCCCCCTGGTGGAACCCGCAGCGCGGCAGCGCCATGCCCTACCACCGCTACCGCCCCGCCCGGGAGCGCGTCGAGGTGCGCACCTCCGGTGGGCGGCACTGGCCCTCCCGCCGGATCGACCGGGCACCGCTGTGGGTGCCGGTGGACCTGCGCGACGGCAACCAGGCGCTCGCCGAACCGATGGACCCCGCCCGCAAGCGCCGGATGTTCGACGTCCAGGTCGCGATGGGCTTCAAGGAGATCGAGGTCGGCTACCCCTCGGCCAGCCGCACCGACTTCGACTTCGTCCGCCACCTCGCCGAGTCCGGCGCGGTGCCGCAGGACGTGACCCCGGTGGTGTTCACCGCCGCCCGCGCCGACCTGATCGAGCGGACCTTCGCCTCGATCGCGGGCCTGCCGCGCGCCGTGGTGCACCTGTACACCGCGACCGCGCCGGTCTGGCGCGAGGTGGTGATCGGCCGGGAGCGGGCCGCGCTGCGGGCGCTGATCGAGCAGGCGGCCGGCCTGATGGCCCGGCTCGCCGACCGGCGGCCCGGCGTGCGCTTCCAGTTCTCACCCGAGGTCTTCAACCTCACCGAGCCCGACTTCGTCCTGGAGGTGTGCGACGGCCTGACCGAGCTGTGGGACGCCTCCCCGGACCGCCCGGTGATCCACAACCTGCCGGCCACCGTGGAGATCGCCACCCCCAACGTCTACGCCGACCAGATCGAGTACATGCACCGCCACCTCGCCCGCCGGGACGCGGTGATCCTGTCGGTGCACCCGCACAACGACCGCGGCACCGGCGTGGCCTGCGCCGAACTCGCCCTGCTGGCAGGCGCGCAGCGCGTCGAGGGCTGCCTGTTCGGCAACGGCGAGCGCACCGGCAACGTGGACCTGGTCACGCTCGCGCTGAACCTGCACACCCAGGGCGTCGACCCGATGCTGGACTTCTCCGACATCGACGCGATCCGCGCCACCGTCGAGCACTGTAACCGCCTGCCGGTGCCCGGCCGCCACCCCTACGTCGGCGACCTGGTGCACACCGCCTACTCCGGCACCCACCAGGACGCGATCAAGAAGGGCCTGGAGCACCACGCCCGCCGCGCCGCCGAGGCCGGCCGGCCCGCCGCGCAGATGCCCTGGGACGTGCCCTACCTGCCGATCGACCCCGCCGACCTCGGCCGGGACTACGAAGCGGTGATCCGCGTCAACAGCCAGTCGGGCAAGGGCGGCATCGCCTACCTGCTCAAGGACCGCCACGGCCTGGACCTGCCGCCCGCGCTGCGCGCCGACTTCTCCCGGATCGTGCAGGCCGCGGCCGACGACAGCGGCGAGGAGATCACCGCGCAGGCGCTGGGGGAGCTGTTCGCGGCCGCCTACCTCGAGCCCGCCGACACCGGGCCGCTCACCCTGACCGGCTGGCACGCCGCCGAAACCACCCCGGGCCGCCACGAGTTCACCGCCGTCCTGCACGACGGGAGCGCGTCGCCCACCGGCTCCGCCGGCCGTACGGTCACCGGCGCCGGCAACGGCCCGCTGTCCGCGCTCACCGACGCGCTCGCCACCGCGGGCGTCCCCGTGCACATCGAGCACTACGCCGAACACGCCACCGGCCCCGGCCCGGACAGCGCCGCGGTCGCCTACGTCCGGATCGGCGCGGGCGGGGAGAGCTGCTGGGGCGCGGGCCGGGACACCTCGGTGCTCACTGCCTCGGTCCGCGCGGTGCTTTCGGCCGTCAACCGCTCCCGCCGCGCCGGCGCGGTGGCGTAAGGCGCCAGGACCGCAGGCCGCTCCCGGGCCGCCGAAGCCCTCGGGCCGCTCAGGTCCAGCCCAGTGCCGCGGACAGCCGGGACAGCGGGGAGCCCAGGCCCCAGCGGTCGGCCAGCGCGCCGAACGCGGCCGGGTCGGCGGGATCGGCGGGGAGCGCCGGGTCGAAGGCGGGCAGCGGGATGTCGGTGGCGACCCGCACCACCTTCGGCGCGACGTCCAGATAGGGCGCGGCCGCCAGGATGTTGCGGCGGCGGGCCGGCGTCAGCTTCGAGAACGGCTCGCCGGCCGCCGCCCGCACCCCCGCCAGGTCGCCGTAGAGGGTGACCAGTTCGGCCGCGGTCTTCTCGCCGATGCCCTTCACCCCGGGCAGCCCGTCACTCGGGTCGCCGCGCAGCGCGGCGAAGTCCGCGTACTGCTCCGCGCGGACGCCGTACCGCTCCTCGATCGCCCCGCCGTCGATCACGTCGCAGTCGCCGACGCCCTTGCGCGGGTAGAGCACGCGCACCCCGCGCGCGTCGTCGACGAGCTGGAACAGGTCGCGGTCGCCGGTGACGATGGCCACCGGCGCCGCCGAGGCGGTGGCTAGGGTGCCGATCACGTCGTCCGCCTCGTAGCCGGGCACGCCGACCCGGGCGATGCCGACCGCGTCGAGCACTGCCTCGATCACCGGGACCTGCGGAGAGAGGGTGTCCGGGACCTCCTCGGTGCCCGCCTCGGGGTCGGCCACGCGGTGCGCCTTGTACGAGGGGATGAGGTCCACCCGCCACTGCGGCCGCCAGTCCGCGTCCATGCACGCCACCAGCGCGGCCGGCGCGTGGTCGGCCACCAGCCGGGCGATGAAGTCGATCAGCCCGCGCACCGCGTTGACCGGGGTGCCGTCGGGCGCCCGCACCGACTCCGGCACCCCGAAGTACGCGCGGAAGTACAGGCTCGCGGTGTCGAGCAGCAGCAGTTCCCCACCGGTACGGCCGCCGCCGCCGGGCTTCACGTTCGTCACGCGGCCAGCATCGCACGCACCACCGACACCCGGCCGTACCCCGGCCCCGGGACCGGACACGAGCCCCCGCGGGGCCGGGCCGAGGGGCGTGACCTGGATGTGACCCCTGTCCTTACAGGATTCTCATCCTGGGGCCATAAGGTGACGCCGTGACGACGACGACCCCGCCCGGCTGGTACCAGGAGCCCGGGCACACAGGCAACGGCCCGGCCATGGAACGCTGGTGGGACGGGACCGCGTGGACGGAGTACACCCGCACGGCACCAGTGGCCCCGACCGCCGGGCAGCAGCCCTACGGCGGCCCGCCCGGATACGCGCCGTACCCCTCGGGCGACGTCATAGGCTCGCCCGGCGGCGGCAACCGGCGCCCGCGGACCGTGGCCATCGCCATCGGGGTCGCGCTCGTCGTCATCGGCGGCATCGTGGCCGCGGTCGTCGCGGTGGGCAACAACAACGGCAGCGACAACAGCGCGAGCAGCAGCAACCGCGGGCCGAACGCGACGATGCCGCAGCGCTCCGGCGGGCCGGGGAACCCCGAGCAGAACCCGCAGTCGCAGAACCCGTCGGACCCGAGCCAGCCGACCGACCCGACCAACCCCTCCGGCGGCGACACCGCCGTCGACGTGCTGGACGGCATCAGCCTGCCGGTGCTCGACGGCTGGACCGGCGGCACCACGCAGGACGGCCTCGCCAGCATCTCCACCGGCAGCTACACCTGCCCGGGCGACACCAGCGGCCAGCAGCAGTGCTCGCTGGGCGGCGCCTACTCCGAGCCGGCCGAGGCGCTGAAGGTCACCGCGACCACCGCCGAGGCCGCCGCCAAGGCGGACATCACCGGCAACGCGGCCGAGGCGTACAGCTCCGACACCTACGGCGCGACGACCTCGCACCAGCAGCTCCAGTCCAAGGCGGTCACGGTCGCCGGGCAGAAGGGCTACCTGGTCCGCTGGAAGGTCAGCACCAAGTCCGGCACCGAGGGCTACGTCGAGTCGCTGGCGTTCCCCGCGCCGAGCAAGAGCAGCCAGATCGTCATCGTCCGCTTCGGCTTCGACGTCAGCAGCAAGGCGCCCGGCCAGGACGTCATGGACGAGATCGCCGCGGGCATCAAGGCCGACAGCAGCGGCGCGTCCAGCGGCAGCACCGGCGGCACCGGCGTCTGACGCCCCGCCCCGCCCCAGCGCCGGCGGCCTCCCACCGCCCGGGAGGCCGCCGGCCCCTCACAGGAACGTCTTGCCCTCGCCCCGGTACGTCGGCACCTCCGCCACCACCCGGTCGCCCTCGACCAGCCGCAACCGGTCGAAGCGCTCGCACAGTTCGCCCGCCTTGGCGTGCCGGAACCACACCGTGTCGCCCACCAGCAGGTCGTCGGCGGCCGAGCCGAGCAGCGGCGTCTGCACCTCGCCCGGCCCCTCCTGCGGGTCGTAGCGCAGCCCCTCCGGCAGATACGGCACCGGCAGCCGGTCCGCGCCCGGCGCGCCCGAGGCCGGATAGCCGCCGCCGAGCACCGTGACCACGCCGACCCCCGGCCGCCGCACCACGGGCATCCCGAACAGCGCCGCCGGACGGCCGTGGAAGGACGTGTAGTTGTCGAACAGCCGCGGCACGTACAGGCCCGAGCCGGCCGCGATCTCGGTGACCGCGCCCTCCGCCGCGGTGGACTGCACACTGCCGGTGCCGCCGCCGTTGACGAACTCCAGGCCCGGCACCACCGCGCGCACCGCCCGCACCGCCTCCGCCCGCCGCGCCGCCAGCTCCCGGCGCGCGGCGGACTGCATCAGCCGCACCGCGAGCGACCGCCCCGGCCGCCCCTTGATCGCGTCGCCGACGCCGGCTATGTGCCCTTCGTACGCCATGATCCCGACCACCCGGAACCCCGGGCGGGCGCCGATCGCCCGCGCGGTGTCGGCGAGCCGCTCGGGCGAGTGCAGCGGCGAGCGCAGCGCGCCGATCCGCAGCCGGCCGCCCAACTTCCGCAGGCTCGTGTCGAGTTCGAGGCAGACCCGGACCGTCTCGATGCCGCCAGCGCCGCGCGCCGCGTCGATCAGGTCGAGTTGGGCGAGGTCGTCGACCATCACCGTGACCGTACGGGCCAGCTTCGGGTCGGACGTCAGCTCCGCGAAGCCGTCCCGGTCCGCGGACGGGTAGGCCAGCAGCACGTCGGTGAAACCGGTGCGCGCCAGCCACAGCGACTCGGCCAGGGTGAAGGACATGACACCCTCGAACCCCTCCCGGGCCAGCACCCGTTCGAGCAGAGCGCGGCAGCGCACCGACTTCGACGCGACCCGGATCGGCTTGCCGCCCGCACGCCGGACCAGGTCCGCGGCGTTCGCGTCGAAGGCGTCCAGGTCGACGATCGCCAGCGGCGCGTCGAGGTGTGCGGTGGCCCGGTCGTAGCGGGCGCGGTCGGCTGAGCGCTGGGGCATGACCGCAGCCTGCCAGAACCCTGCTACCGAGCGGTAGACCCGGCGCCCGTGCTCCGAGTGGCAACTCACCCCGCGGCAACCCCGTAGAGTGACGCGCACAATCGACGGGAACGGTCACGAGGGAGTGCCGGGTGAGCACCGGAGTGGACAGCGGGAGCACCCCGCCGGCTTCCTTCCCCACCCTCCATCCGACATCGGGACGGCCGGTGGGCGGTCCGCAGGCGGGGCCGCCCGCGGCAGCCTCGGCTGGAGGTCCGCCGCCCGCCTCCCCGCCCGAACCGCCGAACCCGCCGCCGCCCCCCGGTCCGCCGCTGCACGGGGGTTCGACTCCCGTGCCCCCGCCGCCTGTTGCACCGCCCGCGGCGCCGCCGACCTCCCCGCCCGCGGCGCCGCCCCTCGCACCGCCCCGGCCCGCCGCGCGGCCGTCCGTGCCGCCGCCTTCGATGCCGCCGACCGCCGCGCAGCCCGTGCGGTCCGTGCCGCAGCCGGCGCCGCAGGCGCCCCCGATGCCGCAGGCCGCACCGCCGACGCCCGCCCCGCGGCCGCCGGTCGACCCGCCGTCGGCGCCCGCGCCCGCGTTCACACCGCCGCCGGTGCCGCCTGCGCCCGCCTACCCGGCCGCTCCCACGTACGCGCCCGAGCCGCCCGCACCGCGCACCTCCACCCGCGGCCGCCGGCTGCTGGCCGCGGCCAGCCTGGTCGTCGGCCTCGGCCTGGTCGGCGGCGCCGTCGCGGGCGCCGCCATCACCCACACCCCGGACCGGCCCGCGCCCGTCGCCGACGGCAGCCCGCAGGCGTTCGCGCAGGCCCGCGACGTGTGGCGCGACACCCCCGTGGACACGCTGTTCCCGCCCACCGTCGACGGCAAGGGCGGCGGGCCCGGCGGCGCCGACCGCTCCTGGACCCGGATCGGCGTGGCCGCCCCCGCCGGCTGCACCGGCGCCTTCGACCCGCTGCTCACGGAAGTGCTGGCCCCGGCCGGCTGCGTCCGCCTGCTGCGCGCCACCTACGTCGACAGCACCTCGACCACCGTCACCACCGTCGGGCTGCTCGTCGGCTCCGGCCAGGCCGCGGCCATGAGCGCGCTGGCCGAGCGGTGGAGCAGCCAGCACCTCGGCGAACGCGCCGACCTGCTGCCCCGCCCCGTCGCCTTCCCCGGCACCCCCGCCGCCGCCTTCGGCGACCGCCAGCGCGGCAGTTGGGACGTCCGGATCGCCGCGGACCTGCCGTTCGTGGTCTACGCCGTCAGCGGCTTCGCCGACGGCCGCACCGTCGCCCAGCCGGACCCGGCGGACAAGGCCGACGCGCAGGGCGCCACCACGCCCCCCGCGCAGGCCGGCCTCGGCTTCGACGCCACCGGGCTCGCCGCCGCCGTCGACGCGCGGGTCCACACCGCCGTCGACGCCCTCCGCCACCCGCAGACCACCACCGGCTCGGAGCACCACGGATGACCCCCGCCGCCGCACCCTGGCAGCGCCCCGCCGCCCGCCGTGCCGCCGACCGCCGGGACCGCCGCCGCCCGCGCGCCCTCGCGCGCGCCCTGGCCGCCCTCGCCGCGGCCGGCACCACCGTCGCGCTGACCGCCGCACCCGCGGCCGCCGACAGCGCGCGGGCCTCCGACTGGGCGCTGTCCGCACTGCACGCGCAGCAGGCGTGGCAGACCACCAAGGGCGCGGGCGTCACCGTGGCCGTGCTCGACACCGGGGTCGACTCCACCCACCCGGACCTGACCGGCCAGGTCCTGGCGGGCAAGGACGAGGTCGGCTTCGGCGCGAAGCCCGGCGACAAGGCGTGGGCCAAGCACGGCACCGGCATGGCGGCGATCATCGCCGGGCACGGCCACGGGCCCGGCGACGGCGACGGCGTGCTCGGCATCGCCCCCCAGGCCCGCATCCTGCCGGTGCGGGTGATCCTGGAGGACAAGGACCCGCAGCGGCAGAAGGCCAGGACCGACCGCGGTGACGCGCTGCCCGCGGGCATCCGCTGGGCCGTCGACCACGGCGCCGACGTCATCAACCTCTCGCTCGGCGACGACAGCGCCACCGCCGCCCCGGTCGCCGCCGAGGACGACGCGATCCGCTACGCGCTCGGCAAGGGCGTCGTGGTCGTCGCGTCCGCGGGCAACGGCGGCGACGCCGCCGACCGCTCCTCCTACCCGGCCGCCTACCCCGGGGTGATCTCCGTGGCGGCCGTCGACCGGCACGGCGAGCACGCCTCCTTCTCCACCCACCGCTGGTACACGTCGGTGTCCGCCCCCGGCGTCGAGGTCGTCATCGCCGACCCGGACCGCACGTACTACAACGGCTGGGGGACGAGCGCGGCCTCCGCGTACGCCTCGGGCGCCGTGGCGCTGATCCGCTCGGCCTACCCCAAGCTCAGCCCGGCGCAGGTCAAGCAGGTCCTGGAGGACACCACCCGGGACAAGCCCGCCGACGGCCGCAACGACGAGGTCGGCACCGGGCTGATCGACCCCGCCGCCGCGCTCGCCGCGGCGAAGAAGCTCCGGCCGGCGCCGGTGCTGCCCACCCCCGCGGCCTACCCGCACGCCTACTTCGCCCCCGGCCCGACCACCCCGGCCAAGGCGGCGTCCTCCTCGCAGCTGCTCGCCAACGGTGCGGCCACCGCCTTCGCGGCGGTCGGCGCCGCGCTGATCGCCCTGGCGGCCCTGCTGTACTTCCGGCTGCGCCGCAGCAGCTGACCGCCCTTTCCGTACCCCCGGAGCACCTTGCCCGCCGAGCGGCCCACCCGGTGACCGCGCACCCGCCGACCGCCCCGCGTCCGGCCGCGGGAGCGGCGGATAGGGTGCCGGGGTGGCGTTGAAGAATATTCCGGACCCAGGGTTCGCGACGGACGACGGCTCGGCGGACCCGGCCCTGGCCCAGGCGCTCGCCGGCTACGCGGCCGACCGCGCGACCGACGCGGACGTGGTCGCCGCGCTGCACGGCGCCCGGCTGCTCGTCCCGGTGGTGGCGGTGCTCGGCGAGGCCGAGACCGGGCCCGACGGGCTGGCCCGGGAGAAGAGCAGCGACATGGCGGTGCCGACCATCCAGGCACCCGACGGGCGCCGGGCTCTGCCCGCCTTCACCTCCACCGCCGCCCTGGCCCGCTGGCGCGCCGACGCCCGGCCGGTCGCGGTGCCCCTGCACCAGGCCCTCCAGGCGCTCGCGCACGAGAAGGCGGACACCCTCCTCATCGACATGGCCGGGCCGGTGGCCTACGAGCTGACCGGTGCCCCCTTGCGCGCCGCCGCGGCCGGTCCGGCCAGGACCGACCCGCTGGCCGACCCCGAGGTCCGCTCGGCGCTGCGCGCCGCGATCGCCGCCGTACCCGGCATCGCCCGCGCCCACCTCACCCCCGGCGGGGCGGCCTCCGACGGCACCCTGGGCCTGGTGCTCGCTCCGGACGCCGACGTGGCCGCCGCCGCCCGCCGCGTGGCGGAGGTCCTGGCCGCCGACGAGACCCTGCGCGCCGCCCTCGTCCAGGGCCTGGACCTCGCCGTCCTCCCGCCGACCGCGAACCCCCCGGGGGAGCCGCTCTTCACCCGCTGAGCGCGCCGAGCCCGCCGCTCGTCACCGGGCGCCGGAGACGCCTCGCCCGGATCTCGCCGCATATGCCCCGAGATGTGGGGTTCGCCCATTGCGGTGACAATGCAAAGGGCAGTGGTCCTCTCGTTCGAGGAGGCACGATGGACCGGCGACGTCTCACCGCGGCGGACGTGACGAACTACCGGCTCAGCGACCCCCGGGCCGTCGGCTGCGAGTTCGTCGGCACCCTCGCGCTCGTCTTCTTCGCGGTCGGCGCGGCGGTGGTGTCGGGGGCGTACATCGGCACCCTGGGCATCGCGCTGGCCTTCGGGTTCGTGCTGCTGGCCATCGCCTACGCGATCGGGCCGATCTCCGGCAGCCACGTCAACCCCGCGGTGACGCTCGGGATGCTGCTCGCCGGGCGGATCGAGCTGCGCCGGGCGGTCGAGTACTGGGTGGCGCAGTTCCTCGGCGCGATCGTCGGCGCCGCGCTCCTGCTGCTCGTCGCCGACCAGGTGCCCGGCTTCAGGCGGCACGGCGCCTTCGGCACCAACGGCTACGGCACGCGCTCGGCGGTCGGCATCAGCATCTTCGGCGCGTTCGTCGCCGAGGTGATCCTCACGTTCCTGCTGGTCTACGTGGTGCTCTCCGTGACGCACCGGATCGCGGTGGTCGGCTTCGACGGGCTGGCGATCGGCCTGGCCCTGGCCGTGGTGCACCTGGTGGGCATCCCGCTCACCGGCACCGGCGTCAACCCCGCCCGCAGCCTCGCGCCCGCGCTGTTCGCCGGCAGCCCGGCACTCACCCAGGTGTGGCTCTTCCTGGTCGCCCCGCTGGTCGGCGCGGCGATCGCGGCGCTCGTGCACCAGGCGACGCACCCGGCGATGGCCGCGGTGAAGGCCGCCCGCGCCGCCGCGGTGGAGGAGGAGGCCGCCGCCCGCACCACGGAGGAGGGTCCCTGAGGCGGCAGGCCGATCCCCGCCCGCGGTCAGCCGTAGACCGGACCGGTGAACTTCTCGCCGGGGCCCTGGCCGGGCTCGTCCGGCACCACGGACGCCTCGCGGAAGGCGAGCTGGAGGGACTTCAGGCCGTCCCGCAGCGGGGCGGCGTGGAAGGAGCTGATCTCCGTGGCGCTGGCGGTGACCAGCCCGGCCAGCGCCTGGATGAGCTTGCGGGCCTCGTCGAGGTCCTTGTGCTGCGCGCCCTCCTCGGCCAGCCCCAGGTTCACCGCGGCCGCGCTCATCAGGTGGACGGCCACCGTGGTGATCACCTCCACCGCGGGGACGTCCGCGATGTCGCGGGTCAGGTCGTCGAAGCCGGGCCCCGTGGCGGGGGTGTCGGCCGCGGGGGAGGCGGCCGGGCGGGAGGCTGGTGCGTCGCTCATGGCCGCCACGATATGCCCCGTCCGGCCGATTACGGCCCTCGGGCCCGCGCTGCTATGCTTGGACAACGACCGGTCGGACATCAGCGTGTCCGGCCACCAAGTGGAGGCTCCGAACTCCCACCTGCTCGGCCTGTCGGCCGAGGGGTCCCCGGTCAGACGGCTTCGGTCGGTGCGTCGCGCGCCCGGCCTTCGCCGTCCGATGCGCCCCGCGGAATAACGCGGCGGTGCTCCCGGTTGTGAGGAGCCCGCCTGTGTGCCGTACGGGGCGTTTCTGACGTTCGGGCACGGTGCACAGGGTAGAAGCAGAAGAAGACCCGAAGCGCGGCTGTCGGCCAGTCAGTCGCGTCGTGCAACCGAGGAGGCCCCATCAGCGCCGAGCCCCGCATCAACGACCGGATTCGCGTTCCCGAGGTGCGACTTGTCGGTCCCAGTGGCGAGCAGGTCGGCATTGTGCCGCTTGCCAAGGCCCTGGAGCTTGCGCAGGAGTACGACCTCGACCTGGTCGAGGTCGCGGCGAACGCCCGTCCGCCCGTGTGCAAGCTCATGGACTACGGGAAGTTCAAGTACGAGTCGGCCATGAAGGCCCGTGAGGCGCGCAAGAACCAGGCGCACACGGTCATCAAGGAGATGAAGCTCCGGCCGAAGATCGACCCGCACGACTATGACACCAAGAAGGGTCACGTCGTCCGGTTCCTCAAGCAGGGCGACAAGGTCAAGATCACGATCATGTTCCGCGGTCGTGAGCAGTCCCGCCCGGAGCTGGGCTACCGCCTGCTCCAGCGGCTCGCGGAGGACGTCCAGGACCTCGGGTTCATCGAGTCGAACCCGAAGCAGGACGGCCGCAACATGATCATGGTCCTCGGTCCGCACAAGAAGAAGACCGAGGCCATGGCCGAGGCCCGCGAGGCCCAGGCCGCCCGCAAGGCGGGCCGCCAGGGTGACGACGGCGACACCGCCGACGAGCAGTCGCAGGTCGAGGCTCCGGCCGACGCCGGCTGACACCGCGGTTCGAGAAGGACCCCGCAGGCCGCCCGCCCGGGCGGCTTCGGGTGGTAAGAGCAGAACTGACGCTCCCCGTACGCCCTCCACCGGGCGCCCGGGAGGGCCAGCGACGAGGAGACCACGGCGCCATGCCGAAGAACAAGACCCACAGTGGTGCGAGCAAGCGCTTCAAGATCACCGGCTCCGGCAAGGTGCTTCGCGAGCGTGCCGGCAAGCGCCACCTGCTCGAGCACAAGCCGTCCAGCAAGACGCGCGCCCTGACCGGCACCGTCGAGGTTGCCCCGGCCGACGCCAAGAAGATCAAGAAGCTTCTCGGCAAGTGAGCCGCGCGCCCCCGACCGGGGCGCGCGGTCCGATCCGGGACCCCCATCGCTTTCGGACCGCGTGACGAATACCGCGGTCCCGCAGAAGGAGTTATCAAGTGGCACGCGTCAAGCGGGCAGTCAACGCCCAGAAGAAGCGCCGGGCGATTCTTGAGCAGGCCAGCGGTTACCGCGGTCAGCGTTCGCGCCTGTACCGCAAGGCCAAGGAGCAGGTCACCCACTCCCTGGTCTACAACTACAACGACCGCAAGAAGCGCAAGGGCGACTTCCGGCAGCTGTGGATTCAGCGGATCAACGCCGCTGCCCGTGCGAACGGCATCACCTACAACCGCTTCATCCAGGGTCTGAAGGCCGCCAGCATCGAGGTGGACCGCAAGATCCTGGCCGAGCTGGCGGTCAACGACGCGCCCGCGTTCGCCGCGCTGGTCGAGGTCGCGCAGAAGGCGCTGCCGTCGGACGTCAACGCGCCGAAGGCCGCGTGACGCTGCGCTGGGCTCAGCCGGAGTGACGGTGCGCGGGCCCGCAGGCGGTTTGCCGTCTGCGGGCCCGCGGTGCGTTTCCCTCCGGGGTGGGTTGTGCTGTCGCTTGCGGGACCTTCCTTGGGTTGGTGGCCGGTCGCGCAGTTCCCCGCGCCCCCTGAGTACCGCCGCCCGTGGCTTCCCGCGCAGTTCCCCGCGCCCCCGGACAACCCCGCCCGTTGATGGAAAGAGAGCAGCCCGCGTGAGTACGCCCCCGACGGAGCTGAGTTCGTTGCGGTCCACGCGGGTGGTCGCGGCCCGCAGGCTCGGGAAGCGGTCGTTCCGGGCCAAGGAGCGGCGGTTCCTCGCGGAGGGGCCGCAGGCGGTTCGGGAGGCGGCCGCGCATCCGGGCGGGCCGGACGGCAGGACACTGGTCGAGCTGTACGCCACCGCGGAGGCGGCCGAGCGGCACCCCGACATCGTGGCGGCGGCCCGTGCCGCGGGAGCGCCCGTGCTGACCGCGACCCCCGAGGTGGTCGCCGACATCTCCGACACCGTCACCCCGCAGGGCCTGGTCGGGGTCTGCCGGTTCCTGGACACCCCGTTCGAGCAGGTGCTCGCCGCCCGCCCGCGGCTGGTCGCGGTGCTCGCGCACGTCCGCGACCCCGGCAACGCCGGCACCGTCCTGCGCTGCGCCGACGCCGCCGGCGCGGACGCCGTGGTGCTCACCGACGCCTCCGTGGACCTGTACAACCCGAAGGCCGTACGGGCCTCGGCGGGCAGCCTCTTCCACCTGCCGGTCGCGGTGGGCGTACCGGTGGAGACGGCCGTGGCGGGCCTGCGGGCCCAGGGCGTACGCGTGCTGGCCGCCGACGGCGCGGGGGAGCGGGACCTGGACACCGAGCTCGACGAGGGCCGGATGTTCGGGCCGACCGCCTGGGTCTTCGGCAACGAGGCGTGGGGGCTGCCCGAGGAGACCAGGGAGCTCACCGACGAGGTGGTGCGGGTGCCGATCCACGGCCGGGCCGAGAGCCTCAACCTGGCGACGGCCGCCGCGGTCTGCCTCTACGCCTCGGCGCGGTCACAGCGCACATCCGCGGGGTGCCGCGGCGTCACCTCCAGCTAGTAGGGTGGCCGGTCCGGGTCCGGAGAGGGGGGTGGCTGCGTTGGACGTGATGCCGCAGCACGGCGTACGCGGCGGATCGGCCGCGCTGCCCGACGGCGCGTCCCCGTACGCCCTGGGCATCGACCCCGACGACCTGCCCGACGGGCTGGTGGTCGCCGACGAGCACGGGCGGGTGGTCTGCTTCAACGCCGCCGCCGCCCGGATCACCGCGCTGAGCCCCGCCGACGTACTCGGCCGCCCGGTGGAGCAGGCGCTCCCGCTGGAGGACCTGGACGGGCGCCGCTGGTGGCAGCTGACCGACCCGTACGGCGGGCTCGCCATCCGCTCCGCGCAGCCCGAGCGGAACCTGCTGCTGCCCGGCGGCCGCGAGGTGCTGGTCTGCGCGCGGTACGTCCGGCAGGTGCCGGGCGGGCCGGTGCGGCGGCTGGTGGTGACGCTGCGCGGCACCGAGGCGCGGCGCCGTACCGAGCGTTCGCACGCCGAGCTGATCGCGACCGTCGCCCACGAGCTGCGCTCCCCGCTCACCTCGGTCAAGGGCTTCACCAAGACGCTGCTGGCGAAGTGGGAGCGGTTCACCGACGACCAGAAGAAGCTGATGCTGGAGACCGTCGACGCCGACGCCAACCGGGTCACCCGGCTGATCGCGGAGCTGCTCGACATCTCCCGGATCGACTCCGGCCGGCTGGAGGTGCGCCGCCAGCCGGTGGACATGGCCGCGGCCGTACGGCACCACGTGGACGCGCACGTCGCGGCCGGGCAGAGCGCGGAGCGGTTCGCGGTCAAGGTGCCCGGGCCGCTGCCGGCGCTGTGGGCCGACCCGGACAAGGTCGACCAGATCCTGGGCAACCTGCTGGAAAACGCGGTGCGGCACGGCGAGGGGACTGTCACCATCGAGGTGACCCGCGCCGCCGGCCCGACCGGCGACGAGCGTACGACGGAGGGCACGGCGGTCACGGTGAGCGACGAAGGCCCCGGCATCCCCGAGGAGTCGATGAGCCGCGTCTTCACCCGTTTCTGGCGGGGCAGCAAGCGCGGCGGCACCGGTCTGGGGCTGTACATCGTCAAGGGCATCGTCGAGGCGCACGGCGGCACCATCAGCGTCGGGCGGGCGCCCGGCGGCGGCGCCGAGTTCCGATTTACCCTGCCCGTCGGGGCCCCCGCCTACCTGGCCTGAGCGGCCGCCGGCACCAGCCGGCACCCAACGGACCGGGAACAGCGCGCGGAAGCCGCCCCGACGGGCGCCGCCGTCACCGCCCGCCGGCCGCCACCACCCGAGCGGCCCACGGCCGCCACCACGGCCGTAGCAGGGCGCGACCGCCACGGCCGATAGACTCGTCCTTCGGCACGGGTCCGGTCGGGCAAGATCCTCCCCCGGAGGCACCGCCTCGGGGTCACCGCCACAGCATCCGCATTCGGAACGGGAAGAGATGTCGGCACCGAACAAGTCGTACGACCCAGTCGAAGTCGAGGCGTTGCAGCCGGAGCAGATCGAGCGGATGCGCGACGAAGCGCTCGCCGCGATCGCGGCCGCCGCCGATCTGGACGCCCTCACCCATGTCAGGACCGCGCACGCGGGCGGCGGTTCGCCGCTCGCGCTGGCCAACCGCGAGATCGGCGCGCTGCCCCCGCAGGCCAAGGCCGAGGCCGGCAAGCGGGTCGGCCAGGCCCGCGGCCAGGTGAACAAGGCGCTCACCGCCCGCCAGGCCGAGCTGGAGGCCGAGCGCGACGCGCGGGTCCTGGTCGAGGAGGCGGTCGACGTCACGCTGCCCTACGGCCGGGTCCCGGCGGGCGCCCGCCACCCGCTGACCACCCTCAGCGACCGGATCGAGGACATCTTCGTCGCCATGGGCTACGAGGTCGCCGAGGGCCCCGAGGTCGAGGCCGAGTGGTTCAACTTCGACGCGCTGAACTTCCCGCCGGACCACCCGGCGCGCGACGCCCAGGACACCTTCTTCGTCGCCGGCCCCGACGGCTCCGAGGCGTCCGGGATGGTGCTGCGCACCCACACCTCCCCGGTGCAGATCCGCGCGCTGCTCGCCCGCGAGCTGCCGGTCTACGTGATCGCGCCCGGCCGCGTCTACCGCTCCGACGAGCTGGACGCCACCCACACCCCGGTGTTCGCCCAGGTCGAGCTGCTGGCCGTGGACGAGGGCCTGACCATGGCGGACCTGAAGGGCACCCTCGACCACATGGTGGTCGCGCTCTTCGGCGAGGGGATGACCACCCGGCTGCGGCCGAACTTCTTCCCCTTCACCGAGCCGTCCGCCGAGATGGACATGCTCTGCTACGTCTGCCGCGGCGCGTCCGTCGGCAACCCCGACCGCCCCTGCCGCACCTGCTCCTCCGAGGGCTGGATCGAGTTGGGCGGCTGCGGCATGGTCAACCCGAAGGTGCTCGTGGCCTGCGGTGTCGACCCCCAGAAGTACAGCGGCTTCGCTTTCGGCTTCGGCATCGAGCGGATGATGATGTTCCGCCACAACGTCGAGGACATGCGAGACATCGTCGAGGGTGACGTGCGCTTCACCCTTCCGTTCGGGATGGAGATCTGATGCGGGTCCCGCTTTCTTGGCTGCGGGAGTACGTCGACCTGCCGGCCGGCACCACCGGCCGCGACGTCCAGGCCAAGCTCATTTCCGCCGGTCTCGAGGTCGAGACCGTCGAGCGCGTGGGCGCCGGGCTGCAAGGGCCGCTCGTGGTCGGCCAGGTGCTGACCATCGAGGAACTGGAGGGCTTCAAGAAGCCGATCCGGTTCTGCACTGTGGACGTCGGCAAGGCCAACGGCACCGGCGAGCCGCAGGAGATCGTCTGCGGCGCCCGCAACTTCGCGGTCGGCGACAAGGTCGTGGTGATCCTGCCCGGCGGTGTGCTGCCCGGCGACTTCCACATCTCCGCCCGCAAGACCTACGGCAAGGTCTCGCACGGCATGATCTGCTCCGCCCGCGAGCTGGGCATGGGCGACGACCACGACGGCATCGTGGTGCTCCCGCCCGAGCACGAGGCCGGTACCGACGCGATCAGCCTGCTCGAACTCGTCGACGACGTGCTGGACATCGCGGTCACCCCCGACCGCGGCTACTGCCTGTCGCTGCGCGGGGTGGCCCGCGAGACCGCGACCGCGTTCGGGCTGCCGCTGAGCGACCCCGCGCTGATCGACGTGCCCGCGCCCAAGGAGGGCGGCTACCCGGTGCAGGTCGCCGATCCGGCCGGCTGCGACCGCTTCACCGCCCGCACCGTCACCGGCGTCAACCACGAGGCCCGCTCGCCGATCTGGCTCCAGCGCCGGCTGCAGAAGGTCGGCATGCGGCCGATCTCGCTCGCCGTGGACATCACCAACTACGTGATGTTCGAGGTCGGCCAGCCGCTGCACGCCTACGACCGGACCCGGCTGACCGGCCCGATCGGGGTGCGCCGCGCCGAGGCCGGCGAGAAGCTGACCACCCTCGACGGCGTCGAACGCGTCCTGGACGCCGAGGACCTGGTGATCACCGACGGGTCCGGGCCGATCGGCCTGGCCGGCGTCATGGGCGGCGCGCACACCGAGATCGCCGACTCCGGGATCGACTCCGGCACCAGCGAGATCGTCATCGAGGCCGCGCACTTCGACCCGGTGTCGATCGCCCGCACCGCCCGCCGCCACAAGCTCGGCTCCGAGGCGGCCCGCCGCTTCGAGCGCGGCACCGACCCGCAGGCCACCGCGGCCGCCGCACAGCGCGCCGTGGACCTGCTGGTGCTGCTCGCCGGCGGCACCGCGGAGCCCGGCGTCACCGACGTCGCCGTGCCGGTGCAGCCGCGCACCGTCGCGATGGCCGCCGACCACCCCGACCGGGTGGCCGGCACCGCGTACGGCCGCGAGACGGTGGTGCGCCGCCTCCAGCAGATCGGCTGCCACGTCACCGGCTCCGACGAACTGGTCGTCGCCGTGCCGAGCTGGCGCCCCGACCTCGCCTTCCCCAACGACCTCGCCGAGGAGGTCATCCGGCTGGAGGGCTACGAGAACCTGCCCTCCACCCTGCCCAAGGTGCCCTCGCAGCGCGGCCTGACCGACTCCCAGCTGCTGCGCCGCCGGATCGGCCGCGCCCTGGCCGGCACCGGCTACGTGGAGGCGCCGAACTACCCCTTCGTCGGCGCCGACGTCTTCGACGCGCTCGGCCTCGACGCGGACGACGCGCGCCGCCGCACCGTACTGCTGGCCAACCCGCTCTCCGACAACGAACCGGCGCTGCGCACCACCCTGCTGCCCGGGCTGCTCGGCGCACTGCGCCGCAACCACGGGCGCGGCAGCCACGACCTCGCGCTCTTCGAGACCGGGCTGGTCTTCCACCCCAAGGACGGCGCCGGCACCCCGCCGCGGCTGCCGGCCGACCGCCGGCCCACACCCGAGGAGATCGCCGCGCTGGAGGCCGCGCTGCCGGAGCAGCCGCGGCACGCCGCGGTGGTGCTCGCCGGGTCCCGTGAGCTCGCCGGCTGGTGGGGCCCGGGGCACCAGGCCGGCTGGGCCGACGCGATCGAGGCGGCCCGCACGGTCGCCCGCGAGGCAGGGGTCGAGCTGATCCTGCGGCAGGACCAGCACGCGCCCTACCACCCCGGGCGGTGCGCGGCCTTCTACGCCGTCGCCCCCGACGGCACGGAGGTCCTGGTCGGCCACGGCGGTGAGCTGCACCCGCGCGTCACCAAGGCGCTCGGCGTGCCCGAGCGCACCTCCGCGATGGAGGTCGACCTCGACCTGGTCGAGTTCGCCGGGGCCGGCCGCCGGCCGACCGGGCCGCGCGTGTCCACCTTCCCCGTCGCCACGCAGGACGTCGCGCTCGTCGTCGCCGCCGACGTGCCCGCCGCCGAGGTCGAGGCCGCCCTGCGCGAAGGCGCCGGTGAACTCCTGGAGTCGCTGCGGCTCTTCGACGTCTTCACCGGGCCGCAGATCGGGGAGGGGCGCAAGTCCCTGGCGTATGCGCTGCGCTTCCGTGCGGCTGATCGGACCCTCACCGCCGAGGAGGCGTCCGCCGCCCGCGAAGCGGCGGTCGCCCGCGCCGCGGAGCGTACGGAGGCGGTGCTGCGGGGCTAGCTAGCTGGACCCTCCGGGGTGGGTGGTTCTGCCGGTTGCGGGACCGCCCCCCGGTAGGGGGCTTGTCGCGCAGTTCCCCGCGCCCCTGGTTGGCTCGGCTCTTCCCGCGAAAGAAGCTCGCGCCCGAAAGCCCTTGGTGGACCCGCCCCGGTGGGTTTCGCGCGCAGTTCCCCGCGCCCCTTTGGGGCGCCCTCCTTCCGCGGGAGGACCCGCATCCACCGTCCACCCGGGTGGGATGGGGGCGGGGAGGGTGTGGAGGGGGGCGGTGGGGGACATGGTGGGGTGGTGGACGAGGGTGCGGAGAAGGGCCGGGCGGCGCCGACGGTCGTGGTGGACGACCTGCATGTGGTGTACCGCATCCATACGGCCTCCGCGGGGCGCGGCAGCGCGGCGACGGCGCTGGCCCGGATGCTGCTGCGCCGGGGTTCGCCGAACGTCCATCTGGTGCACGCGGTGCGGGGGGTGTCGTTCGTGGCGTACCGGGGGGAGGCCATCGGGATCATCGGCTCGAACGGGTCGGGGAAGTCCACCCTGCTCAAGGCGATCGCCGGGCTGCTCCCGGCCGAGCGCGGCCGGGTCTACACCGAGGGCCAGCCGTCGCTGCTGGGGGTGAACGCCGCGCTGATGAACGACCTGACCGGCGGCGTCAACGTGGTCCTGGGCGCGCTGGCGATGGGCATGGACCAGGAGGAGGTCGAGGCCCGCTACCAGGAGATCGTCGACTTCTCCGGGATCAACGACAAGGGCGACTTCATCTCGCTGCCGATGCGGACGTACTCCTCCGGGATGTCGGCCCGGCTGCGGTTCTCGATCGCGGCGGCGAAGAACCACGACGTGCTGATGATCGACGAGGCGCTGGCCACCGGCGACCGGGCGTTCCAGAAGCGCTCGGAGGAACGCATCCGGGAGCTGCGCGAGGAGGCCGGGACGGTCTTCCTGGTGTCGCACAACAACAGGTCCATCCGTGAGACGTGCGGCCGGACCCTGTGGATCGAGCAGGGCGAACTGCTCATGGACGGCCCCACGGACGAGGTCGTGGACGCGTACGAGAAGGGCTGAGACCCCCTCCGTCGACGTATTCGGACGGGCGTACGGCGGGTGAATTGCGCGGGATCGCGGTGTGTCGGGGCCCGGCCGGCGGGACCCTGCTGAGTGCCGGACCGCCGGTCGGCGGCGACTGCGCGACAGTGGGGGAGCACAGGTGACGCTCGACGGGCGGGACGTGCCGCGGCACGTCGCCTGCGTGATGGACGGCAACGGCCGGTGGGCCCAGCAGCGGTCCCTGCCGCGGACGTCGGGGCACCGGGCCGCGGAGGCACCGGTGATCGACGTGATCGAGGCGGCGCGCTCGGCGGGCGTGCGGTGGCTGAGCCTGTACGCGTTCTCCACGGAGAACTGGCGCCGCCCGGCCGGCGAGGTCGACTTCCTGATGGGGCTGGTGCGGCGGGTGGTCCGCAAGCACGCGGCGCTGCTGCACGTGCGCGGCATCCGCTGCCGCTTCCTCGGCGTCAGCGACCCGAGGATTCCCGCGCCGCTGGCCCGCGACCTCGCGGACCTGATGACGCTGACCGAGGCGAACCGGGGGATGACGCTGACCGTGGCGTTCGACCACGGCGGGCGCCGGGACATCGTGGAGGCGGCCCGCTCGCTGATCCGCAGCGCGGTGCCGGCCGACGCGGTCGACGAACGCCACTTCGCCGCGCACCTGCCCTTCCCCGACACCCCGGACGTGGACCTGGTCATCCGCACCTCCGGTGAGCAGCGCATCTCCAACTTCATGCTCTGGCAGGTCGCTTACGCCGAGTGGGTCTTCCCCCCGGTGCTGTGGCCCGACTTCCGCGCGCCGCACTTCCTGGAGTGCGTCCGCGCCTACCAGCAGCGCGACCGCCGCTTCGGCGGTGTCGCCCCGTCCCCGAACGGAGAGGTCCACCTGTGACCGAAGCAGGCAGCAGCGGCGCGGGGAGCACCGGCCCCCGCGCCCATCCGCAGGACGGCGGCGGCCGTTCGCTGTTCGGGCCGGACGCGCAGTTCCACCGGTTCTTCAACGACCCGCGCTGGGCGCTGGCCGTGGTCCGGGCCACGGTGCTGGAGGCGGCACACCCGCAGGTCGGCGCGGCCCTGATCGACAACTCGACGTTCGTGGCGCACCCGTGGCGGCGGCTGCGCAACACCCTCGTCAGCCTCCAGCGGATGTTCGGCGCCGACGACCGTACCCGGCAGCGGGAGGCGGCCCGCCTGAACCGGCTGCACGCCAGGCTGTCCGGCACCGACGCGCAGAACCGCGCGTACGACGCGATGGACCCGGCGGTCCGCGCGTGGGTGGTCGCGACGCTCTTCGAGAGCTCCGTGACCATGTGCCGGCTCAGCGGGCAGCCGCTCGACCAGGCCACGATGGAGCAGCTGTACGCGGAGTTCCGCGCGTACCTGGCCGCTCTGGGGGACCGGGCCGGGCACCTGCCGCCCACGCTGCCGGAGTTCTGGCGGTACTACGACCGCGTGGTCGAGGAGGAACTGGAGAACACGGACGCGGTGCGCCTGATCCTCTACAAGCTCTTCGACCACCTTCCGGCGCCGCCGCTGCTGGAGGGCCTGCCCACCGCGTGGGCCGCCGGACGGACGGTCGCCGGGCCGGTGATCGGCGCGATCACCGTGGCCTCGCTCCCCGAGGCGTTCCGCCGCCGCGCGGGGCTGCCGGAGACGCCGGGCGCGCAGACGCTGATGCAGGGCGCGTACCTCGCGGCGGGGCTGGCGCGGTTCCTGCCCGAGGGCTGGGTGCGGACCGAGGCCGTCACCGACCTGCTGTCGCTGACCCCGGGCGGCGACGACCCCCGGGCGGCGGCGCTGGACGCGCTGCGCGGCCAGGTGAAGCGGGCCGGCGCGCTGTTCCGGCTGGTCGCGCCGCTGCCCGCGCAGCGGACCGCGGAACAGGCCGGGCAGCGGCCCGGGACGCGCGGTGCGGAGCGGGCGCCGGACTCCCGGGAGGCGGCGGCCCGGGTGCGCGGCTCCGGCGAGTTCTTCACCGCGGTCCTCGACCAGACCGGCGACGGCTACCTCGACTGGCCCGACCTCGCCGCCATGGCCCGGGAGCTGTCCTTCCGCCTGGATCTGGACGAGCCGCAGGAGACCCGGCTCTACAACGCCTTCGCCGCCTGGTGGAAGGAGCTCCAGGCGGACCTCGACGTCAACGGCGACGGCCGGATCAGCGCGCAGGAGTACGCCGACGCTGTCCCCTCCCTGGCCGGTCCGGCGCTGATCAGGGTCGCCGAGGTGCTCTTCGACGTCACCGACGCCGACGGCAACCAGTACATCGACGCCGAGGAGTACCGGGCGCTGTTCCGCACCGGTTTCCACCGCAGCGTGGCGGGCGGCGAAGTCCGCTACTCCCGGGCGGCGTTCGTGAAGGACTTCCTGTCCTTCATGTCGGGCCGCGCGGCCTCCACCGCCTACGACCCGCTGTTCACGCAGGCGTAGGTGTCCGTCCGGGTTCCTCCGGCGCGGATGCCGGTACGGCGTCCGGTATCTCTTCCGGCACGGGCGGGCCGCCGCCGCGGGCAGCGATGAGTTTCCGCGGCGGCGGCGGTCTCATGTCCGTCACCGACCGCACAGGAGGAACCCGTGGCGCAGTTGCTGCGTGTACAGAACTTCACCGTGTCCAGCGACGGCGTCGGCGCCGGCGAGGAGCAGACGCTCGAGCGGCCGTTCGGGCATGTCGACCCCGGGCAGCTGTTCGCGTGGGCCGGGGCCACCGCGAGCTGGCCGATGCGCACCGACGGCGGCGGCAGCCGCGGGCTGGACGACTACATGACCCGCGACTTCGCGCACAACATCGGCGCCGAGATCATGGGCCGGCACAAGTTCGGGCCCCAGCGCGGTCCCTGGCAGGACGAGGAGTGGCGCGGATGGTGGGGCGACGAACCGCCCTTCCACACCCCGGTGTTCGTGCTCACCCACCACGAGCGGCCGTCCTTCACCCTGGGCGAGACCACCTTCCACTTCGTCGACGCGGGCCCGGCCGAGGCCCTCGCGCAGGCGCGGGAGGCGGCGCAGGGCAAGGACGTGCGGCTCGGCGGCGGGGTGAGCACCATCCGGGAGTTCCTGGACGCCGACCTGGTCGACACCCTCCACATCGTGGTCGCCCCGGTCCGGGTCGGCTCCGGGCTGCGGCTGTGGGACTCGCCGGACGACCTGCGCGACCGCTTCCACGTGGACGTCGTCCCCAGCCCGAGCGGGGTGACCCACCACCTGTTCTGGCGCAAGTAGCCGCGGTATCGGCAGGCGCGGGCCGCCGCCGGGTGGCCCGCGCCCGGCGCGGCGCGGAATGCGAGCCGGGCGCCGCGCGTTGGCGACGAGGAGATCATCACGAGGAGATCATGACGAGGAACGAGGAGCGATGAAGCACATCAAGCTGCGCGACCTGGACGTCTCCCGGATCGGGCTCGGCGCCATGGGCATGTCCCACGCGTACGCCGGGGCGGGGAGCGATGACGCGGAGTCGATCCGTACGATCCACCGCGCCCTGGAGCTGGGCCTCACGTTCGTCGACACCGCCGAGGTCTACGGGCCGTACGTCAACGAGGAGCTGGTCGGCCGCGCGCTCAAGGGCCGCTGGGACCAGGTGGTGCTGGCGACGAAGTTCGGGCTGATCTCGCACACCGGGCGGGAGGGCGGCGCCGACAGCAGCCCGGCCAGTATCCGCACCGCGGTCGAGGGTTCGCTGAAGCGGCTGGGTACGGACCGGATCGATCTGTACTACCAGCACCGCGTCGACCCGGGCACGCCGATCGAGGAGACCGTCGGCGCCCTCGCCGAGCTGGTCGCCGAGGGCAAGATCCGGTACATCGGGCTGTCCGAGGCCGGTCCCGACACCATCCGGCGCGCGCACGCGGTGCACCCGGTGACCGCGCTCCAGTCGGAGTACTCGCTGTTCACCCGTGATCCGGAGCAGCGGGTGCTGCCGGTGCTGCGCGAGCTGAACATCGGGTTCGTGCCCTTCTCGCCGCTGGGCCGCGGCTTCCTGACCGGGTCGATCCGTTCGGCCGACCAGATCGACCCGAAGGACTTCCGCGCCGACAACCCCCGCTTCACCCAGGAGAACTTCGCGCACAACCTCCGGCTGGCCGACGAGGTCGCGGCCGTCGCCGCGGAGATCGGCGCCACCCCGGCGCAGGTCGCGCTCGCCTGGCTGCTCGCGCAGGGCGACGACATCGCCCCGATCCCCGGCACCCGCCGGGTCGCCCGCGTCGAGGAGAACATCGGCGCCGACGCGGTCCGCCTGACGGACGCGCAGCTGGCGAAGCTCAGCAGCCTTCCCCCGGCCGCCGGCGAGACCCACAACGCGGCGCAGATGCGCCTGCTGGAGCGCTGACGCCCCACATCCTTCCGTCCAGTACCCCTACCCGCGGTCATGTCGCTTTACGATGGAATAAAAGTCACATTTTCTCCTGTAGTGGAATGAGGTGACCCGATCATGGCCGCACCGACGGAGACACCTGTCCTGGACACCCTTGCCGCCATGACGGTCGACTCCCTGGAGCGCTGCGGTCTGGACGACCGGACGCTGCTGCTGACCCGGGTCGCGGCTCTGGCTTCGATGGACGCTCCCGCGCTGTCCTATGCCGCGCACCTGGGTCCCGCCGCTGAGGCGGGCCTGACCGCCGAGCGGGTGCAGGACGTACTGGTGGCGATCGCCCCGGTCGTGGGCACCGCGCGGGTGATGGCCGCCGCGGCCAACATCACCAAGGCCCTGGGCATCGCGATCACGGTGGCCGAGGACGAAGGACCGGCCTGACGCGGAAGGGAGAAGACCATGGCAGGGACCGTGACCCTGGCCTACGACTATCCGATCCTCGGGGCGTTCTGGACGGTCTTCCTGCTCGCGCTGGCCGTTCTGTGGTTCGTCCTGCTCTTCCGGGTCATCGTGGACGTCTTCCGCGATGACGACCTGGGCGGGGCGGCAAAGACAGGATGGCTGCTGTTCGTGATCCTGCTGCCGTTCCTCGGCGTGTTCGTCTACGTCGTCGCCCGCGGCCGGCACATGGGCGCGCGCGAGCAGGCCCACGCCCGAGCAAGGCAGGAGGAGTTCGAGAGCTACGTCCGTACCACGGCCGGGGCGAACGCGCCCGAAGTCGAACAGCTCACCAAGCTCGCCGACATGCACGACAAGGGTGCCATTTCCGACCGCGAGTACGAACGGGCGAAAGAGAAGGTGCTGCACTGACGGAACTCACCGGCGTGTGCGCGCCACGGCGGGCAGGGTGCCGTAGCCGCGC
Organism: Actinacidiphila sp. bgisy144; assembly: GCF_057708105.1. Lineage (NCBI taxonomy): Bacteria > Bacillati > Actinomycetota > Actinomycetes > Kitasatosporales > Streptomycetaceae > Actinacidiphila > Actinacidiphila sp. bgisy144. The sequence continues at coordinate 23,920 of NZ_JBYIRM010000040.1, read as the reverse complement.
AGGATGCGGGTCGGGCGGCGGCGCGCCCCGGCCCGCAGCTCAATGGTGGGGAAGCGTTCGAAGAGCGTGCGCAGCCCCACCTCGCCTTCCATCCGCGCCAGTGACGCCCCGAGGCAGTAGTGGCGTCCGGCGCCGAACGACAGGTGGTCGCGGGCGTTCTCCCGGGTGACGTCGAAGGTGTGCGGGTCGGCGAAGACCTCCGGGTCGCGGTTGGCCCCGGCCAGCACCACGCTGACCAGCCGCCCGGCCGGCACCGCGGTGCCCGCGATGGTGGTCGGCCGCACCGTCATGCGGCCGGTGAGCAGCACGGGCGGGTCGTAGCGGAGGATCTCGTTGACCGCGTTGCCCCAGGCGTCGGGCCGCTCGCGGAGCAGGGCGAGCTGGTCGCGGTCGGCCGAGAGCAGCGCGATGCCGTTGCCGAGCAGGTTGACGGTGGTTTCGAAGCCGGCCGCGAGCACCAGCCCGGCGGTGGACTTCAGCTCCTTGTCGGTCAGGCCCGTGCCGTCCTCCTGGGCGGTGACGAGCTGGCTGAGCAGGTCCTCGCCGGGGTCGGCGCGCAGCCGGTCCAGGTGGCCGCTGAGCCACTGGTCGAAGGTGCCGAGCGCGGACTCCACCCGGCGGAACTCGCCCCAGGGCAGGCCGACATCGAGGCTCGGCGCGGCCGCCTCGCCGAGTTCCAGCACGCGGTGCCGCTCGGCGGGCGGGATGCCCAGGATCTCGCAGATCACCGTGACGGGCAGTAGCGCGCAGTAGCGCGCGATCAGGTCGGCGGGCTCGTCGGCCGGTATGGTCCCGACCAGTTCGTCCGCTATCTGCTGGGTCCGCTCCTGGAGTTGGGCCACCGCTCGCGCGGTGAAGACCTTCGTGACGAGCTTGCGGTAGCGGGTGTGCTGCGGCGGCTCGACCGCGAGCAGCGACGGCGGCCGGACCGGGTGCAGCACCTCGATCTCCGACCAGGCACCGACCTTGGCGAGCAGGGTGTCCGCGGCCACGAAGCGGCCCGCCTCGACATCGGGGTTGGCCAGCGCCTCCCGGACGGCCTCGTGGGAGGTCACGACCCTCCCGAACCTGGAGGTGAGCACAGGTCCTTGGGCGCGGATGTCGTCGAGCAGGGCGAACAGTTCGGCGCTGGTGCCGCCGGCCATCGTCGCGACGAGCCGCCCTTGGAGGTCGCCGCGCCGCGCACCGAGGGCGACCGCGGTGCGGGGGAGGGCATGGTTGGCGCCCCAGCGCACCACCTGCTTGACCTGGCGGGTCGGAGGAAATTGCATCGGCGCTCCTCATCCTCATTACCCACACCGTGGGTAATCCGCGGGCCATTCAATACCCACGTTGTGGGTTTGTGCAAGGCAGGGCACAATGAGCTGCTATGACGCGACTCCCGGAGACCGGCACGACCTGCGCGGAGCCCGGCCCGGCGCGCCGCGGCCGACCGCCCAAGGGCACCGCCCAGCTCTCCCGGGACGGGATCGTCGAGGCCACGCTGAAGGTGATAGACGCCGACGGGACCGCCGCGGTCTCGATGCGCTCGGTCGCCCGCACCCTCGGGGTCGACGCCAAGAGCCTCTACAACCACGTCGACGGCAAGGACGGGCTGCTGGACGCCGTCGCCGAGCACCTCCTCGGCGGGATCGCGCTGCCCGAGCTGACCGGGGACTTCGCCACCGACCTGCGCGCGGTCGCCGACGCCTTCCGCGCGCGGGCGCTGCTGCACCCCGAGGCGGCCGCGCTGGTGCTGACCCGTCAGGTCACCTCGCTCGCGGCCCTCGCCCCCGTCGAGGCGATGCTCGCGGTGCTGCGCGGCGCCGGCTGCCCGGTCGGCGAGGCCGTCCAACTGCTGCGGCTGCTGGTGGCCGCCCTCGTCGGCATCCTGCTGCGCGAGGTCAGGACCGGGCCGACCTACGGCGTCGTCGAGGCGGGCGGCCTCGCCCAGCGCCGCGCCCTGCTGGCCGGCTCGGGCCTGCCCCACGTGGCGGAGGCGGTCGCCGAACTCGCGCACTTCGACCGTGAGGAGGGCTACGAGTACGCCATCGACGCGGCGATCGACGTCGTCGTCCGCCGCGTCGCCGCGGTCACCTCCGCCGCCGAAGGCCACTGAGCGTCAATCGGTGAGCGCGCACCGCTGAGCGCGGGTCCGTGGGGCCACATCCGCCCGGGCGTTCGTGGCACAGCCGTCCGGAAAAGCACACCGGGGGCGGGGTTTGAAAAGCCCGGGACCGTAAAGGCGGTGGCTATCACGATTTCGCGTCTCGGAGGGAAGAGCGGGTCATGGGAATTCTCGCGTGGATCATCATCGGACTGCTGGCGGGGGCCATCGCCAAGGCGCTCATGCCCGGCCGCGACCCGGGCGGAATCATCATCACCATGGTGATCGGAATTCTCGGCGGTCTGCTCGGCGGTTGGCTGGGGAAGGTCATCTTCCACGTCCACTCGATCAACGGGTTCTTCCACCTGTCGACCTGGATCGCGGCGATCGTCGGCTCGATGATCCTCCTGGCGCTCTACCGGGCGGTCACCCACGGCCGGCGCTCCTGACGCGGACATCCGCCCACCCTTCCGGCCGCGCCCGGGAGTTGTCCCACCGACCGGCCATGGGCAACGGCGCCAGGGTGGAGAAATTCCCAGAATTCCGTTTCCCGGAAATCGCCGTTCGATCCAGGAGATTCCCGGACCGACCGACAGAGAGGATCGACGACATGAGTGACCACGGCAAGACGCAGGCGAAGCTCGACGAAGCCAAGGGCAAGGTGAAGGAAAACGTCGGCCACGCCGTCGGCAACGAGCGCATGGAGGCGGAGGGCCGGACCGACCAGGCCGGGGCCGACATCCGCCAGGCCGGCCACAAGGCCAAGGACTCCGCCGAGGCCGTCTTCCACAGCGACGACTGACGCCCCTCGACGATCGACGTCGTGGCGGATCAGGGGTGTGCCCGCCCGGAGGACCAGGACCCTCCGGGCGGGCACACCCGTGTGCGCTGCGGTGTGGTGCGGCGCGTCGACGGCGCCGCCGTCCACGGTCCCGGCCCGGGGCCGGGCCGGCCGCCGAGGCGGCGTCAGGAACCGGGTGAGCGGCGCGCGACCGGGGCAGACGACGGGCATGGACACCGCCGACACGCCTCCGCAGCCCGACCGGCCGCCCGTACCCCCGACGTCTCCCGCGTCTCCCGCGTCTTCCGCGCGCCGCGCGGCTCCGTACGCCGGGAGCGGCGAGGCGCCGCCGGTGCCGGCCCAGCCGCCCGGGCAACCGCCCCGCGGCGACGCCGGCGGTTCCCGGGAACCGGGCCCGCGACGTCTCCGCGGGCCGGTGCTGCTCTCGATGCTCGCCGCCGCGGTGGCCGTCGTCCTCGTGCTGGTGCTGACCGGTAACGGCAGTCGCCACCAGGACGGTTCGCCCGCCGGCGGTGGGGGCGGACCGGTGGGGGCGGACGACTTCCATGCCGGCGACACCGCCCTGGTCGTCCTCGACGGTGTGTCCGGCCGTATCCAGCTGACCGCCGATCCGCACGCCCGCGCCGTCACCGGCAGCTTCCACCGCACCGACGGCACCGCCGACCGACTGCGCGGACGGACCGTCCACGACGCCTCCGCCGACCGTGACGCGCTTGAGGTCGGGTGCGAGGACCAGGCCGGGGTCCGCGTGCCGTGCGCCGGTGACCTGGTCCTGACCCTGCCCGCCCACACCGGGCTGCGCCTGCGCCAGACCTCGGGCCAGGCCGTGCTGAGCGGGCTGGGCGGCGACGTCACCGTCGACGCCTCCTCGATCCAGCTCACCACGGCCGGCCTGCGGTCCCGGCTGGCGCACTTCACCGTCACCTCGGGCAGCGCCGACCTGTCCTTCGCGGGCGTGCCCGACGACTTCGACCTGCACGAGACGTCCGCGTCCGTCACCGCGCACCTGCCGCACTCCCCGGACGGCTACGCCGTCGCCACCGCGGCGTCGTCCGCGAGCACCCAGGTGACGGTGCCGCGCAATCCCGCCTCCCCACACCGGCTCTCCCTGGCCGTCACCTCCGGCTCGCTGTCCGTCGCCTCCGCGGGATAAAGCGACCCCGCGCCGCACCCGGCGCGGCCGTTCACGCCCCCAGATCCGCCAGGACCTCCCTGGCGGCGCGGGCCCCCGACGCGAGGGCGCCCTGGACCGAGCCGGTCGCCCGGTGGTCCCCGCACAGGTAGCGGCGTGCGCCGCCCGCGTCGCTCATGGCCGACCCGTCGCCCGCGGGCCGGCGCGTGCTGCGGGTGAGCGGCCAGGGCGGCGGCATCGCGGGCAGCGCCTCCGGTACGCGGTACTCCGCCACCGGCTCCCACCCGTCGGTGTCCGTGTCGTACAACTCCGCCAGGGTGCGGCGCACTTCGGCCTCGTCCGGGGTGCCGGTCACGCCGAGGACGGAGGTGGAGACGAGGGCTCGACCCGGAGGAGCGTAGGTCGGTCCGATCGCGCTCAGCACCACCGTGTTCAGCACGCGCCGGGCGGAGTCGGTGACCAGCACCGGCTCGGTGAGCGGCGGTTCGGGGGCGGCGTGGTAGTACGTCGTGACCGCGCGGGTCGGCACCGGCGCGAGCCCGGGCAGCAGCCGGACCGCGGCGCCGGGCCCGGTCGCGACCACCACGGCGGTGGCGGTCGCCTCCCGCCCGTCGGTGAGCAGCACGCCGTCGTCCGTCAGCGCCTCGACCGGGGACTCCAGACGCACAGTGCCCGGCGGCAACGCCGCGGCGAGTTGCGCCGGGACCGCGCCGATCCCCTCGGCCGGCAGGCACAGGGTGCCGCGCAGCATGGACCGCCACACCAGGTGGAAGAAGCGGCTGGAGGTCTCCAGTTCGTCCTCCAGGAAGACCCCGGACAGGAACGGCCGCAGTACCCGGTCCACGAACTCCTCGGAGAGTCCGGCCGCCGACAGGGCAGTTCTCGTGGTGCGGTCGGCGCCGTGCTTCAGCACGTGCGGCGGTGCGAGCAGGTCGCGGCCGCTGAGCACGCCGAGCGCGGTGAGGTCGCGGGCGGAGCCGAGCCGCCCGGGCACGAGGTCGGCCAGCCGGCCGAGCCGGACGGGCCCGCGGGTGGGGTCCGCCACCCGCAGTCGCCCCTCGCCGGTGTGCACCAGCAGGTCCGGGGCGAACGACCGCAGCCGCAGCCTGCGCAGCTCAAGTCGCCGCTTAACCTGCGGATACGACGTGTTGAACACCTGGAAGCCGCGGTCGAGGCGGAACCCGCCCCGGACGTCGGTGCGCATCCGCCCGCCCACACCGTCGGAACCCTCGAACACCCGCACCGTCAGGCCCGCGGCGGCCAGATCGCCGGCGCACGCCAGCCCTGCCGCACCTGCGCCCACGACCAGCACGTCCACGGGTTCCACCCCAGCCGCCACGACCGCCACCACCCTCTCCTCAGCGGTGGACTACCCGGCCCGCCCCAAAATCCACGGCTCCGTCCGGGTGATTCGCGCTGCCGGGGGCCCGCAGTCCCGTCGTGAGGGGCGACGGCGTGACCGCCGCGGCACGGTCCGGAACGGTCCGGCCCGTCCGCCGGGAGCCGTCAGTAGGCGTAGAAGCCCGCGCCGGACTTGCGGCCCAGGCGGCCCGCGTCGACCATGCGCTGGAGGATGGGCGGGGCCGCGTAGAGGGGCTCCTTGTACTCGGAGTACATCGAGTCGGCGATGGCGGCCACCGTGTCCAGGCCGATCAGGTCGGAGAGCTTGAGCGGGCCCATCGGGTGGGCGCAGCCCAGCTCCATGCCGTTGTCGATGTCCTCGCGGGTGGCGATGCCGGACTCGAACATGCGGATCGCGGAGAGCAGGTAGGGCACCAGGAGGGCGTTGACGACGAAGCCGGAGCGGTCCTGGGCGCGGATGGGGTGCTTGCCGAGGACGTCGGTGACCAGGGCCTCGGCGCGCTTGACCGTCTCGCTGCCGGTGGTGAGCGCCGGGATGATCTCGACCAGGCGCTGGACGGGGGCCGGGTTGAAGAAGTGGATGCCCACCACCTGGTCGGGGCGCGAGGTGGCCACCGCGAGCCGGACCAGCGGGATGGAGGAGGTGTTGGAGGCGAGGATGGCGTCGGGGCGGGTGACGACCTGGTCGAGTGTCTTGAAGATGCCGAGCTTGACCTGCTCGTCCTCCACCACCGCCTCGATCACCAGGTCCCGGTCGGCGAACTCGGCCAGGTCCGTGGTGTAAGTGAGCCGGTCCAGCGCCGCGTCCCGCTCCTGTTCGGTGAGCTTGCCGCGCTCCGCGGCCTTGGCGAGCGAGTTCGCCAGCCGGGCGCGGCCCAACTCCAGCGCCTCGCCGGAGGTCTCGGCGACCCGGACGTCGAGTCCGGCCTTCGCGCACACCTCGGCGATGCCCGAACCCATCTGGCCCGCGCCCACCACTCCGACGCGCTGGATGTCACTCACTCGTCCGCCTCCCGATCGCCGGCCGTGTCCGGCCCCGTCGCTGCCTGCCGTGCGCTGGCTCGTACCTCTGATCACCGGCCCCTGATCACTGCCCCGATCGGGTACCGGACAGACGTTACCGCCCAGGAGGATCGGCGGGGCCGCCGCCCTGCCGCTCCAGTGGACTGGACCAGTCGGTGCTTGCCGCCATCGGCCCGGGCCACCATCATCGGCGGATCTGGACGGTGGATCAGGCAGATCAGCTCGATCAGGAGGACCGTATGGACCCGCTGCACCCGCTTTCCCGGAGGACGTTGACCGTCGCCGCCGCCGGAGCGCTGGCCTCGGCCGCGGCGGTCGGCACCGCACAGGCCGCGACCGCCGCCCGTACCGCAGACGCCGCCCGTACCGCCGACCCGGCCCGTCCTGCCGGCCCCGCCGCGGCCCCGGGCACTGCCCGCCGCGAGCTGCGCGGCATGTGGATCGCCACCGTCGCCAACACCGACTGGCCCTCCGCGCCCGGCCTGTCCCCGCAAGCGCAGCGCGCCGAACTGACCGGCCTGCTGGACCTCGCGGTCGAACGGCGGCTGAACGCCGTGATGGTGCAGGTCCGCCCGACCGCCGACGCGTTCTGGCCGTCGCCGTACGAGCCCTGGTCGCAGTACCTCACCGGCACCCAGGGCCGCGACCCCGGCTGGGACCCGCTGGGCACCGCCGTCCATGAGGCGCACCGCCGCGGGCTGGAGGTGCACGCCTGGTTCAACCCGTACCGCGTCGCGATGACCGACGACCCCGGCACCCTCGCCCCCACCCACCCGGCCCGGCTGCACCCGGAGTGGGTGCTGCCCTACGGCGGCAAGCTCTACTACGACCCCGGACAGCCGCAGGTCCGCCGCTTCGTCGAGGACGCCATGCTCGACGCGGTGCGCCGCTACCCGGTCGACGCCGTGCACTTCGACGACTACTTCTACCCGTACCCGGTGGCCGGCCAGACCTTCGCCGACGACGCGAGCTATGCCCGCTACGGCGCCGGCTTCCCCGACCGCGACGCGTGGCGCCGCCACAACACCGACCTGCTGGTGCGCGAGATGGCCGCCCGCATCAAGCAGGTCCGGCCCGGCACGCAGTACGGCATCAGCCCGTTCGGCGTGTGGCGCAACGCCGCCACCGACCCGCGCGGCTCGGCCACCGCGGCCGGGGTGCAGACCTACGACGACCTGCACGCCGACACCCGCGGCTGGGTCGAGCGCGGCTGGCTGGACTACATCGCCCCGCAGGTCTACTGGAACATCGGCTTCGCGGCCGCCGACTACGCGGTGCTGGTGCCCTGGTGGTCCGATGTGGTGGCCGGCACCCGCGCCAGGCTCTACGTGGGGGAGGCCCTGTACAAGGCCGGCGCCGCGGGCCAGCCGGCGGCCTGGCAGGACCCGGCCGAGCTCTCCCGCCACCTCGCCTTCGACGCGGGCTACCCGCAGGTGCGCGGCAACATCTACTTCTCCGCGACGCAGGTGGGCGCCGACCCGCTGGGCGCGATGAGCGAGGTGGTCGCCGAGCACTACCCGACGAGGGTGCGCACGCCGTGAGGTGACGGGCAGTCAATTTTCCTCTGTCCGCGGCCGGTTGTGAGCACCTCACGGCCCGGCCGCGGGCGGATAAACGTTCGTGTGCCGATCGCCCGCGCTGCTACGTTCTCCGCGTGGCGAAACTCAATCAGATCATCGCAGTCGAGAAGGGCGCCAAGTCCAAGGCCCACCACGAGCTGGCGTCCGCCCAGCGCGACCTGCTCAAGCCCGCGCTGCTGTCCGGCATCGCCCGGACCTACCAGCCCAAGGACGAGGAGGGCGAGCAGCTGCCGCCGGAGTCCACCCGGGTGCAGGTCCAGGCCGAGCAGGTGCTGCGGTCCGCGACGACCGCGCTGAGCCGGCTCTTCGACGTGACCGCCACCAAGGACTGGGCGAACTGCGAGGCGCGCGCCGACATCACGGTGGACGGCCGCGAGCTGGTCCGCGATGTGCCGGTGACCTACCTGCTCTTCCTGGAGAAGCAGCTCGTGGAGCTGGGGCAGTTCATCCGGAAGCTGCCGGTGCTCGACGCCGCCGAGGCGTGGAACCTCGACGCCTCCACCGATGCCTGGAAGACCGAGCCGGTGCGCACCATCCGCACCCGCAAGGTGCCGCGCAACCACGTGAAGGCCGAGGCGACCGAGCAGCACCCGGCGCAGGTCGAGGTCTACTACGAGGACATCGCGGTCGGGTACTGGACGACGGTGAAGTTCTCCGGCGCGCTGCCGGCCCGCCGGGTCAACGAGCTGCTGGAGCGGGTGGACAAGCTCCACCAGGCCGTGCAGTTCGCCCGTGAGGAGGCCAACGGCGCCGAGGTCGCCGACCGGCGGGTCGGGGACGCCGTCTTCGGCTACCTGCTCGGGGCCTGACCCCACAAGTTCCCTCCGCCGCGTGCGGAGGGGCTTCCCCGCGCGAGTGCGGGGGAGTGCGCGGGAGCGCAAAGCTGAAACTGAAGCTCGTCGTGAGGCGGCGGCCGCGCACAGCGGCGCCGCGGCCAGACTCAGACTCTCGCTCCAGACTCAGCACGGGCCGCCGATCGCCGGCCCGCCGCTTCGGGCCAAGGGATCGCGAAATGCCGGTTCGACTCCGGCCCGCCGCTCTCGTGCGGCGGTAGTGAAAAGGCATCACGCGCGAGGTGACGCTCACCCGGGCGGTGACAGGGGCCGGCGGCAGCACAGGGCGGCACCAGCGGGGCCCGGGGCCAGGACAAGGCCCCGGGCCCCACCTTCGTGGCTGCCCTCACCTTCGTGGCTGCCCGCCCGCGGGCGATTTCAGGCGAGCCAGTCGGTGTAGCGGGTCGGCGCGAGCCGCGCGTTCCGGTCGGTGAGCACGTCGCCCTTGACCGCGCCGAACATGCCCGCGGCCGGGTCGGTGACGACCGTGCGCGCGTCCGCGCGGTGCCGCAGGGTGAGCCGGCCCAGCTCGTCCAGCGCGAAGACCTCCGGTCCGGCGACGTCGAGGACGCCGCCCAGCGGGGCGCCCGCGGCCACCTCGGCCACCGCGGCGGCCACGTCCGCGGCGGCGATGGGCTGGATGGGCGTGGCCGGCAGCCGTACGGTGTCGCCGTCGGTGGTCCAGGACAGGATCGCGTCGACGAACTCCATGAACTGGGTGGCCCGCACGATCGAGTACGGCACGGGCCCGGCCTTGAGGATGTCCTCCTGGAGCACCTTGGCCCGGTAGTAGTCCAGTTCCGGCACCTGGTCGACCCCGACGATCGAGAGGATCACGAAGTGCCGGACGCCGTTGCGTCCGGCGGCGGCGACGAGGTTGTCCATCGAGGTCCGGAAGAAGCCGGCGGACGCCTCGTCGAAGGTCGGTGAGTTCGTCAGGTTGACGACGGTGCCGGCGCCGGCCAGGGCCTCGTCCAGTCCTTTTCCGCTGATGATGTCCGTACCGGTGGACTGCGAGTGCGGGGTCGCGTCGTGCCCGGCGGCCTTGAGCCGTGTGACGACCTGGGAGCCGATCAGCCCGGTGCCGCCGATGACCGCGATCTTCATGACATGCCTTCCGTCGGGTGCCGTTCCGTCCGTGCCGAGGCGTGCGTGCCCGGCGGGCCAGGTGCCGCCGTAAACTCGGACACCTTCTGTCCGAGACTATACGCGGATGGGACTTGTCCGAGTCAAGATGGGGGGCGGGCGTGGCGCGGACGTGGTGCGTACCGAACCGAGTGGGCCCGCGAGCGGGCTGGTTAGAGTGATCAGGTGAAGATGTCCGGCGGAGTCGAGTGGGCCCTGCACTGCTGCGTGGTGCTCACGTCAGTGGAGGAACCGGTGCCGGCGACCCGGCTGGCCGAACTGCACGACGTCTCGGCGAGCTATCTGGCCAAGCAGTTGCAGGCGCTGTCCCGCGCCGGCCTGGTGCGGTCGGTCCAGGGCAAGGCGGGCGGCTACGTTCTCACCCGCGAACCGGCCTCGATCACCGTGCTCGACGTGGTCGAGGCGGTCGACGGCCCCGAGCGCGCCTTCGTCTGCACGGAGATCCGGCAGCGCGGCCCGCTGGCCACCCCGCCCGAGTCCTGCACCGTGCCCTGCGCCATCTCCCGCGCGATGTCCGCGGCGGACACGGCCTGGCGGGAGTCCCTGCGCGGCGTCTCGATCGCCGACCTCGTCGCGGGCATGAACGCCGACTACGGGCCGGGCGCGCTGCCGGTCTTCGGCGCCTGGCTCACCGGCTCGCCCCCCGCCTGACGCCCCCGCGCGAGGGAGCCCGCGGCCGCGGCCGGAGCGGTCCCGTACCGGCGATACGCTGGGCGCACGATGCACCGATTCAGCTCGCCGTGGGGCGACCTCGACCTGACCCGCTACCCGGCCGAGCCGCGCGAGCAGCTGCGGGCCTGGGACGCCGCCGACGCGTACGCCCTCCAGCACCTCGCCGACACCGGGAGAGCGGCCGAAGGCGGCCGCACCGTCGTCGTCGGTGACCGCTGGGGCGCCCTCACCACCGCGCTCGCCGCGGGCGGCACCCCCCGCCCCACCCTGGTCACGGACTCCTACCTCGGCCGCCAGGCCGCGGAGGCGAACCTGCGGCGCGCCATCCCCGGGGCCCCGGCAGGCGCACCCGCAAGCGCCCCGGCCGAACTGCGCACCACCCGCGACGAACCGCCCGCGCGGATCGACCTGCTGATCGTCCGGGTGCCCAAGAGCCTCGCCCTGCTGGAGGACCAGCTGCACCGGCTCGCGCCCGCCGTCCACCCCGGCACCACCGTGCTCGGCACCGGCATGGTCAGCGAGATCCACACCTCCACGCTCCGCCTCTTCGAGCGGATCATCGGCCCCACCACCACCTCGCTCGCGGTGCGCAAGGCCCGGCTGGTCTTCTGCACGCCCGAGCCCGGCCTCGCCCGCGGCGCCAACCCCTGGCCGCTGCGCTACGCCCTGCCCGACGGCATCGGCCCGATGTCCGGGCGCACCGTCGTCAACCACGCCGGGGTGTTCTGCGCCGACCGGCTCGACCTCGGCACCCGCCTGCTGCTGGCGCACCTGCCGGACCGCACCGGCCCGGACCGGGTGGTGGACCTCGGCTGCGGCAACGGCGTCCTCGGTACGGCCGCCGCCCTCGCCAACCCCGACGCCGAGGTGCTCTTCACCGACGAGTCCTACCAGGCCGTCGCCTCCGCCGAGGAGACCTTCCACGCCAACGCCGCGCCCGGCAGCAAGGCCCGCTTCGCTGTCGGGGACGCCCTCACCGCGGTGCCGCCCGGCAGCGCCGACCTGGTGCTGCTCAACCCGCCCTTCCACTCCCACCGCGCCACCACCGACGCCGCCGCCCGCCGCATGTTCACCACGGCGCACGCGGCGCTGGCCGCGGGCGGCGAGCTGCGGGTCGTCGCCAACCGCCACCTCGCCTACCTGCCGCGGCTGCGCCGCCTGTTCGGCAACGGCGAGGTGGCCGCGGCGAACCCGAAGTACGTGGTGCTGCGCAGCACCAGGTAGCTGCGCTCCGGGGCACGTACGCACCCGCTCCCGGCACGAAGCGCTCCCTGGCGGACGCCTTCACAGCGGGGAGGCCGCACGGCGGGGGCCCACACGGCGGGACCCGCACGGCGGGGCGCCCTCGTACAGGAGGGCGCCCCGTCCGCCGATCAACCCAGCGACGCCACCGCGGCGTTGAAGATCGCCGACGGCCGCATGACCGCCGTCGCCTTCGCCGGGTCGGGCTGGTAGTACCCGCCGATGTCCGCCGGCGAGCCCTGGACGGCGATGAGTTCGGCGACGATCGCCTCCTCCTGCTCCGCGAGGGTCTTCGCCAGCGGCGCGAACGCCTCCGCGAGCTGCGTGTCGTCGGACTGCGCGGCCAGCTCCTGCGCCCAGTACACCGCCAGGTAGAAGTGGCTGCCGCGGTTGTCGATCCCGCCGACCCGCCGGGACGGCGACTTGTCCTCGTTGAGGAACGTGCCGGTGGCACGGTCGAGGGTGTCGGCCAGGATCTGCGCCCGCGTGTTCCCGGTGGTCTGCGCGAGGTGCTCGAAGCTCACCGCGAGCGCCAGGAACTCGCCGAGGCTGTCCCAGCGCAGGTAGTCCTCCTTGACCAGCTGCTGCACGTGCTTGGGCGCGGAGCCGCCGGCGCCGGTCTCGAACAGCCCGCCGCCGTTGATCAGCGGCACCACCGACAGCATCTTGGCGCTGGTGCCCAGCTCCAGGATCGGGAAGAGGTCGGTCAGGTAGTCGCGCAGCACGTTGCCGGTGACGGAGATGGTGTTCTCGCCGCGGCGGATGCGCTCCAGGGACAGCTTCGTCGCCTCGATCGGGGAGAGCACCCGGATGTCCAGGCCCTCGGTGTCGTGCTCCGGCAGGTACGCCTCGACCTTGGCGATCAGCGCCGCGTCGTGGGCGCGCTCGGCGTCCAGCCAGAAGACAGCCGGGTCGCCGGTGGCGCGGGCGCGGGTGACGGCGAGCTTGACCCAGTCGCGGATCGGCAGGTCCTTGGTCTGGCACATCCGGAAGATGTCGCCGGCCGAGACGGCCTGCTCCAGCACGACCGCACCGCTGCCGTCGACCACCCGGACGGTGCCGGTGGCGGCGATCTCGAAGGTCTTGTCGTGGCTGCCGTACTCCTCGGCCTTCTGGGCCATCAGGCCGACGTTCGGCACCGAGCCCATGGTGGCCGGGTCGAAGGCGCCGTGCGCCCGGCAGTCGTCGAGCACGACCTGGTAGACGCCCGCGTAGCTGCTGTCGGGCAGCACCGCCAGGGTGTCGGCCTCCTTGCCGTCCGGACCCCACATGTGGCCCGAGGTGCGGATCATCGCGGGCATCGAGGCGTCCACGATGACGTCGCTGGGCACGTGCAGGTTGGTGATGCCGCGATCGGAGTCGACCATCGCCAGCGCCGGGCCGGCGGCCAGCTCCGCGGCGAAGGACGCCTTGATCGCCTCGCCCTCCGGCAGCTTCTCCGCGCCGGCCAGGATCGCGCCGAGGCCGTCGTTCGGCGTCAGGCCGGCGGCGGCGAACACCGCGCCGTACTCCGCGAAGGTGTTCGGGAAGAACGCGCGCACCGCGTGGCCGAAGATGATCGGGTCGGAGACCTTCATCATGGTCGCCTTCAGGTGCACCGAGAACAGCACGCCCTCGGCCTTGGCCCGGGCGACCTGCGCGGTGAGGAACTCGCGCAGCGCGCCGACCCGCAGCACCGACGCGTCCACGACCTCGCCGGCCAGCACCGGCACCGACTCGCGCAGCACGCTGGTGCTGCCGTCGTCGCCGTGCAGCTCGATGCGCAGGCTGCCGTCGGCGGCGATGACCGCGGACTTCTCGGTGGAGCGGAAGTCGTCGGCGCCCATCGTGGCCACGTTCGTCTTCGAGTCCGCCGACCAGGCGCCCATGCGGTGCGGGTGGGCCTTGGCGTAGTTCTTCACCGCGGCGGCCGCGCGGCGGTCGGAGTTGCCCTCGCGCAGCACCGGGTTGACCGCGCTGCCCTTGACCTTGTCGTACCGGGCGCGGATGTCGCGCTCCTCGTCGGTTTTCGGGTCGTCCGGGTAGTCCGGCAGTGCGTAGCCCTGCTCGCGCAGCTCGGCGACGGCCGCCTTGAGCTGCGGGATCGACGCGGAGATGTTCGGCAGCTTGATGATGTTCGCCTCGGGCCGCTGCGCCAGCTCACCCAGCTCGGCCAGCGCGTCGTCGATCCGCTGGTCCTCCTCCAGGTACTCCGGGAAGCCGGCGATGATCCGGCCCGCCAGCGAGATGTCCCGGCTCTCGACCGTGACCCCGGCGGTCGAGGCGTACGCCTGGATCACGGGCAGGAACGAGTACGTGGCCAGGGCCGGGGCCTCGTCGGTGTGCGTGTAGATGATGGTCGAGTCAGCCACCGCTTGCTCTCCGTCCAGTCTCCAACATTGCTTGATATCAAGATATCCCGTCGCCGTCCTCTCCTCGAACAAGCCCCCGGATTCCTGTGGACAACCGGACACCGCCCGGCCCCGGCCCCGTCCGTCCCGCCCTGCCCCGCCCCTGCCTCAGACCAGGGCGGCGGCCAGCGCCGCGAAGGCCGCGACGATCACGGCGACGCGGACGTAGTGGAAGCGGTCCCAGCGGTCCATCTGCTCCCGCCAGTCCGCGGGCCGATTCTCGGGGGTCCACGCCTTGGTGCGGTTGTTGATCGGGACGAGCAGCAGCAGCGACATGACCACGCTGGTGACCAGCAGCGCGCCGGCGGTGACGACGAGCCCGGCCCCCTGGTGGTGCCGGCCAGCCGCCGCCCAGAGCGCGACGAGGACGAGCGAGCCGATGTACCAGAACGGCATCACCGCGCCGAGCATCCGGCCCCCGTGGGCGCGGCCGAGCTGGTAGCTGTCGACGGGCAGCGCCCCGAGGATCGGGTTGACGACGAAGGCGACCGAGAACTCCACCCCCACCATCACGCCGACGACCACGGTGGTGACGACCTCGAGTGCGTTGAGCATGGGTGACCCCTTCTGGAATCTAGCGTTGCTAGGACTAGGGCCAACGCTAGACCTGCTGCCGCTCGATTGTCTAGCGATGCTAGGATCGAGTCATGTCGGTACAGGAACGCAAGGAGCGCGAGCGGGCGGACCGCGAGCGGCTGATCGTGGCGACGGCCCGCGAGATCGCCGAGCGGCAGGGCTGGGACGCGGTCACCACCCGCCGGCTCGCCGAGCGGATCGAGTACAGCCAGCCCGTCCTCTACAGCCACTTCCGGGGCAAGCGCGAGATCATCGGCGCCGTGGCCGTCGAAGGGGCCGCCGAGCTGGCCGCCGCGCTGCGCTCCGCGGTCTCGGCCGTGCCCGGGCCGCGCGACCGGGTCGCGGCACTCGCCCGGGCCTACCTCGACTTCGCGGCGCGCAACCCGGCGGTCTACGACGCGCTGTTCCGGCTCGACGGCGGTCTGGCGTTCGCGCGCGAGGACACCCCGGCGTCGCTCAAGGACGCCTTCGCCGCCCTGCTCGAAACCCTCGGCCCGGTCGCCGGGGACGCCGACCCCGGACTGTTCACCGAGCTGTTCTGGGCGGCCCTGCACGGCCTGGCCACCCTCACCCGCGAGGGGCGCCTGCCTGCGACCGAGGCCGACCGCCGCGTCGGCCTGCTGGTGGCCCGCCTCGCCGCCGGCTGACCCCGCCCCGGGGTGCGCCCGCGGGTGACCCCCGTTCGGCTCATTGCATAAAAGTGCACCCGCCCGTATAGTCATGCCGTCGAAGGAGGAGCCATGACGGTACGGGTGGCGGTGGCCGGGGCCAGCGGATACGCCGGCGGAGAGGTGCTCAGACTGCTCGTCGGGCACCCCGAGGTCGAGATCGGGGCGCTGACCGGCAACAGCAACGCCGGGCAGCGGCTGGGCGCGCTCCAGCCGCACCTGGTGCCGCTGGCCGACCGGGTGCTCGCGGAGACCTCCGCGCAGGTGCTCGCCGGCCACGACGTGGTCTTCCTCGCGCTGCCGCACGGCCAGTCCGCGGCGGTCGCCGAGCAGCTGGGCGAGGATGTGCTCGTGATCGACATGGGCGCCGACTTCCGGCTCCGGGACGCCGCCGACTGGGAGCGGTTCTACGGGTCGGAGCACGCGGGCAGCTGGCCGTACGGGCTGCCCGAACTGCCGGGTGGCCGCGCCGCGCTGGAGGGGTCCAAGCGCGTCGCGGTGCCCGGCTGCTATCCGACGGCCGTCTCGCTCGCCCTCTTCCCGGCCTACGTGGCCGGCCTGGTGGCGCCCGAGGCGGTGGTCGTCGCCGCGTCCGGCACGTCCGGCGCGGGCAAGGCGCCCAAGCCGCACCTGCTCGGCTCCGAGGTGATGGGGTCCATGACGCCCTACGGCGTCGGCGGCGGCCACCGGCACACCCCCGAGATGATCCAGAACCTCAGCGCGGTCGCCGGGCAGCGGGTGAGCGTGTCCTTCACGCCCACCCTCGCGCCCATGCCCCGCGGCATCCTCGCGACCTGCTCCGCGGCGGCGCTCCCGGGCGTCGGCGCGGCCGACGTGCGCGCCGCGTACGAGAAGGCGTACGCCGACGAGCCGTTCGTCCACCTGCTGCCCGAGGGCCAGTGGCCGGCGACCGCCTCGGTCTACGGCTCCAACGCCGCACACGTCCAGGTCGCCCACGACCCGGACGCCGGGCGCGTCATCGCGATCAGCGCGATCGACAACCTCGCGAAGGGCACCGCGGGCGGCGCCGTACAGAGCATGAACATCGCCCTCGGGCTCCCGGAGGCGACGGGACTTTCCACGATCGGAGTGGCGCCTTGAGCGTGACGGCAGCTAAGGGGTTCACGGCGGCGGGGGTTGCCGCCGGGATCAAGGAGAACGGCAACCCGGACCTGGCCCTGGTGGTCAACGCCGGGCCGCGCCGGGCCGCCGCGGGCGTCTTCACGTCGAACCGGGTGAAGGCCGCACCGGTGCTGTGGTCGGAGCAGGTGCTCAAGGGCGGCGAGGTGACCGCCGTGGTGCTCAACTCCGGCGGCGCCAACGCCTGCACCGGCCCCAAGGGCTTCCAGGACACGCACGCGACCGCCGAGCGGGTCGCGGAGGTGCTGGGCCACAGCGCGGGCGAGGTCGCGGTCGCCTCGACCGGCCTGATCGGCTTGCGGCTGCCGATGGACAAGCTGCTGGCGGGCATCGGCACGGCCGCCGCCGCGCTGTCCGAGCACGGCGGCGAGAAGGCCGCCATCGCCATCAAGACCACCGACAGCGTGCACAAGACCGCCGTGGCCACCGGCCCGTCCGGCTTCACCGTCGGCGGCATGGCCAAGGGCGCGGGCATGCTCGCCCCGGGCCTGGCCACCATGCTCGTGGTCCTCACCACCGACGCCGACGCCGACCCGGGCACCTTGGACAAGGCGCTGCGGGACGCCACCCGGCTGACCTTCGACCGGATCGACTCCGACGGCTGCATGTCCACCAACGACACGGTGCTGCTGCTCGCCTCGGGCGCCTCCGGCGTCACCCCGGAGTACGAGGAGCTCGCCGAGACCGTCCGCGCGGTCTGCGCCGACCTCGCCCGGCAGCTCATCGGCGACGCCGAGGGCGCGAGCAAGGACATCCGGATCGAGGTGGTGCACGCCGCGACCGAGGACGACGCCGTCGAGGTGGGCCGCTCCATCGCCCGCAACAACCTCCTGAAGTGCGCCGTGCACGGCGAGGACCCCAACTGGGGCCGGGTGCTGTCCGCGATCGGCACCACCTCCGCCGCCTTCGACCCCGACGCGCTCGACGTGGCGATCAACGGCGTGTGGGTCTGCCGGGCCGGCTCGGTCGGCGAGGACCGCGACCTGGTCGACATGCGCTTCCGCGAGGTCGTCATCACCGCCGACCTCGGCGCCGGCGACGCGTCCGCCGTGATCTGGACCAACGACCTCACCGCCGACTACGTCCACGAGAACAGCGCGTACAGCTCATGACCACCACCGACCCCCGCCCCGGGGGAACCCCGCGCAAGCACACCGCGCTGCCCAAGGCGCAGGTCCTGATCGAGGCGCTGCCCTGGCTGACCCGGCACCACGGCCGGACCGTGGTGGTGAAGTTCGGCGGCAACGCCATGGTCGACGACGCGCTGAAGGCCGCGTTCGCGCAGGACGTGGTGTTCCTGCGGCACGCCGGGCTCAAGCCGGTCGTCGTGCACGGCGGCGGCCCGCAGATCAGCGCCCAGCTCGACCGGCACGGCCTGGTCAGCGAGTTCAAGGCGGGCCTGCGGGTCACCACGCCCGAGGCGATGGACGTGGTCCGGATGGTGCTCGCCGGCCAGGTGCAGCGCGAACTGGTCGGCCTGCTCAACCGGCACGGCCCGCTCGCGGTCGGCCTGACCGGCGAGGACGCCCACACCATCAGCGCCGTCAAGCACCGCCCGACGATCGACGGCGAGACGGTGGACATCGGCCGGGTCGGCGAGATCACCGCGATCGACACCGGCGCCATCGAGGCGCTGCTCGCCGACGGCCGTATCCCGGTGGTCTCCTCGATCGCCCGCTCCGCCGACGACGGCCACATCTACAACGTCAACGCCGACACCGCCGCCGCCGCGCTGGCCGCGGCCCTCGGCGCCGAGACGCTGATGGTGCTCACCGACGTCGAGGGCCTGTACGAGGACTGGCCGCACAGCGACGACGTGATCAGCCGGCTGACCGCCAGCGAGCTGGAGATGCTGCTGCCGGACCTGTCCAGCGGGATGGTGCCCAAGATGGAGGGCTGCCTGCACGCCGTACGCCACGGGGTGAGCACCGCCCGCGTCATCGACGGCCGGGTGCCGCACTCGATCCTGCTGGAGATCTTCACCGACGAGGGCATCGGCACGATGGTCGTGCCCGACCCGGACCCGGCGCAGGACCCGGCGCCGCCCGGCGCCCTTGTCGCCGACCACACGACGACCGCGGACCCGTCCGCAGAAGGGGGAGCACGGTGACCGCCAACGAGGAGCTGGCCCAGCGCTGGCAGGGCGCGATGATGAACAGCTACGGCGTCCCCCGGCTGCCGCTGGCCCGCGGCGAGGGCGCCCGCTTCTGGGACGCCGAGGGCAACGAGTACCTCGACTTCGTCGGCGGCATCGCCACCAACGCCCTGGGCACCGCCCACCCGGCCGTCGTCGAGGCCGTCACCCGGCAGATCGGGTCGCTCGGCCACATCTCCAACCTCTTCCTCGCCGAGCCGACCGTCGCGCTCGCCGAGCGGCTGATCGAGCTGGCCGGCCGCCCGGGCCGGGTCTTCTTCGCCAACTCCGGCGCCGAGGCCAACGAGGCGGCCTTCAAGATCGGCCGGCTCACCGGCCGCACCCATGTCGTCGCCGCCCAGGGCGCCTTCCACGGCCGCACCATGGGCTCCCTGGCGCTCACCGGCCAGCCCGCCAAGCGCACCGCGTTCGAGCCGCTGCCCGGCGACGTCACCCACGTCCCGTACGGCGACGAGGCCGCGCTGCGCGCCGCGGTCACCACCGACACCGCGATGGTGATCCTGGAGCCGATCCTCGGCGAGTACGGCGTCGTGGTGCCCCCGGCCGGTTATCTGCGGGCGGCCCGGGAGATCACCGCGGCCACCGGCACCCTCCTGGTCCTCGACGAGGTGCAGACCGGCGTCGGCCGGACCGGCCACTGGTTCGAGTGCCAGGCACAGGGCGTCGAGCCCGACGTGATGACCCTGGCCAAGGGCCTGGGCGGCGGGCTGCCGCTCGGTGCGGCGATCGCGTTCGGCGAGGCCGCGGAGCTGATCACCCCCGGCAGCCACGGCACCACCTTCGGCGGCAACCCGGTCGCCTGCGCCGCCGCGCTGGCCGTCCTGGAGACCATCGCGGCCGAGGACCTGCTCGACAACGTCAAGCGGCAGGGCGAGAAACTGCGGCAGGGCGTGGCCGCGCTGAACCACCCGCTCGTCGATCACGTGCGCGGTTCCGGGCTGTTGATCGGTATCGTGCTCACCGAGCCGCTGGCCGCCAAGGTCGAGCGCGCGGCGCAGCAGGCCGGGCTCCTGGTGAACGCGGCCGTCCCCGGGGTGGTGCGCCTCGCCCCGCCGCTGGTCGTGGGCGACGCGGAGACCGACGCGTTCCTCCGGGTGCTGCCCGGTGTGCTCGACGAGGTGCACCAGGCCGCTCAGGCGGGCCGATCAGGAGAATGACGGAGATCCGTACACGATGACCGAGCAGCATGCGCATGGCGCGGGACAGGCCGTCCCGCAGACCCGTACCGCCCGCCACCGCAGGATCGTCGACCTGCTGGGGCGGCAGCCGGTGCGCTCCCAGAGCCAACTGGCGAAGCTGCTCGCCGACGACGGGCTGAGCGTCACCCAGGCGACGCTCAGCCGGGACCTCGACGAACTCGGCGCGGTCAAGATCCGTACGAACGACGGGGAGTTGATCTACGCGGTGCCCTCCGAAGGGGGGTTCCGCACGCCGCAGGCGCCGCTGGGGGAGTCGGTCAAGGAGGAGCGGATGCGGCGGCTCGCCGCGGAGCTGCTGATCTCCGCGGAGGCTTCGGCGAACCTCGTGGTGGTGCGGACGCCGCCGGGGGCGGCGCAGTTCCTCGCGTCGGCGATGGACCAGGCCGAGGTGTACGACATCCTCGGGACGATCGCCGGGGATGACACGGTGGTGCTGATCTCTCGGGACCCTGCCGGGGGGCAGAAGCTGGCGGATCACTTGCTGAGGCTTGCGCAGGGGGAGGCGTAGCGCCGTCGTGGTTGCGGTCTCGTAGCCGGCTGCCACCCGGTGGCCGGTTGCTCGCGCAGTTCCTCGCGCCCCTTTATTGCTTCTGGTCCTCCGGTCGAGCCGCCTTGAGCTTGGTGAATCATGCGGGGGAGTGCATAATTATGCTCATGAGTGCTGAGAAGAACGCGGCCGGCGGCCAGGATCTGAAGCTGTGGGGCGGGCGGTTCGCCGACGGGCCGTCCGCCGCGTTGGAGAAGCTGTCGGCGTCCGTGCACTTCGACTTCCGGCTCGCGCCGTACGACATCGCGGGGTCCCGCGCGCACGCGCGGGTGCTGTACCGGGCCGAGCTGCTGACCGCGGACGAGCTGGACCGGATGATCGCCGGGCTGGACGCGCTGGAGGCGGACGTGGCCGCGGGCACGTTCCGCGGGACGATCGCCGACGAGGACGTGCACACCGCGCTGGAGCGGGGCCTGTTGGAGCGGGTCGGCCCGGACCTCGGCGGGAAGCTGCGGGCCGGGCGGTCGCGGAACGACCAGGTCGCCACGCTCTTCCGGATGTACCTGCGCGACCACGCCCGGATCATGGGCGGTCTGGTCGCCGACCTCCAGGACGCGCTGGTCGGCCTCGCGGAGGCGCACCCGGACGCGGCGATGCCCGGCCGCACCCACCTCCAGCACGCGCAGCCGGTGCTCTTCGCCCACCATGTGCTCGCCCACGCGCAGGCGCTGTCCCGGGACGCGGAGCGGCTGCGGCAGTGGGACGAGCGCACCGCGGTCTCGCCGTACGGCTCCGGCGCGCTCGCCGGGTCCTCGCTCGGCCTGGACCCGGAGGCGGTCGCCCGTGACCTCGGCTTCGAGCACGGCAGCGCCGGCAACTCCATCGACGGCACCGCCTCGCGGGACTTCGTCGCGGAGTTCGCGTTCATCACCGCGATGATCGGGATCAACGTCTCCCGGATCGCCGAGGAGATCATCATCTGGAACACGAAGGAGTTCTCCTTCGTCACCCTGCACGACGCCTTCTCCACCGGCTCCTCGATCATGCCGCAGAAGAAGAACCCGGACATCGCCGAGCTGGCCCGCGGCAAGTCCGGCCGGCTGATCGGCAACCTCACCGGGCTGATGGCCACCCTCAAGGCGCTGCCGCTGGCCTACAACCGGGACCTCCAGGAGGACAAGGAGCCGGTCTTCGACTCCTGCGACCAACTGGAGGTGCTGCTCCCGGCGTTCACCGGCATGATGGCCACCCTCACGGTGCACGAGGAGCGGATGGCGGCGCTGGCCCCGGCCGGTTTCTCGCTGGCCACCGACATCGCCGAGTGGCTGGTCCGGCAGGGCGTGCCGTTCCGGGTCGCGCACGAGGTGGCCGGGGAGTGCGTCAAGGTGTGCGAGGCCGAGGGCATCGAGCTCGACCAGCTCACCGACGAGCAGTTCGCGAAGATCTCCCCGCACCTGGCCCCCCAGGTGCGTGAGGTGCTCAACGTGCCCGGCGCCCTCGCCGCACGCAACGGCCGCGGCGGCACCGCGCCGTCCGCCGTCGCCGTCCAACTCGCCGAGGTCAAGGCGGACCTCGCCACCCAGCACGCCTGGGCGACGGCCAAGCAGAGCGCCGCCGCCGGGCCCTCCGCGTAAGCCGGGCCGCCGCACGAACGGCTGGGGGCGGGCACGAAGACCGTGCCCGCCCCCAGCCGTTTCAGCCTGTTCCTACGCCGCCTTCGCCTTGGTCGCGTAGATGTCGACGTACTCCTGGCCGCCGAGGTGCATCACCTCGGACATCACCTCGTCGGTGACGGCGCGCAGCACGTAGCGGTCGCGGTCCATGCCGTCGTAGCGGGAGAAGTCCAGCGGGGTGCCGAAGCGGACCTTCACCGGGGCGATGCGGGGCATCCCGGTGCCGCCGGGCTGCACCTTGTCGGTGCCGATCATCGCGAACGGGACCACGGGGGCGCCGGTCATCAGCGCCAGCCGGGCGATGCCGGTGCGGCCGCGGTAGAGCCGGCCGTCGGGGGAGCGGGTGCCCTCGGGGTAGATCCCGAAGATCTTGCCCTCCTCCAGTACCCGGCGCCCGGTCATCAGCGCCGCCACCCCGCCGTGGCCGCCGTCGCGGTCCACCGGGATCATGCCGCAGGTGGTGAAGAACCAGGCCATCAGGCGGCCCTTGAGCCCCTTGCCGGTGACGTACTCGTCCTTGCCGATGAAGTAGACCTGCCGGTCGACCACCAGCGACAGGAACAGGGAGTCGATGAAGGTGACGTGGTTGCCCGCCAGGATCACCGCGCCCCCGGACGGGATGTGCTCCACGCCCTCCACGACCGGGCGGTACAGCACACGCATCAGCACCAGCAGGATCGCCTTCAGCACGCTGCGGGACATGCGGGACAACGGACCCCTCCGGGCTCGTACGGACGTCAACCTGCGGACCGACCCTACCGGCCCGTAGGCCCCCGACGATACTTGCGCGGCCCCCGCCCGCGCACGCCGGGTTCACCCACCGGGGAACGGACGTCCGCGCAGGCCGCACCGGGTGCCGGGGACGGCGCCGCCGCACGGCCGACCGGCCCCGCGCGGCAGGGGAGTTGGGAATATCACAGGCCGGTGCCGCCCAGGTCGCCCGCACGGGGCGCCAACTCGCCCGTTCCGGTCGTGAATCGGAGGGTTGAATCCCCGGTGGGACGGGGTAATGCACGGTAAACAGCCGACGTCCGGACGTGCTCGCGGCACGCCTCGGCGGCGCTGTGCCGGAGACCGCGGCAGCGGTACCCGACCGGTTCACCTGTGCGATCATCGGCGCCAGCGGAGGCGACATCGAGCGCACATTCGTATCAACTCCGCACAGGCACACGTTCCGGGCGTGCACCACACCCTCAATCCCGCCCGGACGGATTTCGAAGGGGAGGCCCGCGCGACATGGGCATGAGCGTGACCATCTCTACGGCGAACAGCGGCGACGCCGAGAAGATCCTGAAACTCCAGTACCTGTGCTATCAGGGCGAAGCAGAGCTGTACGGCGACTACACGATCGAGCCGCTCACCCAGACCCTCGAGGAACTGCGCGCCGAACTCGCCGGGAGCACCGTCCTCGTGGCGCGGCTCGGCGAGGAGGTCGTCGGTTCCGTCCGCGGCGCCGTCGACGACGACGGCACCGCCCGTATCGGCAAGCTGATCGTCCACCCGCGCCTGCAACGGCACGGGCTCGGCGGGCGCCTGCTCGCCGCACTCGAAGACCGCCTCGCCGCCGAAGCCGAGGCCAAGCGCTACCGCCTCTTCACCGGGCACCGCAGCCAGGTCCAGCAGCGGATGTACCGCAAGCTCGGCTACGAGCAGGTGGGCGCCGCGGAGCCGGTCAACCGCCGGCTCAGCCTGGTGCACATGGAGAAGTCCGCGGCCCGCCCGCCGGCCCCCGCCGGGAGCTACGCGGCCACGGC